>NZ_CP071503.1:600240-900360 GCF_017354945.1 Shewanella avicenniae | reverse complement strand
GGCCCCCAGAAATGCCCCAGCGGGTAAAGATAAACTCGCCAATACGGTCCCACCTGCGAGGGTTATCGCACTGACTGCGCCAAAAGAGGCGCCCGCACTAATCCCAAACAGATACGGATCGGCCAGCGGATTGCGGGTTACGCTTTGCAGCACAAAGCCACTCAACGCAAGACCAGCACCCGCTGTAAATGCCAAAATGATACGAGGTAAACGCAGCTCCCAGATAATCTGCTCGCGAATGCTAGACACGTTTCCCATGTCGAACCAATGCTTACCCAGTACCTTCACAACATCAGTAACGCTAACATCTGCAGCACCAAAACTGGCGGCAAGTAATGGCGAAATAATCAATCCCAGTAACAACACACACCAACACCGAGTGCGGCGCTGTACCTGAGCTAATAATGGGTTGTCAGCGCTACTTGGCATCAATGACAACCTCATGATCCGCCTTACTGCGGTAGCCAGCCTCGTTACGATAACCACCTTCTTTCTGGTAGCCATAGTAATAGTGGATCAATGGCTTACCGATTTGTGGATGCGGCGTGACTTTGCAACACACCCCAAACACTTGCGATATGCGCTCTTCGGTCAACACCCCAGCTGCATCACCATGCGCGACACAGCGACCATCAGCCAACAGCAGCAGTTCATCACACAATGCCGATGCCAGATTCAAATCATGAATCGATGCGATAACCGTGATCCCGAGACTGCGAACCAGTTCGAGAATTTGGATTTGATAACGGATATCCAGATGGTTTGTCGGCTCATCCAAGATGAACAAAGAGGGTCGCTGCACTATCGCCCGGGCGATTAACGCTCGCTGTTTTTCTCCACCGGAAAGATGGCTAAAAGACGCATATGCTTTGTCGGCCAACCCAACCTGGCATAACGCTGCTTGAATAGCGTTATTATCCTCCTTGCCATCCCATTGGAAAAGGCCTTTGTAAGGGGTCAGACCGGTGGCCACGATTTGCTCAACAGTGCTGTTCATTTCTGTCGGAGTGTCTTGCAACACAACCGCTACCGTTTGCGCAAAGCTTTTACGACTTATGCTATTGATTTCTTTATTATTAAGCAGGATTCTACCGGCTTGCGGTTGGTGGTAGCGATAGAGGCAGCGCAGCAAACTGGACTTACCAGCGCCGTTTGGACCGATTAACCCCAGCATTTTGCCTGGCTCAAGTGCAAAACTGACGTCTTGCAAAATCTTTTTGCCATCAGCAGACCAGCTAAGGTTTTCTGCCCTAAGGGCAGCATTCATGCGCGACCTCCGCGTTGTCTGTTCATACGATCACTAAAGACTAACAGCTTAGGGACAACTGTCACTGTTCAGCCTTAAAAATTAAGCGGTTACGCTAGGTTTTAACATTAGAGGGGAAAGCTACTGGCAAAATTCCAATGCAAACGGCCTGAGCATTGCCATTGACCACCCACCTCAGAAGCAAACAAACTGATCTTGACCACCGAACCGTAAGGCAGGTCAAAGGCATTAAACAGCCCAGCTGCAGGCAGTTCACCGGGGCAAATCACATCACTCATCAAGGAGCGAATCACGCCGCCGTGGGTCACCAGTAACGCGTTATCTTTATCGGACTTGAGCAGCTGTTGCTGTAACTCTTTCCAGCCAGTCACGACTCGCTGATGAAAATCACGCACCGGCTCACCGCCTGGCGGAGTGATATCCAACGGCGCTTGCCAAAATTCAATCAGCTTATCGCTATGCAGCGCTTCGAGTTCAGCAAATGGCACTCCGTCCCAGTCGCCAAAATCCAGTTCAGACAGCCAAGGGGCAACCTGCAGTGAACGTTCAAAAAACTCCGGCATATCATCAACTAAGGCATCAGCAAAATCACAACAGCGGCGCAGCGGTGAGGTCAATAAAGATAAGCGCGCGCCATCGATATCGTCCGAAATCAAGCGCCACGCATCCCACATCTGCTCTTCACCTTCCGCGCTCAACGGCACGTCGGTTTTACCGCGCAACATCTCACCACCTTCACAGTGGCCATGGCGCATCAAAAAGATTGTCAGTTTGCGGGTGCGGGTCATGCTAAATCCTTTACTATCACGCGAGCTATTGCGGCCAATTTCACCTTGCCGCAGTAACATTGAATCCGTATTATGGACGTCTATACGTATAAATGTCCAAAACTACTGAGTAGTAATCAAGCCTGCAGCGCATCTAAGATGCCATAATGTCGGTGTATACCGAATGTGATCTAGATCATACAGCAAACGCAGGCATTTGTGTCCATGGCATGAAGAAAAGGTTTTTAACGATGGCAACTTGCAAAACCCCGTCAGCGCCGATTCAACAGCAGCTCGAATCAGCCCTTTCACAGCGCATCCTGATTATTGATGGCGCGATGGGTACCATGATCCAAGGCTATAAACTGGAAGAAGCTGACTACCGTGGCGAGCGCTTTAAGGATTGGCACTGCGATGTAAAAGGTAACAATGACTTACTGGTGTTAACTCAGCCAGAGATCATTAAGACCATTCACCGCCAATACCTTGAAGCCGGTGCCGATATCATCGAAACCAACAGCTTCAACGCCACCACGGTTGCCATGGCCGATTACGACATGCAGGAGCTGGTGACTGAGATTAACGTCGAAGCCGCGAGGCTTGCCCGCCAAGCCGCCGATGAAGTGGCCGCAGCCACCGGTATACCACGCTATGTTGCGGGGGTGCTTGGTCCGACCAACCGTACCTGCTCGATTAGCCCTGATGTTAATGACCCAGGTTTTCGTAATATCCACTTTGATGAGTTAGTGACTGCTTACACCCAAGCCACTGAAGCGCTGATCAACGGCGGCGCAGATATCATTATGGTGGAAACCATCTTTGATACCCTCAACGCTAAAGCGGCGCTGTTCGCCATCGATGCAGTGTTTGAAAAGCTCGGCCAAAGGCTGCCGGTGATGATTTCCGGCACCATTACCGATGCCTCTGGCCGTACTCTGACAGGTCAAACCACCGAAGCCTTCTATAATTCGCTGCGCCACATCAAGCCGCTCTCCTTTGGTTTGAACTGCGCCTTAGGGCCAAAAGAGCTGCGCCCCTATGTGGAAGAATTGGCGCGCATCAGCGAAACCTTTGTCTCGGCGCACCCGAACGCGGGCCTACCAAACGAATTTGGTGGCTACGATGAAACGCCGGAGGAGATGGCCGAGGTTATCGGTCAATGGGCCAAAGAAGGTCTACTCAACTTGGTTGGCGGCTGCTGCGGCACCACGCCAGCACATATTAAAGCGATTCGTGAAGCGGTGGAGCAGTATCAGCCGCGCGCTCTGCCAGAACTTCCGGTCGCCAGCCGCTTATCCGGTTTGGAACCACTCACTATCGACAGCAACTCGCTGTTTATTAACGTCGGCGAACGTACCAACGTGACCGGCTCGGCCCGTTTTCTACGGCTCATCAAAGAAGGCGATTATGAAACCGCGCTTGATGTCGCCCGCGAGCAGGTAGAAAGCGGCGCGCAGATCATCGACATCAACATGGATGAAGGCATGCTCGATGGCGTGGAAGTGATGACCCGCTTCCTCTACCTTATCGCCTCTGAGCCCGATATCTGCAAAGTGCCGATCATGATCGACTCTTCCAAATGGGAAGTGATTGAAGCTGGCCTCAAATGTATTCAAGGCAAAGGCATTGTTAACTCGATTTCGCTCAAAGAGGGCGAAGCCAAATTTATCGAGCAAGCCACCTTAGTGAAACGCTACGGCGCAGCAGCAATCATCATGGCGTTTGATGAAACCGGCCAAGCAGATACCCGTGCCCGCAAGACCGAGATCTGTACTCGCGCCTATCGCATTCTGGTCGATCAAGTCGGCTTTCCGCCGGAAGACATCATCTTCGACCCGAACATTTTCGCTGTCGCCACCGGTATCGACGAGCACGACAACTACGCCGTCGATTTCATCGAAGCCATCAAAGATATTAAAGCCACGCTGCCGCACGCGATGATTTCCGGTGGCGTGTCGAACGTGTCGTTCTCGTTCCGTGGCAACAATCCGGTGCGTGAAGCGATCCACGCGGTGTTCCTCTATCACGCGATTAAAGCGGGAATGGACATGGGCATTGTTAACGCCGGTCAGTTGGCGATTTACGATGACATCGACCCGCCATTAAAAGAGCGCGTAGAAGCGGTAGTGCTCAACCTGCCCTGCCCGGTAGCGGATTCCAGCAACACCGAACAGTTATTGGAGATTGCTGAAAACTATCGCGGCAACGGTGCAGGCGCAGCCAAACCTGAAGAGCAAGAGTGGCGTCACTGGCCGGTGAACAAGCGCCTCGAACACGCGCTGGTCAAAGGCATTACCGAATTTATCGACGAAGACACTGAAGAAGCGCGCCAAGCCGCCACCCGGCCACTGGATGTGATTGAAGGGCCGTTGATGGACGGCATGAACGTGGTCGGCGATCTGTTCGGCGAAGGCAAGATGTTCCTGCCGCAAGTGGTAAAATCCGCCCGCGTGATGAAAAAAGCGGTGGCCTACCTTAACCCGTTTATTGAAGCGGAAAAAGTCGAAGGCCAAAGCAACGGTAAAGTACTGATGGTGACCGTGAAAGGTGACGTGCACGATATCGGCAAAAACATTGTCGGCGTGGTACTGGCCTGTAACGGCTACGAGGTGATCGATCTCGGCGTGATGGTGCCGGTAGAAAAGATCGTCGAAACCGCCCGCAAAGAAAAAGTCGACATCATCGGCATGTCCGGGCTTATTACCCCAAGCCTTGATGAGATGGTGCACAACGTTAAAACCTTTGAGCGTGAAGGCCTGACCATTCCAGCGATTATCGGTGGCGCAACCTGCTCAAAAATCCATACCGCCGTGAAGATTGCCCCGCACTATCCACATGGTGCGATCTATATTGCCGACGCATCGCGCGCGGTGCCGATGGTGAGCAAACTCATCAACGACGACACTCGCCAAGCGACTATCGATGCCACTTACCAAGAATATGCGGTGATGCGTGAAAAACGCCTGTCGCAGACCAAACGTAAGCAGATCGCCAGTCTCGAAGCGGCGCGGGAAAACCGTGTGACCCACGATTGGGTAGCGAATCCGCCGATCAAACCGAAGCAGCTCGGCATTCAAGTGTTTGATGATTATCCGCTGACGGACTTAGTTGATCGTATCGACTGGACACCGTTCTTCCGCGCCTGGGAACTGCACGGCCACTATCCTGAGATTTTGGAAGACAAGATCGTGGGTGAAGAAGCGCAGAAAGTATTCGCCGACGGCAAAGCGATGCTGCAAAAAATCATCGACGAAAAATGGCTCACCGCCAAAGCAGTCATCGGCTTGTTCCCGGCCAACAGCGTCAACTATGATGACATCGAACTCTACACCGATGACAGCCGCAGCGAGGTGTTGATGACCACCCACCATCTGCGGATGCAGATTGAACGGGTCGGCAACCACAACTTCTGTTTGTCGGACTTTGTTGCGCCAAAAGAAACCGGCGTTTCCGATTACATGGGCGGCTTTGCAGTGACCGCTGGCCACGGCATTGATGCCCATCTTGAGCGTTTTGAAGCAGCACACGACGACTACAGTGCCATCATGCTCAAGTGTTTGGCGGATCGTTTGGCAGAAGCCTTTGCTGAGCGGATGCACGAACGGGTGCGTAAAGAGTTTTGGGGTTATGCCGCCGATGAGAACTTGGATAACGAAGCGCTGATCCGCGAGAAATACAAAGGCATTCGTCCTGCACCTGGCTACCCAGCTTGCCCAGATCACACCGAAAAAGGCTTGCTGTGGGACTTGCTGAAACCGAACGAGTGCATCGATCTCAATATCACCGAGAGCTTTGCGATGTACCCGACCGCAGCAGTGTCTGGTTGGTACTTTGCCCATCCGCAATCGCGCTACTTTGGTATAACCAATATTGGCCGCGATCAGGTAGAAGATTATGCCCGCCGTAAAGGCATGAGCATTGTTGAAACCGAGAAATGGCTCGCCCCCGTGCTGGATTACGATCCTGAGCAATAGTCGGCCAGCGCTCGCAGCCCACATCCCCGTTCAAAAGGCACTTACACGTGCCTTTTGTTTTTTTACGCGCGCTCAATGGCGGCACACCGGCAAACAGCCGCATCGAATTCTGTTGCCGGCCACACTCTCTCGAAATTTGTGCAGCGAAGATGAATTTTTGATGGCGGCGCCATAAATCGCTTTGCCAAGTAAAGGTTTTCGGCTATAAAGCACGCCAATCGGCGACTATGCTTGTAGTAGCCAGCATTTTGATTTCTTCAGGATGTTCCATCCTCACTATTCAGAGCATTTACAAAACATGAAACAGAGCATTGAGCCGAAAATTGTGATCGGCAGCGATGAGTGGTGCGCGTTTCCCTCGCTTAACATTCCTGCCATTAAGGCACGCGTGGATTCCGGCGCAAAAACCTCATCTTTGCACGCCATCAATATTCAGCCGTTCTCCCGTAATGGCGAAGCATGGGTCTCGTTTGAGGTACACCCCATTCAAGACAACCGCAAAGTTACGGTTCATTGCGAAGCAAAAGTGATCGATCAACGCATCATCAAGAGCTCTAGCGGCGACCGCGAAAAGCGCTTAGTGATCCGTGTGCCATTGGCAATGGGTGAACAACTGTGGGATGTGGAAGTCACCCTCACCAACCGTGACAGCATGGGTTATCGCATGCTGCTCGGGCGTGAAGCGATGCATGGTCGCACCTTGGTCGATCCCGCAGGGCACTGCCTGTTGGGTGAGCGCTTGTCAGATCAATTGGCAACCCTTTACCGCGCGCCAGAGATCCGCACCACAGGGCTGAAAATTGGCTTACTGGCCAGCAACCCAAACCTTTACAGCAACCGCCGTATTATTGAAGCAGCGGAAAGCCGTGGCCATGAAATTCAGTTTTTTAATATCAAAAACTGCTACATGAAACTCGATGCGACCCGCCCAGAGATCCACTATCGCGGCGGCTTAGTGCTCAATGAGTTGGACGCGGTGATCCCGCGCATTCGTCCCAGCATGACCTTTTATGCCTGTACCCTACTGCGCCAGTTTGAATCTTTGGGTATCTACTGTTTAAACAGCTCAACCGCCATTGCCCAGTCACGCGATAAGTTGCGCGCCCTGCAATTGCTGCTGGATAACGGCCTAGATATTCCCACCACTGGTTTTGCTAATTCACCACTAGATACTGGCGATTTGATTAATATGGTGGGTGGCGCACCGCTGATCATCAAGTTACTGGAAGGTACTCAGGGTAAAGGCGTGGTTCTGGCAGAAACCCGCAAGGCCGCAGAGAGCGTGATCAACGCGTTCAAAAGCCTCAACGCCAACATTCTGGTGCAGGAATTTATTAAAGAATCGAGCGGCAAAGATCTGCGCTGCTTTGTGGTAGATGGCAAAGTGGTGGCATCAATTCAACGCGTTGCCGCTCCGGGCGAGTTCCGCGCTAACATCCACCAAGGTGGCCGTGCAGAACTAATCAAAATCACCCCTGAAGAACGCCGCATTGCCATTAAGGCCGCCAAAGCGATGGATCTTAAAGTCGCCGGGGTCGATTTAATTCGCTCCAATAAAGGGCCATTGCTGCTTGAGGTCAATTCATCGCCGGGTCTTGAAGGCATTGAAACCGCTACCAATGAAGATATCGCTTCTAAGATGATTATCGCGATTGAAAAGCAACTTGCAGGCAAGAAAAAGGCCGAAACTTCATCATAATTTACAATTGCTTGGCTAAATTGAGTCGATCATCAATGTTCAAATTGGCAGTGGATGTTACGCTGCCAACGCTATCGTTAGCATTGACTATCAACGAGAGTTAGCCGAGGTAAGCAACAATGAAGTTTTAATATCGGCTTTGTTTCCTATATCGGTTGAACTAGCGCGGTAGCGGTTGGTTAGGCTTTCAAAGTTCACAACCAAACATCTATCCCTCTTCTGGATGTAAAGATGTAGTGAAAAGGTTGATCTATGGTGTCGGATAGGTCAGTGTTGTTGCATGTTTTTTATGCACAAATGAATAAGTTACCAACACACGACAAAGGATTTAGTATGTACATCGAATGGTTTAGTTGGGGTTCACCGGTAGGTATCGGCATATTTCTCGCCTGTATTGGGCTGTTCTTTTGGGGATTGTTTTCAGGTCTCGCCAAACTGAATCAAGCCAAAAACGCAGCAAAGTAATGACCGATAGCCAACCCTAGACCAATAGCCAAACCTAGTTTGGCTCGCTATTTTCTGCAACAGAAGCAATTTCTTCCGCCGTTAATGGACGACATTGCCCCAGTGCTAAACCGTCATCCAGCACGATTTGCCCCACTTGATAACGATGCAGCGCTACGACTGGGTTACGAAAACGGCCAAACATCCGCTTGATCTGATGGTACTTCCCTTCAGTGAGTATCACATCCGCCACATAATCCGAGATGATATTCAATTGCGCTGGCGCTGTGGTAATCCCTTCATAATCAAAGTAAAAACCTTGGGCAAAGGCCGCCACATACGCCTCTGTTAGCGGATTCTGCAAGGTCACGCGGTAGTGTTTGTACTTATTAGCAGAGGGCTGCGAAATCGCCTCACTCCAGCGCGCATCGTTAGTCAGTAACAACAAGCCGGTGGTCTGTTTATCTAACCGGCCGGCAATATGGAGCTGCTGCGTTTGAGCCTCATCAGGCAGTAAACTCAGCACCGTTTGATGCGCTGCATCCGTAGTGGCACTGACTACACCGGCGGGTTTATGCAACATCCAATAGGCTGGCGTTAACGCTTGCAGCAGTTGCCCTTGGCATTCAATTCGAGTGAATTCATTGATGATGCGATCGACAGCGCTGCACGCTTGCCCGTCCAGCAGCACCTCACCTTGGCGAATTAACAGCTGCGCTTGCTTGGCGGGAATTTGCAATCGACTCGCCAGAAACCGGTCGATACGGCCTCGTTTACTGTTCATAACGGCTCATTTTAAGGCGCGACCACCATCAAGATGCAGCGATTGCCCGGTCATATAACCACTGGCAAACAGATAGCGCACGGCTTCGATAAACTCCTGCTCCCCGCCCTCTTTCGGCAGCAAGGCTTTACTGAGGGTTTTGTCGCGATAGTCAGCATCATCCAGTTCATTAAACAGCATTAACGCCGGGGCGATGCTGTTCACTTTCACTTGCGGCGCTAATTTGGCAGCAAACGATTGGGTAAGATTTTCCAGCGCGGCTTTGCTGGCCGCATAAGCCAGATGCTTGGCACTGCCTTTTTGCGCCACATAATCGGTGACATGAATGATATCGCTGCTGGCTGTTGCGCCCTGTTGTAACAAGGGCGCTAGTGCGAGATTCAGCAGATAAGGCACCCGCGCATGAATCCCCAGCATGGCGTCAAATACTTCCGCTGGCGCGGCCGATTTTTCCGACAGCCAATCAGACGCATTGTGCACTATGGCGCGCAGAGTTTTATGTTGTTGAGTAATGTCACTGATCAATTGATTGAGCGCCGCATCATCCAGCAGATCGAGTTGGTATAGGCTTGCGCCTTTTTCACGCAAGCCTTGCAGCGAAGGATAGTCACTGCGGTAGGTACCTATCACCTTGTAACCGTCATCCAACAAGGCGTGCGCCAGTGCCAAACCTAAGCGCTTGCCCACACCGGTAATCAATACTGTGGCCATGCTCAGCTCCTTATTTCAGCGTAGGAAAACTCAAGCCAGTTGTGGCTGCCAGTCGATTGGCGCTTGATTCCACGCCATCAGTTGGCGATTAATTTCAGAAAAATGCTGACAGCCAAAAAAGCCGCGATACGCCGACAATGGCGATGGGTGCGGACCGCTGATAATACGGTGACGCGTGCCATCTAAACGCTTACCTTTCTTCTGCGCATGGCCGCCCCACAACACAAAGATTTTAGGTGAAGGATGGGCATTTAGCAGCTCAATCACATGATCAGTAAAAGTTTCCCAGCCGGCTTTCGCATGCGAATTGGCTTGCCCTTGTTCGACCGTCAGCACCGTGTTGAGCATCAATATGCCCTGCTTGGCCCAGCTTTCTAAAAAGCCATGCTCAGGGATTTGAAACCCCGCAATATCGGTCGCTAACTCTTTATACATATTCGCTAACGAGGGCGGCGCCTTAATGCCGGGCTTAACTGAAAAACACAGACCATGCGCTTGATTTGGGCCGTGATACGGATCTTGACCAAGCAACACCACACGCACTTGATCGAGCGGCGTTAACTCAAAGGCGCGAAACACCTCATCTTCAGGCGGATAAATCGCCTTGCCACTGGCGCGTTCATTAGCGACGAAAGCGCTGAGTTGTTGGTAGTAAGCTTGCTTCTGCTCTGCGGCAATAAAGTCGGCCCATTGTTGCATGATGTTTTTTTGTCCAAGCATTCATTCAGTTAGCCGTAGCTTAGAGATGCAAAGCTTTTGATACAAGTCCCAAGATTCATCGCTGCAGCGCGTGCATCTCACGAATGTGAGCCGTACAATGCATTTTTAAGTGAAGCAAGGAATATTAAGATGCCGTTGTTAGTGTTTGATGTGGTGGAAGGACAAAACGTCAGTGATCTACGCACGATGCTCGATTGCGCCCATCAAGTTGTACTGGAAGTCTTTAAGGTGCCGGCACGGGATCGCTACCAAATCGTCAATGAACATAAAGCGGGTTTGATGGTGATTGAAGACACCGGCCTTGGCTTTGAACGTTCACGCCAAATGACGGTGCTGCGTGTTTTCACCAGCCCGCGCCCACAAGAGCAAAAACATCTGTTTATGCAGCGTCTTGCGGCGGAACTCGCGCAACAATGTGGCATTCGAGGTGAAGATCTGATGATCTCATTCTTTACCAATGAACGTGAAGATTGGAGCTTTGGCATGGGCGAAGCGCAGTACGCCACAGGTAAGCTTTAACACACATCAGCTGACGCTAAAATATCTGCTGAGAACTGCCACAGATTGCAGTAGAATTGCTCGATTTTTTACATTCACCATAAGAGAGCGGACCGATGACAGACGCCAATAAAGCCACCACGATTTTTGAACTGGCCGATCAATTTATTGCGCTGGCGAATGAATTAAGCCAAGCGGAACAAGATGTAGGTAAAGTGGGCACCGCACTGCGCTTTGCTGCAGCGCGATATAATGCATTTGAAGCTGCCATCAAATCTTCTGATTTGGCTAACGAAAAAGACAGCGCATTAGACTGGTTTTCTAACGAATACCGTGAAATGCTGCAGGATAATCTGGAAGACCATATTGCTAATCCGCCTGCTCCCGCTGCGACTGATGCAGCACCAGAAGCAGACAACAGCGTGCAACATTTTCAACCATAAATGCCTACCACACGCGCATAAAAAAAGGGGCTAATCGCCCCTTTTTGCTTGTTGGAATTTATATAAAGAGTAAAGCAGTTACGGTCTGCTTAAAAACCGTTTAACACAATCTTTCCGCGCGCTTGATGGGACTCAAGCAAGTGATGCGCTTTGAGAATATTGGCCGCATTGATGGTACCAAATTGCTCTGCCACGGTAGTACGGATCTGCCCCTCATCGACCAATTTCGCTGTGGCAGCTAAAATCTCATGCTGGCGCTGCATATCTTCGGTGGCGAACATCGAGCGGGTGTACATGAATTCCCAATGCAGCGACAAACTTTTGCGCTTCAGCAGTTTGATATCAAACATTTGTGGGTCATCAATTAACGCCAGTTTGCCTTGCGGTTTTAACGCATCCACAATCCGCGCTATATGCTCATCGGTATTGTTTAACGACGCCACATAGTTAACGCCATCAATCCCAAGTACCTGCAGTTGCGGCGTGAAATCCTGATGATGGTCAATCACATGGTCAGCACCCAATTCGAGCAACCACTGTTTCGAGGCTTCACGTCCAGCGGTCGCAATCACGGTAATCTTGCTCAGTTTTTTCGCCAACTGCACCAGAATCGAGCCAACGCCACCCGCAGCGCCGACCACAAGGATGCTTTTCGCCGATTCATCGTCGCTCAGCTGCAACCGATCAAACAACAACTCCCACGCAGTCAAGGTAGTCAGCGGCAGTGCAGCAGCTTCTGCGTCAGATAAACTGGTTGGCGCTGCAGCCGCAATACGCTCATCGACCAATTGATATTCCGCATTGCTGCCTGGGCGGGTTAAGTCACCGGCATACCACACTCTATCGCCCACACTAAACAAGCTAACCTCGCTACCAACCGCCGTCACGGTGCCGACCGCGTCCCAACCGAGCACTTTATAGCTTCCAGCCTCAGCACTGGCATTGGTGCGGATTTTGGTATCCACGGGGTTTACAGAAATGGCACTGACTTTTACCAGAATATCGTGCGTAGCAGGGCTGGGAGTGGGTAACTCAATATCCACCAGACTGTTGGCCGCCCCTAACGCATGAGCCTGTTGGTAACCGATAGCTTTCATCGTTCCGAACTCAGGTTGCAAAATATGCTGTTAATGTAGCGAGCTTTTTAGGCTTGAAAAACCACTAAAATTAAATAATAGTTTCAAATATTTTTTGAAAATAGCCAACTAAAGACACCTATGCTCAAAGGACTACAAGATTTGCAGATACTGTTGGAAACTGCACGTCAAGGCAGTTTATCGAACGTCGCACGTTCAATGGATATGACCCCCGCAGCAATCAGCGCCGCCATCAAACGTGTGGAACAGCAGTTGGGAACAGCGCTGTTTGTTCGCTCAACGCGCAACTTGCGTTTGACCCCGCAAGGTGAGCTGTATTTGCAGCAATGCGAACAAGCGTTGGCCACCCTCGAAGCGGCTGAAGCCCGACTGCATTCACAGCAAACCCATCTGCAAGGGCAACTGCATTTATCGCTCCCCTCAGACTTAGGCCGACATCTGTTTATGCAACTGCTGGATGAATTCTTGCAGCTTTATCCGAAGGTGAATCTCAAACTGCAAATCAGCGATCATCTCAGTAATCTTTATCGGCAACCGTTAGATCTGTTGATCCGCTATGGTGTACCGCCAGATTCGAATCTGATTTCGCTGCCATTAGTGGCGGACAACCGACGGGTGTTGTGTGCCTCACCTGAGTATATTGCGCGTCACGGTGCGCCGACCTCGCCACAGACGCTAAGCCAGCACAATTGCCTGTGCTTTATGCTGGCCGACAGACTGCATAACCGTTGGCAATTTAGCCGCGATGGCGAGGTGTTGAGTGTCGAGGTAAGTGGCGACAGAAGTGCCGATGATGGCGAGATGGTACACCGCTGGGCCTTAGCAGGCGTGGGGATTGCCTATAAATCACTACTCGATGTGGCGGCAGATATTACCGCTGGACGATTGGTTGCCCTGTGCGACCAATGGCAAGGTGAACTGGCGCCGCTCAATCTGCTAGTGCCTGATAGACGCCAGTTGTCGCCACTGATCAAGACCTTGCGCCAGTTTTTATTGCAACGTCTAGGGCAAGCGTCAGAGTGAGACCACCACTCGCACCGCAAGCAGCAATAAGACGCCACCAGTCAATTTGTCGATAAGCGAGGCTTTGTCGCGCAACTTATCCAGCACCTTAGGCTGCGACAACATAATGGCAATGATGGTGTACCACAAACCATCAACAATCAGTGGCGTCAGCACAATCAAACTCTTGCCGCCGCTGTGTTGTGCCGCGAGCACGAATTGGCTAAATAACGCAGTAAAAAACAACATAATCTTGGGGTTCAGCACCGACATCGCAATGCCATCACGAGCTGCCACCCACAGCGATGCAGGCGCTCCACCACTGAGTTTTTGCTGCATACCGCCTTGAGCCGTCAACGCCTTCCAGCCCATCCAAGCTAAGTAGAGCGCGCCGGCAATCGCGATGGTTTTAAACACCAGCGGATAGTGTTCCATCAGTGCCGCTAATCCGAGTAAGGTGATCAGCGCATATACACCGATGCCGAATGCATGCGCCCACGCACAGACAATACCTCGACTACGACCACCACCCAAGGTATGTCGCACCACCATTGCAAGGCTTGGTCCCGGCGACATCGCACCGAGGGCACAAATTGCCAATAATCCCAGCCACATGCTCCAACTCATGCTCTTTCCTTTGTTGTTAGTTCATTCAAGCGTTTTAAGCACTATAACGTAAAGCCATTCACGCTTTGAATAGCCGATTCAGCCGGATAAATAAAAAAGGGCAATAGACTGAGTCTATTGCCCAACAACCACGTCAAGGATGGTTAAAATTTGTAGTTAATACGGCCGTAGTAGTAACCGCCGTTAAAGCCGTATGGCGATGTTACTGGGTACTTAGCACCCGCGATACCGCCCCATGGGTTGTCATCTGGGTAAGTATCAAACAGGTTTTGCGCACCCACAGAGATGCTCCATGAATCGTCAAACTCATAACCCAGTTCAGCATCGACTGTGAACGCACTTGATACGTCAATTGGCAGATCGCCATCTGAATCCAAGTGGTTTTCCCAGTATGCGCCATAGTAGTTCACACGTACCATTGAACGCAGATTGGCTGTCACTTCTTGGGTCCAAGTCAGTGAGCCTTTGTGGTGTGGAATCGCTTCTTCCAACGCTTTCACTTTGGCATCGCTGATGTTATCAGGGTTGAAGTCATCAACAGTGGTTTCAGTCCAGTTGTAAGCCAACGAGAAGTTGCTACCGTCTAACCAATCAGGTGCATAGCTCATCACTAAGTCGATACCTTGAGTGGTAGTATCAAAGTCGTTAGTGAAGTAACGCACCGCTGAATAGCTGCTCGCATCCAGAATACCTTGTGCAATCAAGGCTTCTTTGTCAGCTTCGCTCAGCTGCAATGCAGACGTTTGCGAAATACGGTCTTTCAACTTGATGTTGAAGTAGTCAAGGGTCAGGAAGAAGTCGTTAACATTCAACACACCGCCGACAGACAAGTTAACCGAAGTTTCAGGATCAAGCGGCTTACCACCTTTTTGTACTGAAATTGGGTTAGTAGGCGGCAGAGTTGCTTGGTCTTGCAATCCGTTAGGACCAAACGAGGTCGATACGTTACGAACGTTGTTTTGACCTACGGTTGGCGCACGGAAACCCGTGCTGGCAGCACCACGCAGTGAGAAATATTCGTTCACAGTCCAGATGGCTGACAGTTTACCGTTGGTGGTAGAACCGAAGTCATCATAGTCTTCGAAACGTACCGCAGCGGTTACCAACAGGTCTTGAGAAACTTCTTTCTCAACGTCTACGTAAACTGCGTAGTTTTCACGGCTCCAGCTACCCGCATCTTCTGGTTTGAAGCCAGGGAAGCCGTTTGAACCGATACCAAAGCCTTGAGAAGCCAATGGGCCAATTTCAAATGAGGCTTGGTCACCGTTGTAGATTTCAAATGTTTCACGACGGAATTCAACGCCCATGGCGATGTTCCATGTTTCGATACCAAAGTAATCAAAATCCACGTTCACGCCGTGCTCAGTTTCCACATAACGACCAGGATCAAAGTCGTTTGGTGAATCTGGGCCTAATGAGGCGTTGACTGTGTTTTTGATATAGAAATCAGAGTCGTTGTTACCGTAAGAGAAGGCAGCATCGTAGCTCCAATCCGTTGACAGCTCACCTTTCAAGCCCACAACGAATGACGAGTCTTTTACCACACCACCGAAGCGTGGTGTAAAGCCGCCTGGGAACATTTCAGTAAATGAGTAGCACACATCTGATGCGGCAGCTTCTGCGATGCTCATGCCTTCACAGCCGCCTGACATATCGCCAGTCAAATCGCCGATCAGCGGGGTAACACCACCGTCATTGCTGTAAACGCCACTGCGGTTTTCAGGGTTACGATAGTAGAATCCACCTTCTACATCACGACGCGCCCAGTTACCAAACAGATACAGTTTGTTGTGCTCGTTCAGGTCTAAACCTGAGTTGAAGAAGAATTTGAAGTCGCCTTTAGTTTCTGGCGTACCCCAAACTTGCGCGGGTGTTGGCACATCTAAATTGCCGCCATCGATCAGCCCTTGTGCATCATCACGTTGCACGCTGCGGCTGGTGTCGCCTTGGGCTTTGTATTCCACACTCAGGTTCGCAAAGCCAGCGTCAGTCAAAGCAAAGCCAACGTTCGCAGCGATCTGGCCCATGCCACCATCGCCTTCGTAAAATTGACCGCCGCGCAGTTCAACTTCACCGCCTTCAGCCGCATCTTTCAATTGGAAGTTGATCACCCCAGCAATAGCGTCTGAACCGTATTGTGCCGCTGCGCCATCGCGCAACACTTCTACTTGTTTCAGGGCAATTGCTGGAATAACCGAAATATCTGGACCTTGAGCACCGTCAGATACACCACCGCCTTGGAAGGCGATTACTGATGCACGATGACGACGCTTGCCGTTAACCAAAACCAGCGTGTGGTCAGGCGCTAAGCCACGCATGTTAGCAGGACGTACTAAGGTTGCTGCGTCACTGATAGGTTGCGCGTTAACGTTGTAAGACGGCACTACTTTGCCCATCAGATCGTTCATATCTGTGGCGCCGTTCTTGGTGAACTCTTCATTGCCGATGATGTCGACCGGTACAGGTGACTCACCTACTGAACGTGGTGCTGCGCGTGAACCGACGACCGCGATACGTTCAACGCTTGATGTTGCCACTGTGCTGCTTGCTGCCGCATCTTCCTCAGCTAAAACAGGGGCAGCCAAGGCCATAGAAACAGCCAAACTGATGCTGCTCATCATCCATGCATTCGTGTTCTTATGTTGTTTCTTCATTCTCTGTGTCTCGCTATGTTTTTATTGTTGTGCAAGGTCATTACTGCTGACTCTCTTGCCCCACCTCGTCTTTACGGTGATCAAAATCACACCAAAATCCAATAATGGCAACATAAAAATAACATCAACCCAAAATAATCAAAACACCTAATAATGAATATTTAATAATTAGACTAAAATTTATTGTTATATTTAATAACTACTAAGTTCCACAACCTAATAGTCATTAATTCTCCAATAGATTAGAAAATACACATTTTTAACAATTGCTACAAAATGCCGTTTGTTAACTTTATTTAACTGCTTTCTAATATACATAACGACAGAAATGATTAACGTAATGCGGATTCATCAGCCAAAAGTTCGATGCTAAATTCTTAAAAAAACTCTATTCTCTGTAAATGGAGCGCATTGTTTTGGCTCAATCAGTGACGTAAATTTAACGCAACTTGAGTAGTCCAGTATTCTTATGACAACACCGCCATTACAGCAGTCAGCCACCCCAAAATCTCCGGCAACATCGCTGGCACAGTTGATTGAACTAGTGTGTTTTCGATTTGCTGACAACACCGCGTTTAGTTGTCGTGGCGTCAAGCTGTCATTCAATCAATTGGAGCAAGATTCGCGAGCGTTTGCGGCGTGGCTACAGCACAACTCGCCACTCAAGCCGGGAGATAGAATCGCACTGCAACTGCCCAACTGTCTGCAATACATCATCTGTGGCTTTGGCGCTTTGCGTGCTGGGCTGGTGTTAGTCAATACCAACCCGCAATACACAGAAAGTGAATTAGTGGCGCAGTTTAATGATGCCGAAGTACAGGCCTTGGTGGTGATCTCGGATCTGTTGCCTACGTTAGCCAAGGTGAGTAAAAGCACACCGCTTACCACCATTATCTCTACCCACCTAAATGACCTGCTGAAGCCTGTGCCACAGCCTCGAACCGCTTTAAAGAATGTTGAATTTAATCAAGTGATTGCTGCGGGCAGAGCGTTAACATTTACGGCGCCCGTCATTGAAAGTGATGCCTTGGCATTATTGCAATACACTGGCGGCACTACAGGTGTTAACAAAGGGGCAATGCTTAGCCATCGCAATCTATTGGCCAA
Source organism: Shewanella avicenniae (assembly GCF_017354945.1). NCBI lineage: Bacteria > Pseudomonadati > Pseudomonadota > Gammaproteobacteria > Alteromonadales > Shewanellaceae > Shewanella > Shewanella avicenniae. The sequence continues at coordinate 882,566 of NZ_CP071503.1, read as the reverse complement.
TATGACGCAGTGTTATGAGCGTTTGCAGCGCTATATTCAAGACGGTGAAGAACAGCTGCTATCGCCGCTGCCGATCTACCATGTCTACTCATTTATGGTGCACTTGCTTTACTTCGCACATGGTGCCAGCGCAACCTTGTTGCCTATCGCTCGCAGTTTAGATGAGATGATAGAAGCTTGGACGCAGCGTCCGGCCACCACCTTCGCTGGTATTAGCGGCCTGTTTAGCTTGCTGTGTCATCATCCCAAGTTTCAAGAGTTGGATTTTAGTCGCTTAAAACTGACCATCGCGGGCGCAACCAGTTTGACTGAGGTTGCCGCCAAGCAATGGTACAAATGTACCGGCTGCGCCATCAGCCAAGGCTACGGCCTGACGGAAACTTCCCCCGTCGTCAGTATCAATCTCTACGGTGAACAATTGCCGCTAAGTGTCGGCACACCGTTAGCAGAGACCGAAATTCGTATTGTGGATGACAACGACCAGCCAGTAGCCAACGGCGCAGCGGGTGAGTTGTTAGTAAAAGGGCCACAGTTGATGCAAGGTTACTGGCGACAAGCGGAAGAAAATGAAGCGGCATTCACTGAAGATGGTTATTTCCGTACCGGGGATATTGTCCGAGCAGATGACGCGGGTAATCTTGTTATTGTCGATCGCAAGAAAGAGATCATTATTGTCTCAGGCGTGAACGTCTACCCGACTGAGGTTGAAGCTGTGTTGAACAGCCATCCCGAGGTCGTTCAAGCGGCTGTATTTGGTGTGCCGCACGAACGCACTGGTGAGCAAGTGCAAGCCCGTATTGTGCTGGCACCACAGACTCGCAATATTCATGAAATTGAAGCAGCATTGCAGCAGCTGTGTGAAGAGCAACTCGCGCCCTATAAAATCCCCAAAGTGCTGCAATTTGATACCGAATTGCCGCTAAATAATGTGGGTAAAATTATGCGGCGGCAGTTGTCTGGTAATTGAGTGTGTACTTGGTTAGCTCATTGGCAGGTAGCTAATTGCTGTCTAATCACGAATCATATCAATCAGATGGCTCAGCGCACACACCACATGCACAATCATCAGCCCGATAAACCAATGAGCCGCCGAATGATGCCATAAACGCCAACTTGCGGCATCAGCACTGCCTTGGGTGACAAACCACATTGCGCCAGTAATCCCCGTCGTCACCAGAGACAATACGGTGATGCCTTCAATTAAACTGAACAGCCCAGCGCCCCCCGCAGAAGGGATTTTGCCTTTGCAAAGGCCTTTGATGTCAGCAACAATCGGCCGCCACTGCAACACTAACCACGGAAAATACAAGCGCCAACGGCCATGCACGCAGAGTTTACCGAGAAACAACACCCCCAAAACCGCCGCCAGTAAGCCCAACCAAACATGGGATAAATCCCAAAACCCTGCGGTGGGCGGAATGCTACGCAGCAGCATCAGGTTGGAACTGCCAATCAGCAAAAACGCACACAGCAACATCAATAGCAGATGTAGCGACTGCAGTAATAAATCAACCAGCCGTTTCATGATGCGCTCCTACGCTGCCGCAAACTGCTCAGTAAATGCCTGCACTTTTTGCCAATCAGTGAACTCAACACAGGTATTTGGATCGGTTGGGCCTTTGGTGATCCACATGATAAAGCGAATGATGTTACGGTCCATGGCGCCATAACCTTGATAATTCAAGTTACCGCCAAACACCGCCATCAATTTGGGTTTCCAGCCAGATTTTTCTAAAAAGGCCTGCATGTAAGGATTGGTTTCGGGCGTGTTTTTCGCCGGTTTACGCGCTACCAAACTCACCGAAAAGAAGCCGCTAATTTTGGCATCGAGCTCGGCTTGATGTTCGCGAATAAAATCATACACATTAGATCTGTGCTTGCCATGGCGAATACTGGCACCAATCAACACTTTATCGAATGACGCCAACGCTGGCGCTTCAGTAATGGCAGCCATCGTCACTTGCTCACCATGCTGACGCAATTGCTCGGCAATAGTGTTGCAGATTTTCAGTGTCTGTCCGTGGACGGTGGAGTATAAAATCAGTGTGTTAGTCACTTTAACCCCTGAGTGTTCAAAATGTTAGCGAATGGTATGGTAGGAGTATCATGCCACAAATTACATGAAACAGATCACGGGCATTGTCGACAATCGCGACCAATCCCCTGAATTTCAGTGCAGTTCACAAAATGCTAAATAAACACTCCAGTACAAAAAACGGCACAATCACGCGCCGCTCTAATGCATGATTAGGCTAGACAACTGGCTAAATTCATTGCATAAAAAAGCGACATTCAGGATGAGAAGCGCAACCTATGAGCGATAACGGCAAAACCTTGGAACATACCGCCCAAGTGCAGAACCATACGGAGATGTCCGCCCGCAAAAAGGTATTAAGGCTAGGAAGATTATTGGGGTTGGCTTCAGAAGCGGAGTATTTACCTGCCAACGCCAGCGTGCTCGAACGGGCCGAGATGCGCCTACGTAAGCAGCTAGAGCAATACCAACGCAATCTAGAAAATATCTACGCCATGACCTTGAGTTACACACCATCAGATGTCGCCGGGGTAGATTTAGATGCAGATTGGACCCATCAGTTTTTTTCGATGGCAGAACAGATCCACAATCATACGATGCAAGATCTGTGGGCTCGGATACTCGCCAGTGAAATTGTGCAACCGGGAAACTTCAGCCTGCGCACCTTGGAAACCTTAACCAAACTTACCTTAAAAGAATCACATATTCTGGAAAAGGCACTGGGAATGGCGGTTAAAATCAACCAAGAATCACGGCTCAAGCTGATCAGTGGCTATCGAGTATCGGGGGGATTAGGCCACTATTTTCGCAAGCAGAACCATGTGAATTTAGGCTTATCCAATTTTGGTTTGCCCTATTCAAATCTGCTGACCTTAGTGGACGCAGGCTTACTGCATCGCGGTGAATTTGAGACCGGATTATTGGCAGCCCAAACGCCGCTAGAACTGCATTTTCCACACAACACAGTTACAGTTAAACCTAAGTCTGGATATTTACTGTTTAACTACTACCGCTTAAGTCCGGTCGGTGAAGAGTTAGCCGCGCTAGTCACGCCTAAGATTGATGATGCTTATCTCAGCGCAATGCGTGCGATGTTTGCCAAAGACTTTACGATCAGTTGAAGCAAAGCCTGTTAAACCAAAGCCAACAGAACAAAAGCCAGTTAAATCCAAGCCCAACTGGCGGAGTACCTTAGTTTTCTTGCAGTTGTGCTAACGGTGCGGCACTTAACTGTTGTTCAAACCAATTTAGCTCTGCCGACAGAGATACCACCTCGCCGATGATAATCAACGCAGGCATTTGCAGCTCTGGCGTTTGCGCCAGTTCAGCAAGAGTGCCCAAGGTGCCAATAAAACTGCGCTGTTGCGAGGTACTGGCTTTGGCGATGATCGCGACTGGTGTATTGGCACTGCGCCCCGCCGCCAGCAAACCTTGCTGAATCGTCGCCGCATTGATAATGCCCATATACACCACTAGGGTGTTATCGGCTTGCGCATAGTAATGCCAATCCACTGGCTCACCGTTCTTTTGGCAATGTCCGGTGATAAAGGTTACTGAGCGGACAAAATCACGATGGGTCAATGGAATACCAGCATAGGCAGAAGCACCAGATGCCGCAGTAATACCGGGCACCACTTCAAATTCGATATTGGCTGCCACTAATGCCTGCAGTTCTTCGCCACCACGGCCAAAAATAAACGGATCACCGCCTTTGAGCCGTATGACCCGTGACCGGGTAAACGCTTTGGTGACCAGCAACTGATTAATTTCTGCCTGCGCAGCACTGTGTTTGCCAGCACGCTTACCGACCTTAATCTTCTCCGCACTCGCAGGGATTAAGGCGAGAATCTCGTCGCTCACCAAGGCGTCATATAACACCACATCGGCCGTTTTTAGCAGTCGCCACGCTTTGACTGTCAGCAGATCCGCATCGCCTGGGCCAGAACCCAGTAGATACACCTTACCTTTTACCTGATTGTCTGACAGATGCAGCAACGCCATACCAAAATCTCCCCATGAGCAGAGACTGCACTATAGCGACGGATTTAAGCATTTATAAATATAAATTAATTAGTTTTTATAACTATAAACGATAAGGCAAACACAAGCTGTAGATAGGTTCATCAGTACCAAGCGTTTGCACGGCAGACACTGACACGGAAGATTAGGCATTGAACAGCGGATATGTCATGATTTCTGCGGCAATCTTATCCGCCTATCGAATCAAGCAACTAAATTCAAGTGATTGACTAAAAAGGGAGTTACTAGTTTATGCACTGCAGATTTACGGCATTTATCGCCGCAGCCTTATCAAGCTATTGTTTCGTTAGCCCATGCCTAGCCGCTGCTGAACAAACAGCACAGCCCGCCAAACAACCTTCACTATTGGAAAAGCGGGTCGAGGATGAACTTAAGGCCAGTGACAACCCCTTTGTGCTTACCCCACATAAAGTGAATTATTTTCTGCCCGCGACCTACAGCACTTCCGTCAATGAAGCGCCATTTGCCACTGAGATGGCACAAGATGGTTATTCGCTCGATCACACCGAAGCTAAATTCCAAATCAGCTTTAAGTTTCCGCTGGCTTACAATGTGTTTGGCGACAATGGCCACCTGTTTTTCGCCTATACCAACCAATCTTGGTGGCAGGTGTACAACAAAGATATCTCGTCACCATTTCGCGAGACAAACCATGAACCCGAGTTTTTTATGGTGTTCAATAATGATTGGCAAATTGGTGACTTTACCAATTCGCTGTGGGGTTTTGGGGTAGTCCATCAATCCAATGGCCGCTCTGGCACGCTGTCGCGCAGCTGGAACCGCATCTACGGCAACATGATTTTTGACAGCGGTCCATTGGCCTTTTCTGTTAAAGCCTGGTGGCGTATTCCCGAAAGTGAAAAAGAGGACATCTACGACAGCAGTGGTGACGATAACCCAGACATCAACCGCTACATGGGCAATCTTGAGCTAACCGCACTGTATGGTCTCGATCGCCACCGCTTTAGTGTGATGCTGCGCAATAACCTGCGCAGTGAAAATCGCGGTGCATTGCAACTGACGTGGAGTTATCCGATATTGGGGAATTTACGCCTGTATGCACAATACTTTAATGGCTATGGCGAAAGCCTCATCGACTACAATGTGCACACACAACGTATCGGCCTTGGCTTTGCATTAAACGATTTATTATAGGGTGAGAGATAGGTGTTCACGGGCGGCTTTCGAGTCATTCTCTATCTGTTTTGGATTGCGCTGCTGGTCAGCGCACTTCAGCTTGCCCGCTTTGCCATTGAAGACCCAACCCAACGCGATATTTTGACCAACACCCAGTTGCAGCAGGATCTCGCTCGGCTACAACTCGAACTCGAACGTTACAGTGCGTTTACTGTATTGCGGCCGCAATTAAAGCTCACGATTGCTCAAGCGATGTCAGCGTTAGTACAGCGCTACCCAACCCAGCTCACTCGGCAGCAATTTAGCCTTGAAGTCGCCAAGCTCCTTGCTCTGCTCGACGATCCTGGTGCAACTATTTTCCCGTGGCCACGAGAGTCGCAACTGCCGCTTAGCCTTAAACCTATGGGACAACGCTGGCTGGCACTCAACGACCAATCACAACCATTTGATCGTGAACATCCGTTTGTCAGCCATATTGATGGCATTCCGATTCAGCGTTGGCAACACACTGCAACACAACTGCTCGCCGTCGGCGCGGAACGACCGCAACGCTTAGCCAATCTGATGGCTCAAACCGTCTTGTTGCGGCAGATAATGGGGCTTGCGGCTCACGATACCGTGCGACTGACCCTTACCAATGATGAGATTGCCCCCGTTTCAGTCAATATGCCGCTGGTAGAGGTACCGCAGAGCAGCAGCTTTGCGATGAATCGCTGGCGGCTATTAGCAGCGAATGTACAATTGCTGCGAAATGATGATTTAGACTCATTTGCGGTTAACAAACAACTTCGGCTCGATCTACAAAAAGCACTGAATGCCGAGATTTTAGTACTGGATCTGCGTCAAGCTGATGGCAGTAACAGCAGCTTGTTACGGCTGTTGGCAGCACGTTATGAAAACCCGAGTAGCCAGCCATCGGGCTTTGGCCGTTATAAACGCCAACCGCAATTGCGTAATGATTTTTTAAGCCCGTTTGGCTACCAACCTTTGGCACGCTTTAGTTTATTTCCTACAGTAAAAAGCCAACTGATGCAGAATCAACACAGTGAACTCAGCGAATGGTTTGCGCGGCAACCGCTAGTGAATAGTGAGCAACTCAATGAAGGTAACAATCAAACAACCGAGCCGCAGCAGCTGATACTACTGATTGGGCCACAATGTCGCCACGAGTGTGAATGGCTGGTCCATACAGCGGCTTCTTGGCCTCATACCTTACTGTTGGGCAGCAAAACCTTAGGTGATTTTGGCCGACAACTGCAGTTTCGCCTGCCCGCCAGCGGTCTTAATGTGCAATTCAGCGCCTCGCTGGCTTATGATCGTCACGGCAATCTATTGTCAGGTATTGGCACTAAGCCCGACATTGAAATTCAAAGTGATGGACGAGTGGACTGGTCGCAACTGCTGAGCGCCTTGCAGCACTATCGCGCACATAACCAACGGCTAGACATAGGACAAAACCATCTAGCACTTAAATGAAGAATCCCGGACTCGCATATGCTATCCGGGATAGGAGAAGAAGCTTTGACGCTGCGCTAACAAGTCAATCAAAGCGTGCAGTCACTGCTCAACAGAGCGTTATTGTCACCGCTAATGGTCGCTGCAACACCGCTGCCTGCCGAGGGCCAACACTCAAATGAAGCGTCTGATACAGCAACAACAACCATTTTCCCTGAAGGGATTTACGAGTATAACGCAGATCGCATCGCTGTGAATAATTTTGTGTGTTTTTTGAGCATATCTTAAAATAACAAATAAATTCAATTAGTTAAAATTCTTCAGCTACACAATAGTTAAATCTCATCATGCAGGCCACATTCGCGCTTAATGCCATTAAAACGGGTTTCCTCTTCCAGCATGCCCGGTGCTAATGGTTTGCTCGAATGGGTGTCGCCCACTGACACATAGTTTTGATACCACAATGGGTGATAAGGTAGCTGATGTTCGGTCAGGTACATATGCACATCACGATCGTTCCAATCGATGATGGGCAGCAGCTTATAACGCTCACCGTGAATAGCCAAAATCGGTAACGCCTCACGAGTCGACGATTGGCTGCGACGTAACCCCGCAAACCAGCTGCCTACCTGCAATTCATCAAGTGCCCGTTTCATAGGTTCAACTTTGTTAAGCCGATTGTAGCGTGCAAGCCCTTCAGCACCTTGCTGCCACAACTGACCAAAACGCGCTTCTTGCCAAGCAGGCGTCAGTTCTGAACGATAGATTTTGAGATTCAGCTGCAGCCGCTCGGTCAACTCATCGATAAACCGATAGGTTTCCGGAAACAGATAACCGGTGTCGGTCAAAATTACCGGAATATCCGCTTTAGCACGGCTGACTAAATGCAGCATCACTGCCGCCTGAATACCAAAACTTGACGATAACGCATGAGTGCCTGGCAGCATTGCCAAGCCCCATTCAACCCGTTGCGCCGCGCTCAACTGTTCGAGGTATTGGTTAACCTCAGCCAAGCGAGCGGCTTGCTGTGATTCATCTTGCTGCAGTAACGCCGTTAAATCCGCGCGATTGAGCGGTGATGCATTAGCCATGAAAATCCTTAGCAGCATCGATTACTGCTTTGACTACGCCAACGCGTACGACAAAGTCACCAAAACTCTCGGCCGCATTACGTTCAACCGCATAGCGACTAAAGAGGCCATCCAGCTCCGCGAGGATTTCGGCTTCCTGAATATTTTCGCGCACCATCTTGTTCAGCCGTGTGCCTTCAAAACTGGCGCCTAAATAGAGATTGTAACGTCCGGGTGCTTTACCCACTAAGCCAATTTCGGCTGCAAATGGGCGCGCGCAACCGTTCGGGCAACCTGTCATCCGCACTACAATCGGCTGCTCGCTGATGCCATGTTTGGCTTGCAACTCATCAATCTTAGTGATGAATTCTGGGAAGTAGCGCTCCGCTTCGGCCATCGCTAATGGGCAAGTTGGCAGTGCCACACAAGCAATCGAGTGTTCACGGGTGGTGGTAATCACATCACCGAGGAAACCATATTGCCGCGCCAACCCTTCAATGCGTGCTTTTTCTGACTCAGGCACACCAGCGATGATCATATTCTGGTTGGCGGTCATACGGAAATCACCTTGGTGTACTTTGGCAATTTCGCGCAGGCCGGTTTGTAACATTTTGCCCGGCTCATCTTTAATGCGACCACATTCGATAAATAAAGTCAGATGCCATTGATCATCAATGCCTTTGACCCAGCCGAAACGGTCACCACGGTCTTGCAGCACCACTTCACGTTTCGGTTGAAATTTCACCCCAGCACGTTTTTCCAATTCCGCTTTAAACGCATCATAGCCGTGGTCAACAATTGTGTATTTCAAACGCGCACGCTTACGGTTAACGCGGTTACCCCAGTCACGCTGGGTAGTTACCACAGCTTCGGCAAACTTGATGACATCTTCTTTATTGATAAAGCCAAAGTCATCCGCCAGACGCGGGAAGGTCTCCACTTCACCATGAGTTGAGCCCATGCCGCCGCCTGCGGTCAAATTAAAGCCCACCAGTTGGCCGTTTTCTTCGATAGCGATTAAGCCAAAGTCGTTGGTGTAGACGTCAACATCATTATCCGGTGGAATCGCCACTGCCATTTTGAATTTACGTGGCAGGTAGGTATCACCGTAAATCGGCTCGACTTCCTCTTCAGTGCTGAGCAACTTTTCTTTATCCAGCCAGATTTCCGCATAGGCTTGGGTGTGTGGCAGCAGGTGCTCCGACAGATGTTTTGCTATTTCATACACTTCGGTATGCAGCTCAGATTGAACTGGGTTGGGGTTACACATCACGTTGCGGTTGACGTCACCACAAGCGGCGATCGCATCCAACGCCGCGCGATCTAAACTCTGCACCAGCGCTTTCAAATTACGCTTTGGAATCCCGTGATATTGAAAAGTTTGTCGGGTGGTCAAGCGGATGCTGTTCGAAGTGGTTAATTGACGCGAAATATCGTCCACCGCCAACCACTGTTTAGCGCTACAGACGCCGCCCGGCACCCGCGCACGCAACATAAAGCTATATAAAGGCTCTAGCTTTTGCTCTTTACGCTCGTTACGTACGTCACGGTCATCCTGCATGTAGGTACCGTGAAACTTGAGCACTTGGGTATCATCGTCACTGATCGCCCCAGTGACAGGATCGGCTAATCCTTGTTCAATGGTGCCACGCAGATGACGACTACGCGCCTTGATATATTCGTTTGCCGCTAATTTTTGCTCACTCATCACTTACTCTCTTTATTCGGCTATCAGGTTGGCTATCGTGGCGCCAACTTAGTAAACATCTTTCTGGAAGCGGCCAGCGGCACGCAGTTGATCTAACCAGTCACTTGCGGCGGCAGCGGTCATCTCACCAAACTCAGCCACCACGTCCACCAGCGCTTGCTGCACATCTTTGGCCATCCGTTCGGCATCGCCACACAGGTATAAGTGTGCCCCCTGTTGCAGCCATTGCCACAGCTCTGCCCCTTGCTGTTTGATGCGATGTTGCACGTAAATTTTTTCTTGCTGATCGCGCGAAAACGCCAGCGAGATTTTCGACAGCACGCCCGATTTCAGGTACTGCTGCCACTCGGTCTGATAGAGAAAATCTTGCTCAAAATGCGGATTACCAAAGATCAGCCAATTTTTGCTTGATGCCTGTTGGCTAGCACGTTGCTGCATAAAGGCTCGGAACGGCGCAACACCTGTGCCGGGGCCAATCATGATCACCGGCGTTTGTGGGTTTTCTGGCAAACGGAAGTGTTTGTTACTTTCCACATAAACCTTAACGCTTGCGCCCTCTTCGGCATGAGCGAGGAAGTGCGAGGCACCGCCATAACGGATTTCGCCGTTGCGTTCATCGGCGACTAAGCCAACGGTCAGATGCACCTCAGTGTCGACTTCAGCTTGCGCAGAGGCGATGGAGTACAAGCGTGGTGTTAATGGACGCAGTGCATCCACTAAGGTTTGCGCATCGATATTGCTGAGTGGATACAGTTGTTGCAGATCGGCCACTTGATGACCCCGCACAAATTCGCGGGTTTGCGCCTTATCTTCCACTATCGCCAACAGTTCAGCTGCTTGCGACTGCTCAGCCCAGAATTTCACTAAGCCTGGGTATAATTGGGTTAACTCTTTTTTCTCCAGCAGCGCTTGTTTCAGGCTGAAAGTTTCTTTGGCTACCGTTACCGCAGCCTCACCCTCCAACTGCCATGCGGCTAACAGCGAATCGACCAGTGTGGCATCGTTACTAAAATATACGCCCAACGCATCACCCGGTTGATAGCTAATGCCAGAATCCCCCAAATCGATTTCCACATGGCGGGTATCTTTAGCTGAATCACGGCTGGTAAGTTTTTGGCTGACAATAATTTCTGCCGTATAGGGCTGCTGCTTACTATATTGTTGCGCGGTTTGGGCAAACGGCACCGAAGGCGATGCCGCACTTGCATGGCTCGATTGCGCTAATAACGGCTTAGCCGCTGCAATCACTTCGCTCTGCCAGCTTTCACTGGCGACTTGGTAGTCCAGATCGCAATCGACTCGCGGCAACAATGGCTTAGCACCCAGCTTGGCTAACCGCTCGTCAAACTCTTTGCCGGTTTGGCAGAAAAATTCATAGGATGAATCGCCTAAGCTCAATACCGCATAGCGCACCCCGTCCAGTTTCGGCGCACGTTTTGAGGCTAAAAACTTGTGTAACTCAATTGCGTCGTCAGGCGCTTCACCTTCGCCTTGGGTACTCACCACAATCGCCAATACGCTTTCTTGTTTCAGGTTACGGCTGTTGTAGTCGCCCATCGACACTAAGTTCACCGCTAATCCTGCTGCTTTGGCTTGATTGGCTAACTCAGTGGCAACACCGCGGCTGTTGCCGGTTTGACTGCCATAAAGAATGGTTAAGCTGCTGCTGGATTCAGCAGTCACGGCTTGCGGAGCAGACGCACCATTGGCTGTCGCAGCGAGATAACCACTCACCCATGCCAGCTGAATCGGACTAAGTTGTGACGAAAATTGCTTGAGCGCCTCAATCTGCGTGGCAGACAGTGGCGACGTCAGTGATGACAGTTCGGTAAGAGACATGAGCTAAGCCTTCAAATATAGATATGCACGCAAGCTTAGCGCCGAGCAATTCGGTTAAAAAAGAATAAAATTTACTTTTTTATACGCATTTGGAATATGCAACTAAAGTTATTTAAGTTAAAAAAATGTGTGCTGGCGCAAATATTTTGCTCCGACCAGTCGGGATTAGCATCACTTTGCGATTCAGCGCTTGTTTCCGTTGCTGGAGTTGCCAAAATGCATCTAGCACGAATGTGCCATGAAGGGAAGTTACGCACTCACATCTCAACTTTTCGTTCATGTAAGGATCAATAAACAGTCGAATATACCGATTACAAAGCGTATATTGATTTGTTCTGACCCACAAAGCTAATCGATTTATTGTGCACCAAAAACGTTCAATAAAGCGTATTTATTCAATATCAGGGAATAGTCATGCAAATAGGAATACCGAGAGAAAGCCTCGCCGGTGAGACTCGGGTCGCTGCGACCCCAGCCACTGTTGAGCAACTACAAAAGCTCGGCTTCGAAGTTACTGTTCAAGCTGGAGCGGGGGCGTTGTCCAGTTTTGATGATAAGGCTTTTGAAGCCGTAGGTGCCATCGTCGCGCCAGACGTATGGCAAGCCGACCTGATCTTCAAGGTCAATGCGCCAACAGAAGAAGAGATTGGCTTGATCAAGGATGGGGCAACCCTGATCAGCTTTATTTGGCCAGCACAGAATCCTGAGTTGGTTGAGAAACTGTCGCAACGCAATATCAACGTGATGGCGATGGATATGGTGCCGCGTATTTCACGCGCCCAATCACTGGATGCGCTAAGCTCCATGGCCAACATTGGTGGCTACCGTGCGGTTGTTGAAGCAGCGCACGAGTTTGGTCGCTTCTTTACAGGCCAAATCACCGCTGCCGGTAAAGTTCCACCGGCCAAAGTATTGGTGATTGGTGCCGGTGTGGCGGGTCTTGCGGCGATTGGTGCTGCAGGTTCGCTCGGTGCCGTGGTTCGCGCCTTTGACACCCGCCTTGAAGTGGCAGAACAGATTGAATCGATGGGCGGTCAATTCCTCAAACTCGAATTTGACGAAGACGGCTCATCATCTGACGGTTACGCCAAAGTGATGTCAGAAGAGTTTATTAAAGCGGAAATGGCCTTGTTTGCCGAACAAGCCAAAGAAGTCGACATCATTGTTACGACCGCATTGATCCCTGGTCGCCCTGCACCACGTCTCATCACCAAAGAGATGGTCGACTCAATGAAGCCAGGCTCAGTGATTGTCGATATGGCAGCACAAACCGGCGGTAACTGCGAATACACCAAACCGGGTGAACTGTTCGTCACCGACAACGGCGTGAAAGTGATTGGTTACACCGATCTGCCAGGCCGTTTGCCAGCACAATCGTCACAACTTTACGGCACCAACCTCGTCAACCTGATGAAGCTGATGTGTAAAGAGAAAGACGGCAATGCCGTGCTCGACTTTGACGACGTTGTCATGCGCAACATGACCGTAGTAAAAGCCGGTGAAGTCACCTTCCCACCACCAGCGATTTCAGTGTCTGCCGCGCCGCAAAAGCCTGCAGCAAAAGCCGCAGTTGTGAAAGATGACACGCCAAAAGAGCCATCAAAACTCAAATACATCTTAGCCGCTGCTGGCATGGTGGGCTTTGCCGCCGTGGCATCGGTTGCGCCAGCTGAGTTCTTGTCGCACTTCACCGTATTTATGCTTGCCTGCGTGGTGGGTTACTACGTGGTGTGGAACGTCTCGCACTCGCTGCACACGCCTTTGATGTCAGTGACTAACGCAATTTCCGGCATCATCGTGGTGGGCGCACTGTTACAGATTGGTCAAGGCTCAACATTGGTGACCGCACTTGCCTTTGTGGCGGTATTGATTGCCAGCATCAACATCTTCGGTGGTTTCACCGTCACTCAGCGCATGCTGAAGATGTTCCGTAAAGGTTAAGGGGGTTTATCGTGTCTCATGGACTGGTTACAGCAGCCTATATTATTTCGGCGCTGTGTTTTATTTTGAGTCTGGCTGGCTTATCCAAGCAAGAAACCGCGAAGCAAGGTAACTACTTAGGGGTTACCGGTATGGCAATTGCGTTGGTGGCCACCATTTTAAACCCTGAAACAAGTGGCGTTACTTGGATTATTTTGGCAATGGTGATTGGCGGCGCGATTGGCGTACGTTTAGCACTGAAAGTTGAAATGACCCAAATGCCTGAACTGGTGGCAATTCTGCACAGTTTCGTTGGTTTGGCAGCGGTATTGGTTGGCTTTAACAGCTTGATTGATCTGCATCCAGCGACGACCGCCAATGTGGTCGTCACCGCAGGTGCTGATTTGGAAACCACCATTGCGGCGGTAAAAGAAGCCTATTCAGAAGCCACTGCGGCATCAGAACATGCGCTGACCGGCGCAATGCTCAACATCCACTTGGTCGAAATCTTCCTCGGTATCTTTATCGGTGCAGTAACCTTTACCGGCTCAATCGTCGCGTTCGGTAAACTGCGTGGTGCGATTTCATCAAAACCTTTGATGCTGCCTCATCGCCACAAGCTGAACCTGTTGGCCGTGGTCGTGTCATTTATTCTGATGTTGTACTTTGTCAGCACTGCCGGTAACACGGCTGCCGCGATTGTGATGACCCTGATTGCCCTCGCCTTCGGCTGGCACTTGGTGGCTTCTATCGGTGGCGCAGATATGCCTGTAGTGGTGTCAATGCTGAACTCCTACTCAGGTTGGGCGGCAGCGGCAGCAGGTTTTATGTTGTCAAACGACCTGCTGATTGTTACTGGTGCGCTGGTAGGCTCATCAGGTGCAATTCTGTCGTACATCATGTGTAAGGCGATGAACCGTTCATTTATTTCGGTAATTGCAGGTGGTTTCGGTACTGATGGTGCCGTTTCAACCGGTGATGAAGAGATGGGCGAATACCGTGAAACTACCGCGGAAGAAGTGGCTGATATGCTGAAAAACTCAAGCTCAGTCATCATCACTCCAGGATACGGTATGGCGGTTGCGCAAGCGCAATATCCAGTGGCGGAAATCACTGCGAAGCTACGTGCAGCAGGTGTTAACGTACGCTTTGGTATTCACCCAGTTGCAGGTCGTTTGCCAGGTCACATGAACGTACTGCTGGCGGAAGCCAAAGTACCGTACGACATCGTATTGGAAATGGACGAGATCAACGATGATTTTGAATCAACCGATACCGTATTGGTGATTGGTGCGAACGACACCGTAAACCCTGCAGCCTCTGAAGATCCAGCGAGCCCAATCGCCGGTATGCCAGTGTTGGAAGTGTGGAAAGCGACTAACGTTATCGCCTTCAAACGCTCGATGAACACAGGTTACGCTGGGGTACAAAACCCATTGTTCTTCAAAGAAAATACTCAAATGTTATTTGGTGATGCGAAGGATTCTGTCAGCGCGATTCTTGCGGCGCTGTAAGCAATTTCCTTGCTGATGCAAAAAGCCGGTGCTCTGCACCGGCTTTTCTTTTTATAGCGTTCCGTCCGAATATCGGAGTGCGTTAACGCAATTGGGTTAGCTGTGCACTACTTGCGCTTCCAGCTTATGGCTTTGGCGGATCTGCTGCAGAATATTGAGCACATTGAGCTCGTTTTGCTCAGAAGGACGATGCTGCATGCGCTGTAATATATCTTCTGCCGCAAACAAACCACACACATTGCCACGCTGATTGATCACCAGCAGAAAGTCGCGTTGAACACTGCGAAAACTCGCGAGCACATCCGCTACGGTAGCATTTTCCAGCTCATCTTGTGCCACAGCCAACAACTCATAACGGGGCAACATCATATCCGACACCGTCCAGCTCGACGGACCGTGGGTCTTATCGACAAATTTGGCTAAATGGGTTGCGGATAACCAACCTCGACTAATAATGCCTAAAATTTCGTGACGCTCATTGATCACGTAGTTGATCTTGCTGTTTTCGTCTACCATCTGCCGATAAGCCTCTGGCGCAGGCATAGTGGCGGGTAGCGCCATACGCAACTGATGGTCAAATGGCATCATGGCGTCAACCGCGGGTGAATCGCTATTCAACTGTGTCACGCAAGATGACTGCGCTAAGGTTTGCGCACTGCTCAAACAAAAAGTATTTAACGTTTTCATATGGTACACCTCTGCAAAATTATCATTTTGTTGTGTCGCTTTATGTTGTTTTTAAAAGGGAGTTAGCCCAACAACACTCGCGGCGGTGCACGGCTCGGCGCCATAAAATAACGTGGAGGAGTGTGGCGAAATGTCACCAGCGTAAGTGGTGACAGCTCAGTGAGCAGGCGATAATTCGCCTGTGGTTTTGCGCGCTTTCGGGGCTCCAGCGGCTCAAAGGACTCTGACAAGGTTTCCGGCAAAATAACCGCTGCGGTCAGGATGTGGGCCTGAACAACACCAACATCATCAGAGTTCAAAACAACCTTGTGGCTATCACGACTTGGTACCATCGCAGCACTAACGCAATACAGCAAAGCCATCAGCGTCATGCTGAAGCTCAGGAATGCTGTTGTTAGTCGCCAATGCTGCATAATGTGATATGCCTCACACAAATATCGTACATTTGAAACTAGCACGAAGCGTTGGACAGTACCAACTAATTTAGCAGTATTGATCCCTCATTTTTTGCGAGCAGTTAATCGGCAAAATCGTTTAAACTTTAAACGATTACTGTTAATTTCATGATTAACAATGAGATAGGCATGGCTAATAAGCGCGAATGTAGCGGTTCGACTTAACGAGACTGACCCACTTCAGCGCAAAGGAGCGCCAACAAACGGGCTAACTTACGCTGCAAGACGGTTATCGGTGAGCAGACTCAACGCACTTTGGCCTAACAGTTGGCTCACTAAGGCACAGCCCTGTTCGCCGAGCGCTTTCATCGCCGCGGTTTTTGCCATATCAATGGCAGCAAACTCACGCACGTCTTCGCCGGGGCGGGCACAAAAGGTGAAGAACAAGCGTAAAATCGCCCGCAACTTATCGCTGTCCATCGCCGCCTGCCAGCTGAGTTGGAGTGCTCGCAGCCCAGAGAAATCCAAAGACTCCACAAACAACTGACCAATACGTTGATTCAGCGCTAACAGGAAATCCACTTTGCGCGGAAAATGGTGCGAGATACCGGTACGGCTGATCCCCGTTGCTTCAGACAATGTGCTATAGGACATAGACTCATACCCGATAGCAAGGATCTGCTCCAAGGCGGCGTTTTCGATCAGCGCGATGGTCTTTTCAGTGTCCAATTTGGAACGTTTGGCCATATTGAATTTCCTGTATTTGGATCAGTAATCAATTGGCTTTCAAGACTATCAAAGCACTGAACTGATTGCGCCGCTGGGCAAGGTTTCTTTAGTTACGAATCTAGAGGGATCTAATTATTGGCGTGCAGCGCTTTGCTTTGGCAATAAGTTCTGCTCAGCCATCCACTGCTGCGCCAAGGCGCTGCCCATCACTCGACGTAACGTCGGGGCGACGACAGCGCCAAGTGTCGGGCGTCGCCATAGCATATAATCTGGCAGCGACTGCGAACGTCCCATGCCGAACAAACGTTGCAGTAAGCCAGAAAACTCTTGCAGTTCGTCATCACCGTAGCGGGGAGTGGCGTGAAATAACTGTGCAATCCACAGATCAAATGATTGCTGTTGCAGCTCAGAAACCTTGAGCTGCACCAGTGTGTGCTGCAGATAGAGCGGCGTCCAATGAGAAAAGTTTTTGATGTCGGCAAATACTGCCATATTGCGCCGATCCAACTGCTGTTCAGCCAATGCCAACGATTGAGTTTCGCGAGCACTGCGCCAAATCATATAACCGTCGGCAAGCCATTCATGCTCAAGGGTTGTCAGCTGTTGCGGTAAAACTGCAGCAGACTGTAAGCGCTTAATTTCCAGATGACCGAGCTCGTGCCACAGGGTTAACTGCTGCTGCTGCTCGGCCAAGGATAATTGATAGACACTGTCATTCCACAGCGCGCTGATGCTGTTCGGCAAGCGCTGCGGCGCCCACAAAATAATGCCAGCAAACTGTGGGTCATCCAGCGGCATCGCCATAGCAGCACGATGCCCCAGCATTTGCTGAATGCGCTCACTGGATTGCGGAAACTGCGGCCGCAATGCCACAGGCACTTCAGCTAAACATTGATAATATTGCTGCGGCGGACACACCAGCGCTTGGCGCTCACCGACCGGTAGCGTAAACAAGCCCGATGCCAACACCGCAGCGGCAATCATTAAGGTTTTTCCATGATCCGTTGAATAATTGCGGTAGTGGAGATGCCATCTTCAAAACCGAGCACTTTGACACTACCACCCGCTGCAATCACCTCTTGGCCGCCGGCAATCTCTTCCACGCGATAATCGCCACCTTTCACCAACAGATCAGGCAGTAACCGAGCAATTAAGCGCTGCGGTGTATCTTCAGCAAATGGCACTACCCAATCGACAGCGGCCAGCCCCGCCAGCACCGCCATGCGACGATCGACGTTGTTCACTGGCCGACCTTCACCTTTGAGGCGCTTCACCGAGGCATCGTCATTGACCGCGACAATTAGGCGATCCCCCAAGGCTCGGGCATCTTTCAGATAAGACACATGCCCTGCGTGCAGAATATCAAAGCAACCATTGGTCATCACGATGCGCTCACCGCGTAGACGGGCTTGCTCCATGGCATACGCCAATTGCTCTTCACTCACCACCCCAAAACCCGTTTCGCCTTGATGTGCCGATAAGGCTTCAATCAATTCGATGCGGCTGACGGTGGATGTGCCCAACTTACCGACCACAATGCCTGCAGCTGTGTTGGCAATGGCACAGGCTTGAGCAAGATCGCTACCCGCCGCCAGTGCGGTTGCCAAGGTTGAAATCACTGTGTCGCCCGCGCCGGTGACGTCATACACCTCACGCGCAACAGTAGGGATATGCAGTTCATTCCCTTCGCGAGTAATCAAAGTCATGCCTTTTTCTGAGCGGGTCACCAGCATGGCTTGCAGATCATGTTGTTCGATTAAGCCTTTGGCTTTCTGCACTAAGTCTGCTTCTGAGGTCACTGCGCCCACGACCGCTTCAAACTCGCTCATGTTGGGCGTAATTAAGGTCGCGCCGTGGTAACGGGCAAAGTCGCTGCCTTTAGGGTCAACCAACACTTTCACCCCTGCCGCGCGCGCTTTGGCAATAAACGCCTGTGGGTTATCGATGGCGCCTTTGGCGTAATCTGACAAAATCGCCACAGTGCAATCAGCCAGTAAGTTTTCGGCCTGAGCGAGCATTTCAGCGCTTTGCTCAGCGGTGAAGGGTTCTTCAAAATCTAACCGAATTAACTGCTGATTACGGCTTAACACGCGCAGCTTGGTGATGGTCGGCTTATCGTTCACTTGCAACCATGATGGCACAACGCCTTGAGCTTTCAGGCCATTGCTCAGCGCTGTGGCGGTATCATCCTCACCGACAATGCCACACAGCGAGGTTTGCCCGCCGAGGGCAGCAATGTTTAACGCCACGTTGGCCGCGCCGCCGGGACGGTCTTCAATTTGGTTGATTTTCACCACCGGCACAGGCGCTTCAGGGGAGATCCGCCCGGTTGGACCCACCCAATAGCGGTCAAGCATCACATCGCCAACCACTAATACGCGAGCTTTTTCAAACGGAGGCAGGGTAACTTTCATCTCGGACAATTCCGGTTTAGGCAAAATAAGGGAGGATTGTACCCAATTTTCACTGAAATTTGCGTTAGAATGAGCGCTAATTTTTGTTGTAGGTATTCTGAAACGTGGTCGAAAAAGCTGAATTTTCAAAACAGTTGCTCCACCCAAAGCATTGGTTGCTGTGGTGTGGCGTTGGTTTGGCGCATCTGCTCACTCTGCTGCCGCTCAAATGGCAGATGAAACTGGGCGCGGTGATTGGTCGTACATCGATGTCTTTTGCCAAAAAACGGGTGCATACCGCGAAACGTAATCTGGCGTTGTGCTTTCCAGAGATGGCTGAAGCTGAGCGCGAACAACTGCTGAAGCGCAATTTTGAAGAAACAGGTAAAGCGATTTTTGACACCATCAACGCATGGTGGTGGTCAAATGATCGCATTCAGTCGCACATGGCCATTAAAGGTCAAGAATATGTGCAACAAACCTTAGATGCCGGCCAAGGGGTGATTCTATTTGCGGTGCATTGTTTACCGCTGGAGATGGGCGCACGCATATTTGGCCAGTTTAACCCCGGCGTTGGCGTTTATCGGCCGCACAATCATCCGGTGATGGAATATCTACAAGTGAAGGGGCGTTTGCGTTCCAACAAAGCACTTATTCCCAAACGCGATCTACGCCAAATGGTACGTAGCCTGCGAGCACCCAATGTGATTTGGTACACCGCCGACCAAGATTTTGGCCGCTCCAGTGCCATCTTTATTCCCTTCTTTGCCGTGCCAGACGCCGCCACCATTACCGGTGGCACCACGTTGGCAAAACTCGGCAAAGCCAAAGTGTTGCCCTTCTTTGTGGAACGTAATGCCAATGATGATGGTTATACCATCGAGATTGAAGCGCCACTGGAGAACTATCCGGGCGAAAATGAACAAGCTGATGCTATTCGCGGTAACGGCATTATTGAGCGACTGATTTCCCGTAATCTCAGCCAATATATGTGGCTGCACCGCCGCTTTAAGACGCGCCCAGTGAAGGGCGATCCATCGCTATACAAATAGACGGTTAATTCAATGATCGCAGCCGCTTACGACGCGGCTTGCGCTTCTTGCGTGGGTAAGCGAATTCCCACACGAATCACTTCACCGAGTTGCACTTCCGACACCATCCAGCCGATGCCTTGCCACATAAAGTGATCTCCCACCACAGGTGAACTGCCGAGTTGTTCTTTGACGAGTTCACCCACAGTCATCAGCTGATGGTCTTCGTCCAACATAAAGCCATAAACCATCGCCATGTCGGCCAGAATCACCTCTGGGGTCATAAAGAAATCGCCAAAGAAACGCGGTGCCTCTTTCTTCTCAGGCGCTTCACTGAACATGCGGCTAAGTGCATCAAGATCGGACTCTTTGGCCAACACACAAAGGGTATCTCCCGCTTTAAGGGTGGTACTGCCAGACGGGTGCATCAGTTGGTCATCTCGAAACACCGCTGCAATACGGGTGTCGTTGGGCATGGTTAAATTGCGCAGCGGTTCACCAATGCACCATTTGGTTTCCTTCAACTTGTAGACGAAAATTTCCCACTCACTGGCTGGGTAGATTTCTACGCCTGAGCGTGATACCGGCTCGGGCTTGGGCGGCAATTCCACTTTAGCAAGCCGTGCCGCGTAGGTCAGCGTGCTTCCTTGAAACAGCAGCGACACCAGCACCACAAAGAACGCCAAGTTAAAGTAGAGCTGCGCCATCGGCAACCCAGCCATCATTGGGAACACCGCCAAAATGATTGGCACTGCACCACGTAATCCCACCCACGAAATAAAATGGATTTGCCGTGCTTGAAAGCGCCGAAACGGCGCCAAACTGAGCCACACCGCCACAGGACGAGCAATAAAAATCATTCCAAACGCTAGGATTAAGCCGGGTAAAGCCACTGTTTCTAACTCGCTCGGGGTAATCAATAATCCCAACACTAAGAACATGCCGATCTGGCTCACCCAAGTCATGCCATCCAATACGCTCAAAATGGCGTGCTTACTGCGGGTGGCGCGATTGCCAAGAAATAAGCCGGTGAGATAAATCGATAAAATACCGCTGCCGCCGAGGGCATTGGAGATGGCATAAACAATCAAACCACCACTGAGCACCAAAATCGAATAGAGCCCTTCAGGCAATTGCGTGCGATTAACTAAGCGCCAGATCAGCCAACCGCCAATCAAGCCAAGCAAGGTACCAAAGCCAAACTGCTTGATAACACTGACTAACAGCTGTGGCGCGGCAACACTATGATCGACGGAGGCTAAGATGCCAATTAGGGTCACAGTGAGGAACACCGCCATCGGGTCGTTACTGCCGGATTCAATCTCCAAGGTCGCCCCCACCCGTTCATTGATGGCGCGCCCTTTTAATAAACTAAATACCGCCGCCGCATCGGTTGAGCCGACAATGGCACCCAACAATAGCCCTTGCAGCCAATGTAAGTTGAACAGATAGCTGGCGAGTAATCCGGTTAAGCCGGTGGTCACCACCACACCGACGGTCGCTAACGACAATGCTGGCCACAGCGCCACCCTAAAACTGGCCACACGCGTACGCATACCGCCGTCCAGCAGAATCACCGCCAGCGCAAGGTTACTGACCAAATAAGCGGTGGAGTAATCGTTAAATACAATACCACCGGGGCCATCTTCACCCGCGAGCATACCCACGCCTAAAAACACCACCAGAATGGGGATCCCGAGTCGTGACGAAACAGGACTCAACAACACACTGATGGCAGCAAGTAAGGCGCCGACCAGAAAAAAGTTGTTAATCGTGTTTGCATCCATAGGCGACTCCCGTTAACCCACTACCATTATCATAAAGCAGCCAATAAACCGCGCTGAACTTTAGATAAACCTCACCCTAATGAACTTAACACACTTACTATTTAATAGAATGATTTTAAATAAAAAAAATTTATCGGTTAGCCAAACTTCAATTCAAAATTCCCAATAATTCTGCAACATAACCGCTACTTTTAAGCAGCAATAACTAACTTATTGACTATGTTGTAGAAAATCTCAGTTTTAGGCTTACCAGAGGCGGTTAAGGCATCAGGCACACCATGAGCATCGCTAAAACGAAAATTTCGGTGGAATAAAGCAGCAATTGCTGTTGGGTTTCCCTAGTGATTTCTCTAGAATATGGGGTTCTCGCTCAAGGTTCAGCCAATTCTAAGCTAGCTGCGATATCTTGGGTTTCACCAAAGGCATGCATCACAACCCTGAAAGGCCGTATGAAGAAGTTGATTATCAGCTCCCTGATGTTGGGACTCGCCACACTCTCTAGCACACTTATCGCAAAAGAATATCCGCTTCCGCCTGAAGGCAGCCGCTTAGTGGGTAGCAATGCATTCTATGTGGTGCCACAGAAAAAACTGACCTTAGAAGGTATCGCCGCAGATTTCCAGTTGGGTCTGACCAATATGATGGAAGCTAACCCAAGCGCCGATCCTTTTTTGCCGAAGCCACAAAGCACCTTGCTTGTGCCGCATCAGTTGATTCTGCCCGATGCGCCCAAAGAAGGCATCGTGATCAACGTGGCCGAAATGCGTCTGTACTACTATCCAAAAGATAAAAAAGTGGTCGAAGTGCTGCCGATTGGCATTGGTCAGTTAGGCACGGATACCCCAGAAAACTGGGTCACTAAAATCCAACGTAAAAAAGCCAACCCGACATGGACGCCAACGGCAAAGATGCATAAAGAATACGCCGCACGTGGTGAACCTTTGCCAAAAATTTGGCCTGCAGGCCCTGATAACCCAATGGGATTGTTCGCCATGTATCTGGGTAACCTGTACGCCATTCACGGCACCAATGCCAGCTTTGGTATCGGCTTGCGAGTCAGCCACGGTTGTGTGCGGTTACGTAACGATGACATTGAATACCTGTTTAAATCCGTTCCCGTAGGAACACGAGTGCAGTTCGTCAACCAACCGATAAAAGCAACACTGGAACCAAACGGCAAGCGTTATTTAGAAGTGCATCATCCGCTGTCTAAGACCCAAGCAGAGTTCAACTCAGCCGAACCAACCGTGTTGCAGCTGACACCGCAAATCGTGCGTTTTATTGCTGCAAAGGACACGAATTCCTACATTCTGAAACGTGTATTGGATGATCGCAGCGGTATTCCTACCCGCATCAACTAAGCCAAAAGCTGTAGACGCTGCAATAAACCCCGTAATTGCCGATTGCGGGGTTTATTTTTTTAAGCTCACCGCTATTCCCTTATCCCGAACTAGCACTCTGCTAAGGCGATTTTTGCGCCGATTTTATCGCTTCAGCACAATCCTCAGGTGCCAACCATCTATAATAAAAGCTATTCAAACGGAGTTGCCACAGAGGGAAACGCCATGAAAGTTCAACAGATTATGACCCAAAATCCTGTATGCATTAGCGATGCAGCATCTATCTACGATGCCCATGCACTGATGCACAATCGCGGCGTGCGCCATCTACCGGTAATTTCTGAAACCTCGGCGACCTTAGTGGGCGTTTTGACCCACAAGAAAATGATCACCACAGTTATTGGGCTCTACAACCGCTATGGCCCTGGCGCATTGGAGCGGCGCGAACGCCATATGCCGCTTAGTGAATTGATTGAAACTGAATATCCGGTGCTGTTTGCTGATACATCGCTGTTGGAGGTGGTCGATTATTTTATTGAGCACAAATATGGTTGCTTGCCGGTCACCGACGCTGACGGCAAAGTGATTGGGATTGTCACTTCGTCTGACTTTGTCAGTCTATGTAAGACCTTGTTGCAAAAAGCCTAATCTGCAGATTTATTCCATTAAAAAAGCGATGCTGATGCCAGTATCGCTTTTTTGTTTGCACTGACGAGGTATCAGCTTATGACACGGGTTCAACGTGATTAATCACCCCTTCATAACCTGTTTTCGCCACGGCTTCTAACAGCAACTCGTTATCGAATTCCTCTGGCACTATCACCTGCGCTTGACGGGTTTTCAGCGACGACTTGGCTTTAATCACCCCTTCGGTTGACCGCAGTACCTTGTTCACCATAGTCACACACAGTGAGCAATGCATCGCTTTGATATCAATGGTCACCTGCTTATTGGCCGCCCAGGTGAGTGGTGACAACAGCAGCAGGGTCACTAGCAAAAAATATCTCATTCGATCCGCTCCAATAGCCAAGGTAATACATAGGGATACAACTGAAATGCCAATACGACAGGTAAAGTCAGCCAATACAACAGCAGCATGTTGTTACGACTAAAACGTCCGCTGCAGATAGGTCGTTTAGAAAAATACAGCCGCCAAAAACCGAGCAAGATCAGCACACTTGATAGCAGCAGCATTGGATACTGCAGCCAAGCCAGTTGCTCAACACCGGATAAGCTCGCCGCCGAGACACCAAAGACGAGATAGATCAGTGGCCCAATACAGCACAAACTTGAGGCCATGGCCGCGACAACTGCCGCCGCCATGGTCATCACAAAGCGCTTAGCGTTGCTCGGTTGAGCGATAGTCATAGGCAAAGGCTTTTGCATCGTAGTAGTTCAGTGGATCGCCATCCACTTCAGCATAGGGATAACCGAAGTTGTTCATTGCGCCTTGTTCAGGTGCTGGTGACAACTCGAAGTCACGAGCGTAGTTAAAACCAACCCAGTTCATTTCCCAGTTACCAAACAGGTATTGGTTCACCGCTTGCACATCGGCATCGCTGTGTTTCATATGTTCTTTTAAACGCATTTTGGTTACGTCTGCTGGGTCAACTGGTACCCAACCAAAGCCCGCCAAGAAGAACATGGCGCGGCAGTGTTGACCACCTGTTTCTTTGGCAACGCCGTTAGCATCAGCACTGCCAAACGCAGAAGAGTATTTACCCATTTTGATGCCTTGGCCCAAACGCAGACCAAACATCTCACGCGCAGGTAACCCAACGGCACGCGCCAACGCCACAAAAACTGAGTTGATGTCGGTACACTTACCACCGAGCTTACCGCTTTCCAAAATGGCACGGACATCCCCCTGACCACAGCCAATAACGCTGTCGTCACGTTCCATGTTTTCACTCACCCACAGGTAGATCTTGTGAGCTTTTTTCAGCGGGTCAGTTTCACTACCCACGATTTTATCTGCGGTTGCTTTGACAATGCCATCGGTAGGAATATGCGCCGTTGGCGCCAAATAGCGCTGCACTTCTGCTGGGTATTCAATTTTACTTGGAGTGCGATACAGTGCCAAAGCGCCGCTGGCCATTGGTTCCCAATCTTCGGTAGAAATATCCAACGCCACATCCAGCTTCATTGGCTTGTTAGAATCAGCCCAGGTCACCAACAACGCCTTGGCGCCGTAGTTGTTTTCCATGGTGACGTACGCATCATCGTGATTGCCTTTCACATCCAGATGGTTCAGTTTTTGAAACTCGGTATTTTCAGGCAGCGGGATCCACAGGTTCACCTTCCCTTCTGAACCTACCGGAGGCTTAACGTCATAGGTCTGCGCCAACACAAAACGACGACGGCCAGCCACAGCGCTCAGCTCGCTTGATGTTGATACTGCCGCATTTGCCATCATCGGCGCAGCCATACCAGCAGCCGACATTAGCGCTGCACCTTTCAAAAACTCACGTCTCAGCATTACTCAATCCTTATGTTCTAAATCGTTGCTAGTTCAATCATTGCTAAACAATTACTAGCGCACGTTATACGCCCATTACGCGATATTGTCGCGTGACAATTCGGCTAAAATTTTGCGCCGCATTTTCTAACATAGGCGGCGAAAACAGACCATCACTTCGCACTCGTTAACTGAGTTCGGCCACATTTTAAGTGGCCGAACCAAAGTTTCACCGGTTTGCTGCAGATGGTGTCAGTGACATCACAACCGATTAGCGCAGGCCGATTTCCACATCCTGAATAATAAAGTTGCCGTCATAAACTTCATGCTTATGACCTAATGGCTCCAGCGCAAAAAACTGCTTATGCTCGTCGCTTAGGCCTTCAAAACCGCCAATAACTTGGAACAGCCAAGCTTCGCGATCCCACTGCAGGCCATTGTCAGAGAGGTAATCAAGCGCCGACTGATTCTGCCCTGACTCAATCACAGCACAGAAATAAGCTTCTACCGCCTGTTTCAATGGATTATCGGGAATATCAAACTCTTCGGCCGCCGAGACTTCTACTGGCATTGGCTCGGCCACCACGGTTTGTTGCTGCTCGCGGCTGATGCTACGAATGCCCGCCACCAACTGCATCAACTCCTGCTCATGCTGCGAGTTATGTACGTCCACCGCTGCTGGCGCGAGTAGCGCTTCAGCTTGATTAAATAAGGTAGGGATCTGCTTATGCGCCACATGGTCGGCGACTTCATAATCAGGGTGCAGATCGGTATATAACAACCAGCCTTTCAGCAAGCGGGTTCGGCCTTGGATCTGACGGAAGCGACCTAACAGTTCCAGCAAGCGCCCTTGCACCACACTTAGCTCTTGGGCGCAGTTGGTCAGGGTTTCTTGCAGCCCCGTGACCAGTAATTTACGCAGTTCACGCACATCACCGGCTAATTCACTCAATTCAGCAAATTCAAACATCTCGAGGCCGTTGAGCAGCTCGGTCACTTGGCTTTGCGCCAACTCGTTCTCGCGAATTTTGGCACTGAGCGAGCCCACATAACCGAACTCGTTATTGATGCGACCCCACAACACCCGCACTGAGTAGCGCAGGTTTTCGGTAAAGCTGTACACCTGCTCAGAAAGATCGGCAAGATAGGCTTCTGCCGCGCTGTAATCAACGCTGGCGCGCGCTTCACGATAATGGCCTGCCACCGTTTTAATGGTGGCTAATGCCGAGCCGACGTTGGCATTGATCTGGCGATTGCGCTCATCTTTGAGGCCATCTTCCAGCAAGGCACGCACATTGCGGGATAACCGCAAGGCTTCGTTAGGTTCAGGGCGCCACAGAATGCCGCTTTCGGTCAGCTTAGTGACGGTCGCCGGTTCCAGCGCTTGTTCATCAACACTGCCGCTTAAGTAGGCGTCCATAACCAGTTCGGCATTGCGGCCGAGTAGCCTGAGCAGCTTAACCCCTGACTGATGCAGGTTATTGCTCATAACAACTCCCGTTGGCTGGCAGTTTCTGCCTGCGCTTCCAAGCTCAGGCTTTCGGTTTCATCAATAAAACGGATCACTTCGTAGAGATAGTCCAATTTACCGGTGGCGATAAAAATCTGCTTCTCGGGGTTGGGCTTAATCAGATAACCCAGCTCGACTAAGCGCTTGAACACCAGTTTTATCTGGCCATCTACGCTGCTGGCGCTGGAACCAAATAAGCGATATTGGCTCAGTTTGGCTAACTGCTCACGAAACGCAGGGGTATCTTCAATGCGGGTTTGCAGCTCAGTTAATCGCACTGGCGAACCTTGCGACAGCGGTGCATCTTGGCCACTGGCCTCTTGCACTAACACCAGCCATTCCACCAGCGGGATCAGCGACTGGCAGATCTCACGAAACTGCGCCGAAATCACTTTGCGTTCGTGGTCACCTAAATTGACATAACCGGCGAAGAACACATCGCCTTCAGCAGCTTGAGCCACGGTGCGGTTAATCTGATTCAGATAGCTTTCAACTTTATCCAAGGTGGCCGGACTTTTTAACGCGCGCCAACCATCTTCAAAGGTGGTGCGACAAATAAACTCACCGCGTAATAGACGTTCAATCAGCTCACCGGTGGCGATTATTTCACTCATTGCATGGCTCCTTCGGCGGCTTGACGTTGTTTCAGCAGTTCAGCAATGGGGTCAGCCTTGGGCTTAACCGTTTGCAGTTTACGGGTTTGCTTGTTGATGATGTAACGGTTGGCAAATAACCCAAGCACTTCTGATTCTGGGTTAGGGAATGCACCTAACACGCTGATATCGTTGTTTTCACAGGCATCGAATATCTTCTTCACGTTGCTGTGGTGCAACGTGCCGAGTTCGTCGATTGGCCAGTGAATGGTGACGTTGGCTTTACCCCGCAACAAGCGCGTGAACGCCAGCAAGAACTTACACAAAATCAGGTAGGCCATACCGTGACTCGAGGATTCGTTCAATTGGCGGTCGGTGCGGATCACCAAGTCCGAGTTGCCCTCTTTCAAACGCAATTCGATTTCGAGCAACTTGGCAATGCCGCCGGTTAAGGCTGAGCGACCAATAATGTCCAGTGCACGGCGCATGCTGTCGGTGTAATGTTCATCCGGCAACTTACTGAAGCCATCGGCCTTCCAGGCGCGAAACGCCTTCACAAAGGTTTCCAGCTCTGGCCAGAATTCCAACTCGCTGATGCGTGAGCGGATCCGCACCGCAGAATCGGATACACCGTCTAAGAACAGCTCTTCGCCGACTTCGCGGGTAATGCGCGCGCTTTGCGAGGCAATGCGGCGGTCAATATCGGCCAACACATCGTAAAATGCGGTTAAGTCAACGCCGAAGATCCGCCCTTGTTCACGCAGTGCGGTCACTGATTGCGGCACCATCACGTTGAGCAACTGCTCCAACTCAGGCACTAACTTATGGTAATCGAGTAAGCGAATCCCTTTGTCGGTGATATAGCTGGCACCTTCGCGCGAACGCTCCCAAGTTTCAGACAAACTTGAACCTGACTTGCTGGCAATCACTTGATCGAAATGATCGACATACTGTTTTACTGAGGTCAGCAGGTGCTCGCGCTTTAGCAGCAACTCTTCGCCCTGACGTAAACGCTCGCCCAAACTGCCCGGCGTTTCTTCGTTGGTTTTCGGCAGTTTTAGCTCAGTCAACTTACGCAGCAAACTGCGCAGTTTGGTAAGGAACTCTGAGGCTTCTACCTGCGCCGCATCGGATTGACGTCTTGCCGCTTCCAGCTCTTGGCGTTTGTGTTTCACTTCATTCGCACGCTGTTTGAGTTGTGCATCCAGCTCGGCCACCGCTTGTTTAGCTTTGGCGAGCTCAGTCACTAACTTAGGTTTACGCGCCAACCACACATGCTGGTACCAATCTTCGTAGCGCAATACATCGCTACGACGCTGTTCAGCGCTGGCAATCTGCCCTTCGAGATCACGCATTTGACGTTTGAGCGCCACAATGTCGTCTTCATTGATACCGCGAGATTTAAGCTCGTTGCGATACCAAGTTTCACAGGCTTTTTGCTCCTCTTTGGCACGCTCACGGCGTTGATTAATGCTGTCGCGCAGTTGCTGCAATTGCTGCTCAATGGCGCCAGTCACATCTTGCCAGTAGACCTGTTTATCCATGCGTGCTTCTAGCGCTAACTCTTTTTGCTGCTCTAACCAATCCAAATGTTGGTTATGGAGCTGCTTCAGCTCATGGTCAAGTTGGGTCAGCTGTTTACCCGCTTGCGCTTTACGTTCCGCCAAGGCTTTATTGATGTCGGCTTGGGTATTGCGACGCTCTTCAAAGAGACGGCGCACATCGTCACGCAAGTTTTTGTAGCTGGTACGAGCAAAGGTCAACTCACGATTGAGCTGCTCCAACGCGCTGTTAGCAGCAACCAGTTGTTCTTCGGCCTGCTCTTTCAACTCTTTGGCGTTACTTAGCGCTTCTTCCGCACTGGCTAACCGAGTACGCAGTTCGGTTTCGCTGGCGGCATAGGCCGGCAAATCTATGGCTTTTAAATCCAGCTGTAAGCCAAATAGCGTGTCGGTGGCATCGCCGCTTACCGGATGCAAGTCAGTGCGATACAGCAACTCAGGGTTGATCACCTTGCCGAGCGCTTGTTCCCAGCCCGGTTGTTCACGGCGCAAAAATTCCAGCAGCGTATGTGACTGCGGGAACAGCATCTGTTTGATCTCTTCCAGCTCATTTTGCCGATCATTGACACGCAGCGAGGCCAATCGCAGCGCTTCACTGGCTTGCTCACGTGCCGCCTTGAATTTACGCTCATCACTGCTGAGGCGTTCCACCTTGGCATTAGCGGCTTCTTGCTCGGCATCAGCGCGATCAATGCGCTCATCAAATACCGCCAGCGCCAACTTTTCCTCTTCGGTGTAAGTAACGCTATCGACTTTGAGCTTCAGCTCCGCCGCTTGCAGTTTTAATTCATATTGTTGCTGCTGATGACGCTGCTTTCCGGCATCCAACTGCTCACGCCAATAGCTCTCCAACGCGGCAATATCGTCGCCGGCCAACAGCTTTTGCTTATCCAGCGCTTCACGCTGCAGGTCTTGTTCGGCATGCAGTTTTTCCAGCTCGCGGTTGAGTTGCTCACCAATTTTGCTGCGGCGCGCATTGTAGGCGGCTTCCACGTCTTGGTGTTTTTCGGTCAACAGTTTATGCCGTTCGGCGAGGCTGTCTAAGTCGCTGCGCCAATGGGGCAGCTGTTCTAAGTTGGCTTCGGCTTGCTCAATATCGGCATCCAAATAGGCCGCTTGCTGGTTCTCGATGCTGTCCAGCTCATGCTCAAGATTCGTGGCATCGCCTTTGGCGGCGGACAGATCCAAACTCAACTCGTCGCGCTGCTCTTTCCACTGCTCATCGAGCATTTTCAATTGCAGATTGAGTTCGCTGGCGCGGGTTTGCTCGGCTTCGGCGCGTTGGGTTTGCAGTACCTCATCATGGCGGTAGCCACCCGCTAAGCTCGCCAAGCGCAACTCAGCGGCTTGCAGTTCATTAAACTCTTGGTCGAGCTTGTCAAATTCTGGGCGGATTTTGTCAAAACCAGCAATCAGTTGGCTTTCGCGGATCCAGGCTTCCACCCGCTGCGGGTTGATACTGGACGTTGGCGGATTCACTCCATCCTCTTCCAAAATGGCGGCAATCATCGACTTGATGGTCTCCATTTTGCCTTCTTTGGAATGCACCGCTTTGGCCAATTTTTCGATGTGGCGCAGCGAATGGTCGGCATCACAGAGCGAGAAGATACGCGCATAATTGCGTAGCTCAGTGCGATTCGAGCCGGTACTTAGCAGGCTGCGATCGTTTTGAATGATGGCGCGAAATTCGCGGGTGTTGAGCTGGTTGGTAAATGGCACATTGAGTTTGCTAAATACGCCCCGCAGCTCAGCCATGGGATGACATAAAATCGCATCACCATTGCGGCTTTTCACGTAGTCTTCTAGTTCAAACTCTTTGGCAGCAAAGCGATAGTTCACCCCTTTGCCATCACCCGCTGAAGCTAATATCGCTTGATACAGCAGGCCATCGGCCTTTTGGTATTCATAGATGATGTAACTGGATTCATGGGGCAGATACCAACGCTCGAAACTATCTCGAGTGGACGGCACCACACGGCTCGGATATTCGCCATAAAACACTGGCACTAAGCGCTGTAATGTGGTTTTACCTGAGGCGTTAGTACCGCAAATATTGGTGTGGCCATCCAATCGCAGTTCAACAACGCCAGGAAGGTGAGTATCAATCAGTATAATTCTGATAAGGCTTGGCATAATTATCCTTATTGTTCAAAAAGATGGCATTCCATTTTGTGTTTTCTATGACATCTTTTGCGAACGGTCTGAAGCCGCCCATAAACGCAAGCTTCTTAAAGTAATCAAAAGCTTTGATCTTGGCAACGCAGCAGCGGCAGAACTGCTGCTCTGGCAAGCAATTCCGCTTAAAAATGTTATGACGATGAAAGAGAGATTAATCAGGCTTGAATAAGCCGATCACTTCGCCGTTGGCTTTTTGGCTGACTTTCTGTTCAGTTTGCTGTTCGCGGTAGTCACACTCGACACACTCGACGGTTTCTACGCCGTTCTCTTTAAACAACACTATGCTATCCACCGCCTGACATTTGGGGCACTTAGCACCAGCGACAAATCGTTTTCTGGTCATTTCAATCTGAACCTAATCCTTGTGATGAGCTCATTTTGCCACATTCATCGGTATTGCGGCAGCTTTTCATTGACCTTGGCGCTAGCACTGGTTATGGCGACTAGGCTATGATCGGCGCTTTCCTAGGCTATATGTAGAACCAGCGCTGTAGATGATCACCATTTCCCAAGCAGAACTTATCCGTGGCAGCAAAACGCTGCTGAGCGAAGCCTCCATGACGCTATATCCCGGCCACAAAGTCGGGCTGGTAGGCGCCAACGGTACCGGCAAATCCTCATTGTTGGCACTGATCATGGGCAAACTCCAGTTGGATAAGGGCGATATCCAAGTGCCAAGCCAGTGGCAAATTGCCACGGTTGCGCAAGAAACCCCAGCGTTAGAGGTTTCCGCTTTGGAATATGTGCTGGACGGCGATCGTGAATTTCGCGCGTTAGAGCAGCAGTTGGCTGCAGCTGAAGCCAGCAATGACGGCCATAAAATTGCCGATTTACATGGCAAACTCGACGCTGTCGGTGGCTACAGCATTCGTTCCCGCGCCGGTACTCTGCTCGCCGGGCTAGGTTTCAGCGAAGAAAAGCAAAGCAATCCGGTGAAAAGTTTTTCCGGTGGCTGGCGTATGCGGCTTAACTTGGCGCAAGCACTGTTGTGTCGTTCCGATTTGCTGCTGCTCGACGAACCCACCAACCACTTGGATCTCGACACCATGTTTTGGTTGGAGAGTTGGCTAAAGAGCTACCAAGGCACGCTGGTGCTGATCAGCCACGACCGCGATTTTATTGACGGTGTGGTGGATGAAATTATTCACGTCGAAAACCAGCAGTTGAATTATTACAAAGGTAACTACAGCGCCTTTGAACGAATTCGTGCTGAGCGCATGGTGCAACAACAAGTGGCCTTTGAACGGCAGCAACGTGAACGCGCTCATATGCAATCGTTTGTGGATCGTTTTCGCTATAAAGCCAGTAAAGCGCGCCAAGCGCAAAGCCGCTTAAAAGCGTTAGAAAAGATGGCAGAACTGATGCCAGCCAAGGCAGACAGTGAGTTCCATATGGAATTCCTCGCTCCCCATGCGTTGCCCAATCCGTTGGTCGCGATGGAAAAGGTCGCCGTAGGCTATGGCGATGTCACCATTTTAAATTCAGTGCATCTTAACTTGGTGCCCGGCGCTCGTATCGGCCTGCTGGGTCGCAACGGTGCAGGTAAATCAACCCTTATCAAACTGCTGGCCGGTGAGCTACAAGCCATGCGCGGCAAGTATGAACCCAATCCGGGCCTGAGCATTGGTTACTTTGCCCAGCATCAGATTGAATTTTTGAGCCTTGATGACTCGCCGCTGATGCATCTGCAACGACTGGCACCCAATACCCGCGAACAGGAGCTGCGTGATTTTCTCGGTGGTTTTGGCTTCCACGGCGATATGGCGCTAGCACCCGTGCGGCCATTTTCTGGCGGTGAAAAAGCCCGTTTAGTATTGGCGTTATTGGTGTGGCAACGCCCCAACCTGCTGCTGCTTGACGAACCCACCAACCACCTCGATTTGGACATGCGCCACGCATTAACAGTGGCACTGCAAGGCTTTGAAGGCGCGATGGTCATTGTGTCGCACGACCGCCACCTGTTACGCCTGACCTGTGATGATTACTACCTCGTTGATAATGGCGAGGTAGAGAGCTTTAACGGCGATCTAGATGACTATCATCAATGGTTACTTGAAGCTGCCAAGGCGGCAAAATCACAAGCCCAACCTGAAGCTGACAGCGTAAAACCGCAGCAAGATAAAAAACTGCAGAAGCGGATTGAAGCCGAATTAAGACAAAAACTGTCGCCTCTGAAAAAACAGCAAACCAAGTTAGAAACCGAACAGCAAAAGTGCAATCAACGCCTCGGTGAATTAGAAGCACAACTGGCCGATACCAGTTTGTACGAAACACAAAATAAAGCCACCTTGACCCAAATTTTGGCGGAGCGCACACAATTGAGCCAACAACTTGAAGAAAGTGAGATGGCGTGGCTTGAACTGCAAGAGCAAATAGATGACATTGAGGCAGAGGCACTTAACAGTTAGTGCGCCTCAGTTTTACCTGACACGGATGCAGGGAGGAGTGGCAAATGGTAGAACAACGCGTATTTGATAGCTCGCTATGGCAAGATGGCGATCAGCTTTATCATTCGCTACAAAGTACCTGTATTGCGTTGCAAGATGAATACGGCTTAGCGGTCAATTTGCTGCTACTGGCAATGACACTGGATCAACGCACTATCGCCTTAGGTGAAGATTGCTGGGAACGATTACAGCTTGAGTTTAATAGCTGGCAACAAAAGTTTTTAGCGCCGTTTCGCAAACTGCGTTGCTTGTCTAAATCACAGCTGCAAGAGCAAGAATATCGCCGCATGTTGGATGTAGAATTAATGTTGGAGCGTAACGGCCAACGCTTGATTCTGAACAAACTGAATCAGAACTATGCGGCGCAACCCTATCAAGCGCCCCACTGGAATCTTAACTGCTACCTGTCGATGTTTAACCTCTCCATCGAGCAATTCCCGGAACTCACCGCGGCGGCATAAAGCGCAGTATGCGCGAACATCTGTCGGGTTAATCATCCCTAATCTCAAATGAAGCCGTGCAGCTGCCGGCTTCGTGTTACACTCAAATTCATTATTCTTCGCCGCCGTTTGTTCTGTAATTAAACAATATGCCACTGATGTTTAAAGCACCTTGGTGGGCTAAAAGCCCACATCTTCAAACCATTCTGCCGGTTCTGACGAAACCACCACTGCCAGCATTCAAACGTGAACGTGTCGAGTTGGCAGATGGTGATTTTATCGATTTAGATTGGCTAAACGACTGGCATGAAGGCGCACCGATTGTGGTTGTAGTGCATGGCTTAGAAGGCAGCGCGAAATCTCATTATGCGCGGCGAATCATGCATTATTGCCGGCAAGCAAAATTAAATGCGGTGGTGCATCATCACCGTGGTTGCTCGGGTGAAGCCAACCGTTTGCCACGCAGTTATCACAGTGGCGACACCGCCGATCTGCACAACAGCTTAACGCTGATCAAGCAACGCTATCCGCAGCAACCGCTGTGGGCCGTTGGCTACAGTCTGGGCGGCAATGTACTAGCCAAGTATCAGGCAGAACAGCAACAACGCAGTTTGGTCGATGCCGCGGTGATAGTGTCGGCACCGCTGATGCTGGCGAGTTGCTCACGCAAATTAGAGCAAGGATTCTCACGAGTTTATCAGCGCTATTTGCTCAAGCAGTTACAGCAAAAAATGCGCGCCAAACAGCGACAACATCCGCAGATTACCCATGCAAACATTGATGAACTCAACACCTTTTATCGCTTTGACGATCAGCTCACTGCGCCGCTACACGGATTTGCCAATGCTGACGACTACTATCAGCAATCCAGCGCCAAGCCGCTGATTGAGCAGATTTGTCGGCCAACCTTGATTCTGCACGCCGCTGACGATCCCTTTATGAGCGAAGCGGTGTTACTCAACGCCAATGCGCTTCCCGCCGCCGTAACCTATGAGCTTTGCCCACAAGGTGGGCATGTGGGCTTTATCAATGGTGGGACACCGTGGCGACCACGTTACTATTTAGAACAACGTATTATCGGCTTTCTTCAGGAGCAGCACGATGTTAGTCCCGTTTGATGCCTTACAAAGCTTACCGCGTGAAACCTTAGAAAACTTGATCCACGAGTATCTGCTGTCACAAATTGAAGACGGCAGCTTTGTGGAACTGGATGCAGAGGCAATGCAACAAGCAACCGCAAAATGCATGATTATGCTCAAGAAAAAAGAGCTATTAGTGGAGTACAGTGAGGAAGATGAATCCATTGCGATACGCAGCCGAGAGGAGATCTCACGCCGCACCCCAATCAGCGAATGATTGACCTAATCGCGTCACTACCTTATAAGTTATTACCGCCCGATATGTTATATTCACGTTAATACAACATATCTCCTCCCTCGCGCTCGCAACATTAACGGTATAAAAAATGTCTGTAAAACATCCGATTATCGCTGTGACAGGTTCCTCTGGTGCTGGTACTACAACCACCACAACTGCGTTCAGTCATATCTTTCGCCAGTTGGGAATTAATGCAGCGTATGTGGAAGGAGACAGCTTTCACCACTACACCCGCGCCGAGATGGAAGTGATGATCCGCAAAGCCAAGGCGGAAAATCGTAATATCAGTTATTTTGGCTCTGAGGCAAATGACTTTGCCCGACTTGAAAAGTGTTTTGTGGACTATGGGAACTGCGGTGTGGGTGAAACCCGCTCGTATCTGCACACCTTTGATGAAGCCGTACCGTACAACCAGATGCCGGGGACGTTTACCCAGTGGCAACCGCTGCCAGATGATACCGATATGCTTTACTACGAAGGCTTGCACGGCGCGGTCGTTACGCCAGAACACAACGTGGCGCAACACGTCGATTTGCTTATCGGCATGGTGCCAATTGTGAACTTAGAGTGGATTCAAAAGATCATTCGCGACACCTCAGAGCGCGGCCATAGCAAAGAGAAAGTGATGGGCTCCATCGTGCGTTCAATGGAAGATTACATCAACCATATTACGCCGCAGTTTTCTCGCACCCATATCAACTTCCAGCGCGTCCCCACCGTCGACACCTCAAACCCATTTAGCGCCAAAGATATCCCGAGCCTAGATGAAAGCTTTGTGGTGATCCGTTTTCGCGGAATGGACAATGTCGATTTCCCTTACTATCTGCGTATGATCCAAGGGTCGTTTATGTCGCGGGTCAACACCTTGGTGGTGCCGGGCGGCAAGATGTCATTAGCGATGGAGCTGATCCTCACCCCACTGATCCGCGAGTTGATGGAAAAACGTAAAGCCTGTTTAGCGATGGAAGCCCTTGAGGCACAAGCGCAAAATAAAGCAGATCCGCAAGCGGACAATTAATGTTGGCTTAATTGGTGCTCCGTATGCTGAGCAGCATCAGGATTTCATTGAAAGACTGGTAGATGACATACTCAGGTATCCGGATTCCCCCACCACAATCTGTCTGTTAACTGAGTATGTCATCATTCTCTTCAACACACGCACTGCACCACATTCTCAGCATCACGCTCTTACCATCACCGTCTTACCATCAAAGAATCTTCGATACCTAGTCGAGTGGCAAAATCTCACGATAAGGCTTGTGGTTAAGGTAATTGTCTAAGCGCTTCTGAAATTCATCTTCTTTGGTTTTCAGCTGTTGATTGGCACTTAAATGTAACTGCACTAATGCCTGCTGTTGGGTTTTTACCGCGTTGGCATAGTCACCGGTCTCCGCATATGCGGCGGCAAGATTATCAAGAAAGGTCGGGTCGGCTTCATTAACTTTTAATAGCTCAGTTGCCAGCGCAACAGCACGCTCACCATCACGAAACTGAGACTCTGGACAGGTC
Source organism: Shewanella avicenniae (assembly GCF_017354945.1). Classification (NCBI taxonomy): domain Bacteria; kingdom Pseudomonadati; phylum Pseudomonadota; class Gammaproteobacteria; order Alteromonadales; family Shewanellaceae; genus Shewanella; species Shewanella avicenniae. The sequence goes on along the minus strand of NZ_CP071503.1, from coordinate 845,412 downwards.
GCCAAAATCCACACGACATTACCCATAGACACTTTATCGCCCGCATCAGAAAAGTGTTTCACCGCTTTGCCGCAATCTCGCACTACGCCAGCACCACCAGCGGCATAAACAAAGCCCAAACGGAAGTTGGCCCAATGGTCGCCCGTTTCCGCCAATTTGCGATACCAATGCTCCGCGGTCGAAAGGTCTCGCGCAACAATGCGCCCTTCAAAACTTAAGTCGGCCAGTGCGCGCTGAGCGTCGGCATTATTTGCGGCTGCGGCCTGTTTAAGTAACCCCATTCCGCTATCAATATCTTTGTCAACATAACGACCAGAGATGTACATCAACCCCAACAGATATTGCGACTGTGCTTCACCACGTTCAGCATTGTATTGGATCAGCGCCACGCGACCTGCGATCTGATCTTGCTGCGGCTGCGGCAAGCTAAACGCCGCCACTTGCGCTGACAAGGTTAACAACCCACCCACGACACCAAAGATAACTGCGGAATACCTCAAGCCTGAAACCTCATCTAAACTACGAGCCACTCAGTTAGCCAGATTTACCCCGTAATGTCGAGCGACAAACCTCGAAAATACTGCGTTAATCTGCCCAATTTTTCAGCAAAATTCTACGCATAAGACGTAGGGGTAACGACTGATTGTGACTTGACCTACAAGACCGGAATCCTAATGGTTGATTTACACGGTATTAATTGACATATATCACTAAAGTATCAAAATGGTTGCGTTAATTAACAAAGAAAACTCAACAGTGTGTCGTTATAGGCATATGTTTCGGGACAATAGACGAAAATTTGACTCGCTTTAGTTATTTAGCATAACCTAACTTTACTTCAATCAATCGAGGAACACAGGCATGGCTCTGATTGGTAAGCCAAAACCAGATCCTACGCTGGAATGGTTTTTATCTCACTGTCACATTCATAAGTATCCAGCCAAAAGTACATTGATCCATGCTGGCGAAGACTCAGATACTTTGTACTACATCGTAAAAGGCTCTGTCGCTGTATTGATCAAGGACGACGAAGGCAAAGAGATGATCCTGTCATATTTAAACCAGGGTGATTTCATTGGCGAATTAGGTTTGTTTGAAGAACAAGCAGAACGTACCGCATGGGTACGTGCGAAACAGGCATGTGAGATTGCCGAGATTTCCTACAAGAAATTCAAACAGCTTATCCAAGTTAACCCAGAAATTCTGATGAAACTGGCTGCGCAGATGGCACACCGTCTGCAAAACACTAGTCAGAAAGTGGGTAACCTTGCGTTCTTGGACGTTGCTGGTCGTATTGCACAAACGCTGCTGCATTTGGCACAACAACCGGATGCAATGACTCACCCAGACGGCATGCAAATCAAAATTACCCGTCAAGAGATCGGCCAAATCGTTGGCTGTTCACGTGAGACAGTTGGCCGTATTCTGAAGATGCTGGAAGAGCAAAACCTCATCCAAGCACACGGTAAAACTATCGTAGTATATGGTACTCGCTGATAGCTTCAGCTTGAGTTAATGCTGCAAACCTAGAATGGCCGGAATGAAAATTCTGGCCATTTTTATTTGGTGGAGCACCATGACACGACTGAATTTAAAGCGTTATTTCAGCCTGCTGACATGTGTGTTATTGCCATTTTCTGTGTTCGCCCACGATCAAGCCCACCCTCTTGAACCCGACCACGAATTAGCAAAGTCGTTAGTGGCTTCTGGCGTAATCCGCTCGTTAGATCAGACACTCGCTGAGCTACTGCGCCACTGCGATGCCGAACTACTTGATGCCCACTTGTATCATTCCGACGGGCATTGGCGTTATGATTTATATACCAAGTTTCGTCAGGGCATAGTCCAAAGCCTGATTGTCGATGCCAGTGATGGCCGACTGATAAGCCCTGACAAGCTACCAGGAGATTGTTTACCCGATGAAGCTACTGCTCGTTGAAGATAATGAGTTATTGGTTGGCGAGCTGACTAAGCAACTCAAAACCGCTGGCTATGTCACCGATGTGGCAAACAACGCCATGGACGCTGACTATCTACTCAAAGAAAGCCCATATGACTGCGTAGTGCTTGATATTGGCTTGCCTGATGGCAACGGTCTAGAGCTATTGCAACATTGGCGTCAGCAGGAGATCAGCACACCGGTGATTATGCTCACTGCACGTAGCCAATGGCACGAAAAGGTCGAAGGCTTTAACGCAGGCGCGGATGACTATCTCGGTAAACCGTTTCACACGCAGGAACTGCTGGCACGCCTGCAAGCAGTGATTTCTCGCAGTCACGGCCGCGCAACCGCCCCTAATAAGCAACTCAGCTTCGGCGGCATCACCTTAGATGAATCTGAGCAAACGGTCGACGTGGGTGAGCAGCGTTATGAACTGACAGCAATGGAGTTTCGCCTGCTGCGTATCTTCCTGTTATCGCCTAAAAAATTGCTGTCCAAGAATCAGCTAAGCGACAAGCTTTACCAATTTGATGACGAAAAAGAGAGTAACGTCGTTGAAGTTTATGTGACCCACTTACGTAAAAAGCTCGGCAAAACTGCTATTGAAACTCGTCGCGGCCAAGGCTACATTTTTCACGGCATTCAATAAGTTATGATGTCCATTCGGCTCAAGCTCACCATCTGGCTCACCTGCTTGGTGATGTTCAGCTCCTTGGTAAGCTTAATCTATATCGAATCCATGCTTCGGCAAGCGTTTCACGATTCGATTATCGACCGCTTGCGCGAAGATATCACTCAAGTTGAGATTGCCACGCAAATTAGCGCCAAGGACATCAGTATAAACGCTGGCGAACTGTCGAGCTTTTATAAACCCGCTTACTCTGGCCGTTACTATCAGCTGAATGCCGGTGAAACTGAAATCCGCTCGCGCTCGCTTTGGGATCAGCACCTCAGTGTAATGCCGCTCGAAGCCGGTAAAACCCGTGTTTGGCAAGCGAAAGGCCCGAAAAAACACGATATTCAATTGCTGTCTATCGGACTGCCGACCCTGTCACCCAGCGGCACCGTTACCCTGACTGTTGCGCAAGATCTCAGTATTGGCCGTAAAGTATTTCGCGAAGTGTATGGCACCAAATTGCTGGGCAACCTCGCCATGTTAGCCGCGATGATTATCGGGATATTTATCATTCTGCATCAGTCATTTAAGCCAATTGCTGGCGTAAAGCAGGCACTGGCTAAACTTCGCCAAGGCGAAACAAATTCGCTGGATATCAGCCAGATGCCGGCAGAGATTAAGCCGCTGGCGGAAACCTATAACGGCTTGTTGGAATACACTGGAGTCCAAATTCAGCGCAGCCGCAATAACTTAGGCAATCTCAGCCACGGTTTAAAAACACCACTAGCAGTAATGCGGCAGCAGGTTGAAGTGTTAGCACTTAAAGATCCGCAGACTGCACAACTGCTCGACCAACAGTTGCAGCAGATCCACAATATGATCGAGCGTAAGCTGGCCGCTGCGCGGGCCACTGGCGATATGCTGCCAGCGGCGCAAATGGTGCTGCCACGAGATATCGACAGTCTCAGCAATACCCTGCAAAAGGTGTATCACCATAAGTCAATTCAACTAAAATTCGACCTAGCAGCACAGATCACTCGACTACCAATTCACCGTGAAGACGGTATGGAGCTACTGGGTAATCTGCTCGACAACGCCTTCAAATGGGCAACGAGCCAAGTTCTTATCCGCGTATGGCCGCAGCAAGGCAGAATATTTATCAGTGTTGAGGATGATGGTTCCGGCGTGCCAGAAGCGCAGTTGGATAAACTGACTCGCCGCGGCAAGCGACTCGATGAAGAAGTGGCCGGCCACGGTCTGGGGTTATCAATTGTGAAAGATATCGCCGAGCAGTATCAGTTTGAGATCAACTTTGACAGCAGCCCAGCATTAGGTGGACTGCGTGTCACCCTAAGCCATGCCTAAGCAACAACTCAACCTCAAAGCGGAGCATTGCCCACACACTTTACTCATCGCTAATATTTGATATACATCAGTAAAAGCGCTGAATCTAGGCAGCAGCCATAAGGTGCTTTTACACTTGTTAGTGCACTTCACTAACACAGGAGCCCAACATGAAGCTCTACCACACTGGGCTACTGGTTTCTGCCATCTGTGCCCTCACTGCCTGCGGCGGGAGTGATGACGCAGCAGCAATCAAAGAAACCGGTAAACTCTCAATCGCATTATCCGACTCGCCCATGGGTAATGTCTCTGCGGTACGCTTGCAACTCGGCCAATTGGTGATGACCGACGCCAACCATGCAGAACACCGCTACACACTGCAAAACACCCTGATTAATCTGCTCGATTATCAAGGCAAAGCGAGCATCCCGCTTTTGCAAAATTTCGACCTGCCGGTTGGCCAATATCACAATGTTTACTTGTCAGTCATGCAAGGGGACGGCAATAACGGCTGTTATGTGATTGATGGTCAAGGCCAACACGCGTTGCAGGTTGAAGATGGCGTCATCCCGCTGCCAAATTTTACCATGCAGCGCGATCAAACCCACGCCTACACGCTGGAAGTCAGCCTTTATCAAGGGCTGCAATATCGGCAACAAAACGGCTATCAGCTGGCACAAAGCGGCATCCGTAGTGTGAACAACCTGCAGATGGGGCATCTACTCGGGGATATGGACCCACAATGGATTGCCAGTTGTGAAGCAGCCAATCCGAATGCGGTGGCTCCCAGTGGCAACTTTGTCCATCTTGCCTACCTCTATCCTGCTACCGTCAGCGCGATTAACCAGATGGCCGATGTGTCAACGACCACGCCTTCAGGTATGACTGCGCCAATCGCCGTCGCGCCTTTGCATCAAGATGATGATGGAAATTGGTATTTTGGCATGGGATACCTCGATGAAGGTGATTATCGCGTAGGCTATAGCTGTACTGGCTATCTTGATGATCCGCTGACCGATGATGTCAGCAGTGGTGTGTTTAATATCTTTGCCGATGCAGGCAGCGTCAGCGTTACTGCCGGCGTGGGTGGCGGCAGTGATACCTACCTGCAGTGCGGTAATATTCCGTCAGGTCGTGGCCATTGGCATGGCGGCGGTGGTTAGTCTTTTTGCTATTTTTCCGAGCTAATCACCAACAAAAAGCTCCTCAATTGAGGAGCTTTTGACCATTAATGACTCGCGCCAGGATCAACGGTATGGGTTGGCTTAGGCGACAGCCAAATCGCAAACGCCCCCACCGCAAAGATGGCCGCCACCCACATAAAGATCTGGTTGGTCGCAATCATCGAGCTTTGCTGCTGTAACAGCCAATTCAATGAATTGAGGGTTTGCTCATGGGTCATCCCCCCAGCTTGCATCTGCTGCGCTGCAACGCCCACTCTATCGGTTAACCCCGATAGCTCAGCATGCACATAAGTAGTTTCATTTTCCCATGCGGTATTCACCATCGACGTGGCAAATGCCCCCGACAAGGTTCGAATAAAGTTGAACAAGCCAGCAGCAGAGTCCATCTCGGAAGGTTTTACGCAGCCTAAGGCAATCGCGGTTAACGGCACAAAGAACAGCGGCATCCCAATCCCTTGGAAAAACATCGGCAAACTGATCTGCCAGAAGGTCATATCCATGTTGTTGCTGGCGCGCAGCCAAGTCCATAATCCGAGCCACAGCACGCCAAAGAACACGAATGGCCGCGGATCAAACTTACTGACTGCAGCAGCAATCGCTGGCGCGATAAACACCGCAATAATCCCCATGGTGGCAGTGGCATAGCCCGACTCAGTAGCTGTGTAGCCCATGTAGATCTGTAGCCACAGAGGGGTGATCACCGTGATGCCAAAAAACGCCCCAAAGCCTAAGCTCAAGGTCAACATACTGGCCGAAAAGCCCCGATGCCTGAACACCCGCAAGTCCACCACTGGATGGCGTTCCGTCAGCTCCCAAATCAAGAATGAGATGAAGCCAATCAGTGCAATAATCGCCAACACGGTAATCCGCGTAGAGGCGAACCAATCATGGTCTTTACCTTCATCAAGCATGATCTGCAGCGCGCCAACCCACACCACCAACAGCAGCAAACCCATCTTGTCGATAGCCGCTTTCACCACTTTAGTTTCAAAGCCACCGATGATTTTCCAGCAAGCGATGCCCGCTAAAATGGCAAACGGCACTTTAAAATAAAAGATGTAGGGCCACGAGAACTGATCACACAGTACCCCGCCGAGGATGGGTCCCATGATCGGCGCCACCAGCGTGGTCATACTCCAGATACCTATTGCCGCGTGACTCTTATCTTTGGGAAAGATGCGGATCATCAAAGTCTGCGATAGCGGCATCATAGGGCCACCCGACAGCCCCAAAAATACCCGACAGGCCACCAGCATGGTCATACTTGTGGCCATACCACACAGCAGCGAGAACACGCCGAACAAGATAAGACAAGTCACAAACACCCGCACTGAGCCAAAGCGGCGTGACAGCCAACCGGTTAACGGCACGGATATCGCTTCAGCCACCGCATAAGAGGTGATGACGTAAGTGCCTTGGCTGGTTGATGTACCAAGGCTACCGGCAATATTGGCCACCGACACGTTGGCGATAGTGGTATCCAAAATCGCCAAGAAGTTCGCCATAGCCAAGCATAGTACACCACCAAATAGCGCTAATCCGGTCAGCGGCTGCGGTTCGGTAATGGGCGATTCAGCTAAATCAGTCTGATTCATCTGTGCCAGCCTTAGCCTTCAGTCAGCTGTTGTCTGTCTGCCACTGCGGCGATAGCGTCCTTGTTCAATGGCGCGGCGGTATCAATGGTCACTTCCATCGATAAACCCACATGCAGAGGATGCTTGGCTAACTCTTCCGGATCTAAACCAATCCGTACCGGTAAACGTTGTACTACCTTAATCCAGTTACCGGTCGCGTTTTGCGCGGGGATGGCAGAAAACGCCGAACCTGTACCGCCAGAGACACCGGTAACCACCCCGTGATAGATAATCTCATCGCCGTAGAGATCTGCCGTTACTTCAACTGGTTGGCCAACTTGTAACTTGCCAAGTTCCACCTCTTTGAAGTTAGCGTCGACGTGCATATTTTGTACGGGTACAACTGCCATCAACGGCTCACCCACTTGTACGCGACGACCGACTTGCACACTACGTTGCGCCACAATACCGCTCACAGGTGCATGGATAACTGTACGTGCCAGATCAATTTTGGCTTGTTCAAAACGCGCTTTTGCTTGCAGCACTTCCGGGTTGGTATCAACCGTTGTATCGACGATATAAACCGCATTGGCCTTTTTGTTGCCAATAGTCGATAAGCGATTAGCTTGCGCCTGTGCAGCAGCGGCTTTGGCAGCATTTAAGTTTGCCTGTGCTTGAGCAAATGCAGTTTTGGCATTACTCATCTCTTCGCCCGACACTGAGCCAGATTGGATCAGGTTTTCACGACGTTTTAGATCGAGTTTTGCGCGCGCAAAATCCGCTTGCGCCACCTCTAACTGCGCCGCCGCACGTTGTTGGTCAGCCTCACGTGCCGCCACTAACGCGGCTAAGCCTTCATCGTTGGCCATATAGCCTTCAACGCGGCGTTTGGCTAATGCTAAATCGGCTTTAGCACGCTCAAACGCGAGCTTGGCATCGCTGTTATCAATGACCACCAAGACATCGCCTTGATTCACCCACTGGGTATCAACCACATTCACCTTGGCGACAATCCCCCCAACGGCAGGCGTCACCGCGGCAATTTCGGTGGCCGCATAGGCGTTATCGGTCGAGATATAGCGCGAACCAACAAAATACCAGTACGCAGTGGTACAAATCGCCACCAGTACGATTACCGCAACTAATACGGTGAAGCCTTTTTTACGCGCAGCTTGTGCGTTGACAGCATCAAATGGCTGCTCAGAAACCTGTTGCGAACTCATGTTTACACCCTATGAACTAAGACTGATGTGATTGATAACCGCCGCCCAACGCATGTACTAGCGCCAGATCTAACGAAAATGCCCGCGATTGCAGATTAACCAAGGCACGCTTACTACCAAGCAAGCGGTCTTCGGCAGTCAACACTTCAAGATAGGTTGCCAAACCGCCGCGATAGCGATTGCTGGCGATTTGATGGGCCTCTTCCGCGGCATCTACAGCGGCTTGGGTTTCGCTAATCTGACCATCCAGCGCTTGCGTGCTGGTGAGCACGTCGGCTACTTCTTGCAGCGCATTGGCCAAGGTTTGTTGATAGCTGGCAGCAGCCAAATCAAACCCAGCTTCTGCAGCGCTCAACTGTCCTTGTAAACGACCACCAGAGAACAGCGGCAGATAGATCGCTGGGCCAACACTGCCAGCATCGTTGCCACTATCAAACAGGCTGTTAAGTCCAAAGGCTTGTATCCCAACAAATGCCGACAGGCTGACATCGGGGTAAAACTGCGCTTTGGCCACGCCAATTTGGTAAGCCGCCGCTTGTGCGCGCCAGCGTGCCGCGGTGACATCAGGGCGATGCGCTAGCAAGCCCAATCCCGCGTTTGCAGGTAAACCAAAGCTTTGACTCAATTGAATTGCTGGACGGTCGATGGTTAAGGCTTGATCAGGCCCTGCGCCTAACAACGCTGCCAATGCATGTTTTTGCAACATGATGGACTCTTGCACCGCTAATACTTCAGCGTTAGCGCTTTTGGCCACCGCTTGCGCTTGGCTAACAGTGCCACGGTTTTCTAGGCCGTTATCAAATCGCTGCGTCAACAACTCCGCGGTTTTCTGGCGTACTTGCAGTGCGGCTGTCACGGTATCGAGGTTGGCGTACAAGCGTGCTAATTCTGCATAAGCGTTGGCGATGGCCGTGGTGAGCATTAACTGAGCAGAAGCCTGCTCCGCCAGTGCAGCAGCATATTCCGATGAGGCTGCGGCAACCGCACTCTTATTCTTGTTCCAGAAATCGATGTCATAGCTGAAGTTCAACGTCAGCGAGCCATAATCGTTCCAATTTTTCGGCGGATTATAGGCTTGATAGCGATAGCTGACTTTAGTCTCAGAGGCTGATGCTGCCATACCAAGCTGCGGCAACTCAGCCGCTCCCACTTGTTGCGTCATCGCTTGTGCTTGCTGTACTCGGGCTGCGGCCATTTTGATGGTAGGCGCTTGCGCTAACGCATGCTCCACCAACGCATTGAGCTGCGCGTCCTGATAGCGCTGCCACCAAGCGCTGGTTGGCCAACTAATTTCATTTTGCTCGGCAAATGCTTTGGCAAATGCCGGCGCACTGCTTTGCTGCAGAGCAGATACTTGCGCATCGGCATCATGCAAAGCGCAGCCATTGAGCCCTAAAACCCCAAAAACAGCCAGCGACACCAATGCCAGCGGTTGCCACTTGGGGCGTACGTGATGAGTCACATCAACCTCCATAAGTAAACTGTACCGTACAGTTATATTCTTGACAGGGGCGTTTAGTCAAGCGAAACTCTCAAACAGTAAGCAAGGATTGGAACCTAAGATGCGCGTAAAAACTGAAGAAAAAAGACAGGCAATCATAGAGATAGCTAAAGAGGCTTTTTTTAACCAAGGCTTTGAAAAAACTTCAATGTCTTACATTTCGCAGCAGCTCGGTGGTTCAAAAGCGACCTTGTACAACTATTTTTCCTCCAAGGACGAAATTTTCTACGCGGTAATGGAGTCATCGGCCACAGAGCAGATCGCCAACGCCTTTCATTCGCTCAATCAAGCCAAGGATATTCGCAGCAGCATGCTCGAGTTTGGGATTAACTACCTCGACTCCATCTTAACCCCTGAAATTATGGCGATTCACCGCATGGTGATGGCGGAAGCAGGCAAGAGCGAACTGGGGAAAAAGTTTTATGAGAAAGGCCCTAAGCAGGGCTGGGATAACGTCTGCCGCTTTTTAGCCTCGCGTATCGCCAGCAATGAGTTACGAGTCGATATTGAGCCTTGGCACGCAGCCATGCAGTTTAAAGGCTTGCTGGAAGCTGAGTTAGTGATGCCCTACTCACTCGGCGCGATTGGCAAGCCATCGGCCAAGCGTATCCGTGAAATTGTTGAAAGCGCGGTTGATGCATTTCTTAAATTAAATCAGTAAGCGAGTTAAACAATCACCACGGCCAATCGCGCCTATTTGGTGATTATGTGGGGATTATGTAGAGATGAAAAAAATGCGCCCAATGGCGCATTTTTTATTTATAAGGTTCAGGCTTTGGCGTTGGTACTCTCAAAAATCTTATCGGCTGACGCCTCAACAAACCCCGAATACAAACGTCCATCCGCCTGCGGATATCGCAGTGCAAACTCATAAAAACAGCTCGGGATGGTATGATCGCCGTCGGTAAATGCCACTGGGATTTGATCCGCCATGGTGGATGATTGCTCCAGCATCACTTGCGCAGATCCTTTGACTTCACCGCCAGCGCTATTGAGCACAATCCCCGCATGCTTAAGGGTGTCGTTCACCGCCACAATAGTATCATAATGGCGCAGATGATTGATGGACACAGTAAAATGGTTTGCACGATAGCCAAAGGCGGCTAACCAGGCAGCATATTCACTTTCAGCGAGCAGTTTTTCATAGGTGGCAAAATTTAACTGCCAATGGCGCCCAGAGTAGAGAAACTCATCGTCAATCACAGCAGCGGCATCGACTTGCGCCACCAGCTCAGCCACCGTCTGCTGCAACCAAGGGCTAAATTGTTCTACTAACAATTCCGAGATAAACACCTTGGGCTTGGTGGCATCTGGGTGTTCAAAATGTTTGGCTTTGAGCTTTTTCTGCTTGAATTCATACTCACCCGCCGCACGATAGCCCAGCGCTTCAAAATGCGCCGCCAATACAGGCAAGCCGACCTTGGGTAAATTAAAGGTACGCAGCGCAATATGATCATTAATTATTTCATCATCTTGCGCTAACAAATCATGAATTTTGGCTGCCGATGGGGTCATTCGCACATAATCGTGCCACATGGCGGTAAACAGTGAATCAATATTCTGATGCATAGCAACTCCTTGACGATCCACCGCATCGGGACAGCACAACACCGATGCGCACAAGCTTAAAGGGTTAAACCTGGGCTGAGTGTTTCTGGCAAGCTCAGGCTATCTGCTTCCATTGAGGCCACGGGGTAAGCACAGTAATCCGCCGCGTAAAATGCGCTCGGGCGGTGATTACCTGAATCACCAATACCACCAAACGGGGCAGATCCCGCAGCACCGGTGATCTGCTTATTCCAGTTCACAATGCCAGCCCGACTGCGCGCGAGGAAGTAATCGAACTCTTCGCGGCTATCGGATAACAAACCAGCAGACAAGCCGTAGCGAGTATTATTGGCGATATTAATCGCCTCATCGAAACTGTCGTACCGGATCAACTGCAACAGCGGGCCAAAGTATTCTTCATCAGGTAACTCAGCAACCGCAGTCACATCGATCAACGCTGGTGATACCAAACCAGTACCTTCCGCTAACATAGTCATTGCCACCAACGCCGTGCCGCCCAAATCCAGCAATTTAGCTTGCGCTTGCAGCATGGCCTTGGCCGCATTGTGGGAAATCATCGCCCCCATAAAAGGTTGTGGCTCTGCGTTCCATGGCGCGACACGGATCTGCTTCACTGCCGCAACCAGCGCGGTAATCAAAGCATCACCTTGCTCACCTTTGGGTACTAACAAACGACGGGCACAGGTACAACGTTGCCCAGCGGAGATATAAGCCGATTGAATGATTTCGTGCACAGCGGCTTTAACATCGGCCACATCACGCACGATTAACGGATTATTACCGCCCATTTCCAGCGCGAGTATTGTGCCCGGACGACCGCCAAACTGTTGATGTAGCATCTGCCCAGTGCGCGAACTGCCAGTAAAGAACAAACCATCAATACGTGGATGCGAGGCCAGGGCTTTGCCCGTATCCACTTCGCCCTGAACAAGGTTTAGCACCCCAGCCGGTAAGCCCGCCTGTTGCCACAGTTTTAGCATTAACTCAGCCACGGCAGGTGTTTGCTCCGATGGCTTAAACACAACCGTGTTACCCGCCAATAGCGCTGGCACAATGTGACCATTGGGCAAATGCCCAGGAAAGTTATAGGGGCCGAACACCGCTACCACGCCATGAGGCTTATGCCGCAGTACCGCACGAGCTACTGGCAATTCGCTCTCAGTCGTGCCTGTGCGCTGCAGATAAGCTTTGGCTGACAGTGCAATTTTGCCGATCATTGCGGTCGCTTCGGTCACGGTTTCCCATAGCGGCTTGCCGGTCTCTTCAGCAATCAGCGTCGCCATTTCATCGCGGTGTTGTTCAAGCTGCACTTTATAGGCTTCAACGATGGCGAGGCGCTTTTCAAACCCCTGCATGTACCAAGCAAATTGTGCCTCAGCTGCAGCGCTCACGGCGCTGTTCACCTGCTGCGCGGTGGCAGCATTACCTTGCCAAATCTGCGCACCATTGGCGGGATTAAACGACGCCATGGGGGCGCCGTCACCTGCTTGCCATGTTCCGTTAATCAGCTGTGTCATAACAAATTCCTATATTGCGAGCACTCGCATTTGCTGGCCATCGTTCAGCAGCAACGCCTTGGCAAGTGCGTGAGAAATGGTCACCGTATCTCTGTCTTCATCAAGTTGCAGCGTGGTGAGCGTGGCACGAAAATCGGCTAATTGAGTATTGGCGACAATGTATTGTGGCGCCTCGGCGTTTACTGCGATATCAGCGATATTGACCGTAAACAAGCGGCTCTCTTTCACCGAGCGAATATCATCGCGGCTACATTCCACCGTGGGGCCTGCATCAAAAATATCGATATAGTTACGCCAGCGAAATCCTTCGGCCTGCAGCATGCTGAGTGCGGGGCGAGTATTGTTGTGCACTTCGCCAATCACCCGCTGTGCAACCTCGGGCAACAAACAGACATACACTGGGCTGCGCGGCATCATTTCAGCCATAAAAGACTTTTGCCCAAGTCCCGAAAGGTAATCCGCTTGAGTAAACTCAATCCCCAAAAAGTGCTCTTGTAACCAAGCGTAAAATGGCGAATTGCCCTGTTCATCACTAATGCCACGCATTTCCGCAATGACGGTTTCGCCAAAACGCTCAGGAAATTGCGCTAACAACATAAATCGCACACGCGAGAGCAAACGGCCATTGAACCCACGGCGATAATTAGGCCGCAAAAACAGAGTGCACAGTTCGGCTGAGCCGGTGTAGTCGTGGCACAGAGTTAAGGTTTCCACTTCATTGCGCACGCCTATTTGACTGGAATAATAAACTTCGGTACCCAAGCGATAATGGTAGAAAGCATCTTGCTGCCCGACAGCCGCTTCGATACCGCAGGTGCCGACTACCTCACCCGTATCGGTATCTTCGAGCACCAGCAGATAGCCTTCATGACCGGGGCGCTCAATCGCTTTAATAAAAGACGCTTCCGAGCGGGCAATTTTTGCCGCCAGTAGCTCATCATTAACAGGTAGTGAAGTGAATCCATGACCGGATTCTACGGCAATGGTGCGTAGCGCTGCGAAGTCGCTGTGACGGATCGGCCTGATGACTAACATGGTTAAGTTCTCCCTTCTCCCAACCAAACAACGGGGACAGTTTTGTCCCCGGATGGGATCGAAACTGCGTACCTCAAACGTGACAGTTTGAGATAAGCTAACCAGCTACCACCTGTGCGACTGCAGCTTCAAAGCGTTGTAAACCTTCAGCAATATCTGCTTCAGGAATGATCAGCGAAGGCGCAAAACGCACCACATTTGCCCCTGCAACTAGGGTCATTAAGCCGTTATCGATAGAGGCCAACAGGAAGTCACGGCTACGGCCTTGATATTTTTCATTCAGCACGCCGCCGAGCAACAAGCCTTTACCGCGAATTTGTGAAAATACGTGGTATTTGTCGTTGATGGCATTTAGGCCATCGCGGAACAGTTGCTCACGCTGCTTCACACCGTCGAGCACTTCGGGGGTGTTGACGATATCCAATACTGCGTTGCCAATAGCGCACGCCAGCGGGTTACCACCGTAGGTAGAACCGTGTGTGCCCACTTTAAAGTGTGCTGCAATCTCATTGGTGGTCAGCATCGCCGCTAATGGGAAGCCACCGCCAATCGCCTTGGCAGAAGTCAAAATGTCAGGCGTGACATCTGTGCCCATGTAGGCATAGAGATCGCCAGTACGGCCAACACCGGTTTGTACTTCATCAAAGATCAGCAGCGCGTTGTATTTATCCGCTAACTCACGCACTTTGCTGAGGAATTCTGGATCTGGGCTAATAATGCCGCCCTCGCCTTGCAGCGGTTCAATCATAATGGCGCAAGTGGCTTCAGACACAGTTGCTTCAAGTGCCGCAATATCATTGTAAGGAATGTGAGTAATGCCTTGAGGCTTTGGTCCAAAACCATCAGAGTAGGTTGCTTGACCACCAACACTTACTGTGAAAAAGGTACGGCCGTGGAACGCCTTATCGAATGCAATAATTTGGTCTTTGCCTTCACCATATTTATCAAACGCATAGCGACGCGCCAGTTTCAACGCCGCTTCGTTTGCTTCTGCACCTGAGTTGGCAAAAAAGACTTTGTCGGCAAATGTGGCGTTCACCAGTTTAGTGGCAAGTTCCAGCGCAGGCTCGTTGGTCATCACGTTTGATAGATGCCACAGTTTTTCGCCCTGCTCTTTCAATGCAGCAACCAACGCTGGGTGACAATGCCCCAATGCGGTGACCGCGATACCACCAGCAAAATCGATAAACTCCTGTCCTTGCTGATCCCAAACTCGGCTGCCTTCCCCTTTTACCGGAATGATAGGGGATGGTGCATAATTAGGCACCATAACTTCGTCGAATTGCTCGCGGGTCAACTTAATTTCTACTGTCATTATTGCTAATCCTTTCTTCACAGAAGGTGGCTTTATCTACGCTTCTGCCGCAGTGTTACCAATGGTTTTGATCGAATGCTACTGCGAGAATGCGTTTGGTATATGTGACATACTTAGCTTAAATGTGATCAAAACACCAGATTGATTACATTAGTAAATGACGCGCACAAACCGATTTTGAATAACAAGTTGATATAGTGCGCTAAACAGGCATTATTCAGCTGGTTTGATGGCATAAATAGTCACAAAAAAAACACAAACTCATCAATTTGTTTAATTATTCGATATGAGTGAATAATTATCCGAATGGTAACAGTGATACGCCTAAGAATGAAGCACTCCTTAGGCGAATTTTTTAGGCGGAGAAAATACTGGTTGGCAAGCTAAGCGTACAGCTTAGACGGCTTCTGTTTTGCGGAAGTTTTGCCCGCTGAGTCGGATCGCTTCTTGTTCGCTCAATTCATAGTAACGGTACATCAATTGCCGTTCGTTGAAGCTCAATTGTTGCCCTTCATCAAGCAGCATGCATTTAGCATAACAAGAGGATTTAGCGATAATTTTAGCGTCATCAGACAGCGCCACAACCCCTTTTGCTTCGGTAAGTTCACGTAGAATAGACACAGCTTTAACATCAGCGAAGCCTAAGCTTTCAGGCAGTTTCCACGTCAACGCTAAACTTTGTTCGGCAATCATCGGCCATACCAAATCTAGCGGGAATTCACACACAGACAAGGCATCATGCAAGGCGCTGTCGCGCTCCACCAAGGCTTGGCGCATCCAAGTGTGGCGCAGTTGCTCAAAAACATCCGCACTGACACTTAACATCACCGACATGCCCAGCTGCTTCATCAGTGCAATGGTGTAAAACAAGGTCGGATCTTGTTGATGTAGCTCGGCCAAGGCGCGCGCTGCGATGCCTTGCAGCTGCGAATAACGCCAAACCTTACGACTGACCCACAGCAAACTCGGTGATTGCGATAACCAATAGCGGCACACATAGTAAGGAATGTAGGCTCGTAAATTATCGAGCCCGATATACGCCAACGCGACTTTCAGATCGTTTACTTGGGTATCACTGTGTTGTTGCCGACGCGCCATAAATGATGGGCTATTTACGATGGCGGTGATATCGCGCCCCAACCAGCCAATTTCCGCAACAATCGGCCGAATACGGTTTAGGTCAACCCGAGGAGAGTTTAGTAATTCCAGTAGTAACAGTTGTTTGTCTGAAACGGCACTGTCTTTAAGAAACAGTTGCGGTTGCGATAAACGGTTACCTAATTCTGCCTGTAATAACTTTGTCAGCTGCTCGGTGAGTTGCGCCACCAGCTGCTGTGCTTGCTGCTTCTTTTCCAAACGTTTTATCGCGGCCTCACGTTCTACCGCGATTTTATGGGCGATAGCTTCAAGCTCTGCATCCAACGGATTTGACACAGCACCACGCTGCTGCCCGGAAATCAGCTGTTTATAAAAGCGTTGTTCGATGTCGTTAATGGCTGACGGTTTTGCACCGCCGACTAAAGAAGCAACCAAAGTCTCTGTTTCCTACAGGTCGTAAACTGGGATGATGGCCTATTCTAACTGTATACGTTATCGGCCTCACCCCTTTTTACGTTAGATATCGCCGAGTTGCGCTGTCGATAGCCGCAATGATGTCAGTAGCACGCCGCTCAGACAAAAAATAGGCTCCTGAGTAGGAGCCTAATATTCTTCAATGCCGCTAAACGTTATTTTTTAAGCGGTTTTACGTCAGTTTCAAACAAGCGGAAAATACGGCGGTATTCATCTAACCAACTTGAAGGCTGACGGAAACCATGCGGTTCAACCGGATAGTACGCCATATCAAAGTTCGGGTTTTCCAGCTCAATTAAGTGCTGCACCAAACGCACACTGTCTTGGAAGAATACGTTGTTATCCACCACGCCACCCAATATCAGCAGATGGTTTTTCAGTCCCGCGGCAAACTCAATCGGAGAGCTACGGTTATAAGCAATTGCATCATCATCCGGCGTGTTGAGAATGTTTGAGGTATAGCCCGTGTTGTAGTGAGCCCAATCCGCAACTGGACGCAACGCTGCACCCGCTTTGAACAACTCAGGCTCACGGAACATCGACATAAAGGTCAGGAAGCCGCCATAAGAGCCACCATAGGTGCCTACGCGGGTTGGGTCGATGTTGGTATTTTGTACCATCCACGCCACACCATCTTTCAAGTCTTCCACTTCTGGGTGACCCATGTTGCGATAGATGGCAGTACGCCAATCACGGCCATAGCCTTTTGAG
This sequence comes from Shewanella avicenniae, assembly GCF_017354945.1. Classification (NCBI taxonomy): domain Bacteria; kingdom Pseudomonadati; phylum Pseudomonadota; class Gammaproteobacteria; order Alteromonadales; family Shewanellaceae; genus Shewanella; species Shewanella avicenniae. Next base: position 828,309 of record NZ_CP071503.1, on the reverse strand, counting down.
CCGCGGTAATCCATATCCAGCACAACGTAGCCTTGCTGCGCCAACAAATTGTTGAACATGAACTCGCGGAAATAACCCGAGAAGCCATAGTGCACTTCCTGCAGGTAGCCCGCTCCGTGGTTAAAGATAACGGCCGGATACTTCTCTGCGCGGCGCTTATCAAAGCCTTTTGGCAGATATAAACGGGCATAAACTTTACCGGCACCGTGGGTAGATGGCACTTCGATAATCTCTGGCGCCTGCCAAGGATAGTTAGCAAACTCTGCGCTGGTGTAATTGGTCAGTTGCTTGAGTTCGCCGCCAATTGGCTGCAGATACAACTCATCAGGTTTGGTGAGTTGTGATGCGGTCAGCAACAAGCTATCGCCGCTTGGATTCAGTTGATAATCCAAGGTGCCCGTCCAATCGGTCAACTGCTCATTTTTACCAGTGGCCAGTTCAACGCGATAAACATTGTATTTACCGGGATGATCTTTGTTGGCCTTGTAATAGATGTATTGTGCCTTTGGCCCGACGGTCACATCACTCACCACATAGTTGCCGCTGGTTAACGCCTTTTCTTTGCCAGCCAAAGGTTTGATATACAGTTGTGCATAGCCGGATTGTTCAGACAGATAGAACAAGGTGTCGCTGTTCGGCAACCAACCAAATTGGTTGTGATCATAGTTAATCCACGCATCATCATGCAGGCGGTGTTGGGTAACAAACTTGCCCTTCTGCAGATCAACCGTGGCAATCCAACGGTCTTTGTTATCAACTGCTTCCACCATGACAGCTAACACAGGTTTGCCATCTTGCCACTGCAGAGCGCTTTGCACCCAGCTCCAGTCTTCAATCAAACGGATTTTGCGCGGTTTGGTTTCGCTTTGATATTGCTTGCCTTCAGCTTTAGCATTTTCAGCTTTAACCTTGGCTAACACATCTTCGTTATAGCCAGTTAAGCCTTCGATGGTGACATCCTTTTGGCTATGTTTGGCCAAGTCCAACACCACAAAACGTTGCCCCGGTACATCATCTTCGGCAACCCGAGCGCGTACTGGCACAGACTCAATCTCGCCATCGGCATGAATGTAGTTCGGCATGATGTCGCTTTGCGCGCGGCCAGTGTAATTTTTGTCTTGCAGCACCAAGAACAGGTATTGCCCGTCTGGCGATACGCTCAGCTCTTGCAGCGCATCTTGCTCACCGAGATAAAATGGCTCAGCCGCCATGGTTGGGTCTGCGGCGCGCAATACCGCTTTGTAATCTTCTGCCGCTTTGGCTTTCGCATGCTCTTGCGCCACGTATTGAATCAAGCGCGCTTGCTGCTTGGCGAGGAATGAGCTTGGGTCTTTAACGCCCTCTGGCGCTTTGCTAAACCGAATGTCGGCCAACACCGCAACCATGCCGCTGGCGCTGTCGATTTGGAAAACCTTGTCGCCTTGCCAATAAACCACATCGCCATTGTTCAAGAAGCTGGCACCGTCGATGCGGTCAGCTTGACGAGTGAGTTGCTGGATGTTGCCACTGGCAATGTCTTTCACGAACAAGTTGTTTTGATACACATAGGCTTTGCGTTTTTTATCAGCACTGTAGACGCCCAAACGTTGCGATGCCTTGTGCAGCTCAGCTAACGGCAGAGCTTCGGTCTCGCCGCTGGCAATATTTAATCGGTAGTAATCACGTAGGCGTGATGCACTCTTACCACGAGAAAACAGCACTGATTCGCCGTTATCGCTCCAATATGCGCCTTCTGCCGTCAGTCCCATCCAATCAGGGTCGGCCATAATCTGATTCAAGGTAAGAGGTTGATCGGCAACCGGCGGTGTCGCCAGTGTTGGTGCGGCGACCACAGTAACTGCTGCGGTTAAGGTTTGTTCAGCACTGGTAGCAGCACAACCTGAAAGAACGGCCAGCGCAATTGCACTCAGCCCAAGTTGGCGAAGGTAATTGTTCATTCCATATCCTTGTTATTTTTAGCCCGGGCACTTTGGCCATGGGAATAGATGCTCGCGATAAAGCGCCATTTATACCATAGCTGGGCAGTGACAAGGGCGATTGTTACCTGGGAAACTTGTAAGAGCGTGTTAGCAAACTGGGGTTATTGCGCGAGAAAGTTTTGCAGCAAAGCGTGACCCGATTGGGTCAATATCGACTCTGGATGAAACTGCACGCCGTAGAGCTGCAGCGCAGGATGACTGAGCGCCATGATTTCGTGCCCATGTACTGGGTCATCAAACCAGGCATCCTCAATAAAGCCATTCGGCACACTATCCACGAGCAATGAATGGTAGCGCGTCACGGTTAACGGGTTGGGTAAATCTGCAAATAGCCGTTGGCTATTATGGCTAATGGCAGAGGTTTTGCCATGCATCACCCGTTGGGCACGAATCACTTCTGCGCCAAACACTTGCGCAATCGCTTGATGGCCAAGACAGACTCCAAGAATAGGTAACTTACCGGCGTAAGCTTCGATGGCGGCGAGTGAGATTCCCGCTTCATTAGGAGTACAAGGGCCTGGTGAAATCACCAAATGAGACGGATTAAGCTTGGCAATCTGCTCAACGGATAATTCATCATTGCGTAAAACGAGCGGCTGCTGACCTAACTGCTGAAAGTACTGCACCAAGTTATAGGTGAAAGAATCGTAGTTATCGATAATCAACAGCATATGATCGCCCAGTCATGCAACTCAAAACAACGCTGCGGCATTGTATGTGATTCAGCTCAAAGAACCAATGGTTAGCGACCATCCGTTAAGTAAACGCGCTGCAAGCTAACGGGATAATGTTGCCGATAGACAGTATTCCGCATCACCGGGTTGCCATATAGGGTGCTTTCTCATCGCCGCGATAAACCACGGATGCGCCAACCACGCGGCTAACCATTGCTGCAGCCAAGGTAATTGCGCCGCAGCAAACATGGCTTGATCGACAAACGCGCATTGGCGTACAAATGGCATGACAAGCAGATCAGCGATGGTTGGCCGCTGCAATAAATACCCCTGTTGGTGACTCGCTAATTGCGCTTCCAACTGCTGTAAAAATACTAGCGCCTGCTGCCAATAAGCGGCCTGTGTTTGCTCAGGGAAGCGGTCAAAATATTTGTAACGGTCGAGCCAATATTTGAACTCAGTATCATTCTGTTTGAGCAGCGCCTGAGTCCAATGCTGCTCCGCCGCGGAAAGCTGCAGTAGCTGATGCCGGTCTTGCTGCTGCAGCGCCCAATAGGCGATATCGGCGCTTTCATCTAACACAGTGCCATCGGTCAACTGCATTACCGGCACAGTGGCTTTGGCAGATAACGCCATCAGCGCTGTCGGCTTGTGCTTGAGTTCGATTTCACGCACGTTAACGGTCACACCGCTGGCAATTAATGCCAATCGTGCACGCATTGCGTAAGGGCAACGACGAAAATTATAGAGTAATGGTAGCCCCGAGTGCGCCATCAGCAGCTAACCTTCAACTGACTTTAATGAGCGTAAAAACAAGCCAATTCCACCGACCAACAGCACCAGAATCACAATTAAATCAAAGCTGCTCATATTACGCAGATGGAAATGGATGGAGGATATCACCCCAAAAATTAGCGCCACCAATGCGCCGACAGCAAGAATCCACCCCAGAATATTACGGCTGTTGTAGAACACTAAACCCACCCCAAACATAAACGGGATCATAATCATGCCGCCGGTAATGCCCCATTGGCTGCCGAGCATACCTACGCCATAAAGCCGCGCGCCAAGGCCAAAACTTGAGGAAACACTGATGGCATTGAGCAGCAGATAGCCGCCACCACAAATCATTGCCAAACCAAGAAAAAACTGGCCAATACCGCCAGATGTGCCGCCCGCACCTTTCATGTCGTATTCCCTCTCGATGGTGGAGTTTCAATCGATTCTACCCAACTCGATTCGCCACCACAATCGCGGTTGTTGGTCAAAATCACTCGCCGTTACAAGCTGTTAGAAACAAAAAAGCCAGTCATCATAGACTGGCTTTCAGCAAAGACGTTATCGGTTACTTCACCACTGTTAAATGCGCACGGCGTTTTGCCTTGTCATCAGTCACTGATGTTTTTGGCTTACGTTCGTGTGCGATATCAACTGCTTCAGACTCCACCACGTTCAACATGGCATCTTCGCCTTCTTCTAACAGATATGCATCTTCCATATCAAACACTGTACCTGCACCGTTTTCGCGGGCATAGATCGCCACAATAGACTGCATCGGCAGAATCAATTGTTGTGGCACACCACCAAAACGCGCACTGAATTCGACAAAATCATTATCGAATTGCAGATTGCCTACCGCTGATGGTGCAATGTTCAATACAATTTGCCCGTCTTTCACGTACTGCAATGGCACTTGAGTTCCTTGCACTGTGGCATCAACCACTAAGTGCGGTGTTAAATCGTTATCTAACAGCCATTGGAAATAAGCACGCAACAAATACGGGCGACTTGGCGTCATTCCTTTCATTACAGCCCCATACGCATTTCGCGTTCGGTTTCAGTCAGAGACGCTTTAAATGAATCACGTTCAAACACGCGAGTCATGTAAGCTTTGATCTCTTTTGACGCTTTACCATCAAGTTCAATACCCAGCGCTGGCAAACGCCACAACAATGGGCCAAGGTAGCAGTCTGCTAACCCGAACTCTTCACTCATGAAGTAAGGCATTTCAATAAATACTGGTGCGATGGCCAGAATGCTCTCCAGCAGTTCCTTACGCGCTTGATCGGCACCATCGTTGTTACGAATGCGATCAACCAAGCTATACCAGTCTTTTTCAATGCGGTGCATCATCAAACGAGTTTGACCACGTGATACAGGATAAACCGGCATCAATGGTGGATGAGGAAAACGCTCGTCGAGGTATTCCATAATGATACGGCTTTCGTACAACACCAGTTCACGGTCAACCAGTGTTGGCACTGAATTGTAAGGATTCAGTTCCAGCAGATCTTCAGGTAGTTCATTAGGGTCTACCTGCAGCACATCCACTGTCACCCCTTTTTCAGCCAGTACAATACGAACCTGATGGCTGTACAAATCATCAGCCCCGGAAAACAGGGTCATAATAGAGCGTTTATTGGCAGCCAGAGCCATCGATCCCCTCCAGATTTCATAAAACAAACGCAAACATGAGCGTTAATTGCCCAGTTCGCGCTATTTGGATGGCGTATTTTACCACTTTTTGTAGGCTTTAGTGTACATCCTTCCAATATTCTTTCTTCAACAGCCAAGCCAATAAGAAAAATACCGCCAGATACAGCAGTACCCAACGTCCCATTTGCTCCCGTTGTGCTTTCACCGGTTCGGCAGCATAGACCAAATAAGCGGTGATATCTTTGACCAAAGCATCATACTCTGGAGCACTCATGCTCCCGCCTTGAGGATCACTTATTCCCACAACTTTCGTGATAGTACGGCCATTCTTTTGCTGTTGCGCCAGCGTAGGTAATGCTAATCCTTGTTCATACTGCAACACGTGAGGCATTGAGGTATATGGCATTAGCAGGTTGTTAACGCCAAATGGACGTTTATCGTCTTGATAAAAGGATTTGAGAAAACTGTAAACCCAATCTTCACCACGAACACGGCTGACGAGCGTCAAATCTGGCGGCGCCATGCCAAACCACCGCGTTGCATCTTCATCTGTCATAGTGCGTTCGATCAAATCGGATTCCTGCGCTCCGGTAAACATGTACTGTTTGAGCTCATCCTCAGTTAGGCCTAAATCGTCAGCTACACGTTGATAACGTTGAAAATGGGTACTATGGCAGGAGGCACAATAGGTTTGAAATGCTTTAAAACCGCGTTTTTGTGCTGCCACATCTTGGCTATCAATGTTAGCCGATTGCAAATCAACTTCGGCAGCGAACGTGAGCGCAGGGAGCAATAACAATATCAGCACGATTAATTGCTTCATTTGAATGACACCCTTTCTGGTACTGGCTTGGTCACTTCGTGCTTGCTGTAAAGCATTAACGCAATAAAAAAGCCGAAATAGCCGATGGTAAACACCCGCGAGCACCACTTCAGCACGCTAGTTTCTGGCAACAGCCCAATCACACCGAGTGCAATAAACGATACCGCAAACTGGGTTAAATTGATCTTATGTAATCGGCTGCGATACCGCACCGATTTCACCTTGCAGCGGTCAAGCCAAGGCACAATAAACAACAGCGCAATCGATAAGCCCATCACCACGATGCCGCCAAGCTTATCAGGAACCGCGCGCAACATGGCGTAAAACGGGGTGAAGTACCAGACCGGCGTAATATGGTCCGGCGTTTTTAGTGGATTTGCCGCTTCAAAATTGGGGCTTTCCAACATCAAACCGCCGCCCTCTGGCAAAAAGAACACCAGAAAGCAGAAAATCATCAGGAACCCGGCAATCCCGAGCACGTCTTTCACTGTGTAATAGGGATGAAACGGAATACCGTCGAGCGGCCAGCCATCTTCATCTTTGTATTTTTTTATTTCGATACCATCGGGATTATTTGAACCCACTTCGTGCAATGCAATCAGATGCAAAAATATCAGCACCACCATAATTAATGGCAGCGCGATCACATGCAGCGCAAAGAAACGATTTAGCGTAGCACCCGACACCACATAATCGCCGCGGATCCATAGCGTTAAATCGTCGCCTATTACAGGTATTGCGCCAAATAGCGAAATAATCACCTGCGCGCCCCAATAGGACATCTGCCCCCAAGGCAACAGATAGCCCATAAAGGCTTCGGCCATCATCACCACAAAAATCAGCATGCCAAAAATCCACAGCAACTCGCGCGGTTTTTGATAGGAACCATAAAGTAGCCCACGGAACATATGCAGATAGATCACCGCAAAGAATGCGGTCGCGCCAGTCGAATGCATGTAGCGCAGCAGCCAACCGTATTCGACATCACGCATCAAGTATTCGACCGAGGCAAATGCGCCTTCGGTGGTCGGCACATAACTCATGGTAAGCCAAACGCCAGTAAATAGCTGATTCATTAACACCACTAAGGCCAATGAGCCAAACAGATACCAGATATTGAAGTTCTTAGGTGCAGGGTATTGTCCCACATGCCGCTTGTAGGTGGCGGACATTGGAATGCGATCATCTAACCAGCTAATTAGTTTCTTCATCGTTATGCAGGTTCCTGATCAACACCAATCACAAGCAGATTGTCATCCACAAATTTGTGCGGCGGCACAACCAGATTCAACGGCGCTGGTACCCCTTGAAAGACCCTTCCGGCCATATCAAACCCTGAGCCATGACAAGGACAGAAAAATCCGGCAATCACTTGATCCACATGCTCAGAAAAACTGTCGGGTTGATAATTAGGGCTGCAGCCTAAATGGGTACAAATGCCAATCGCCACAAAAATTTCGGGCTTGATTGAACGCCACGGGTTTTGAGCATACTTAGGTTGCTGAGGCTCAACGGATTGCGGGTCACGTAGCAATTCTTCGTGTTGGGCGAGTGCATCCAACATGGCCTGCGGCCGTTTTACGACCCACACGGGACGACCACGCCACATCACTTTGATAAGCTGACCTGGCTCAAGCTTGCTAATATTCACTTCAACCGGCACTGAGGCTGCCTTGGCTTTGGCGGATGGGTTCCAAGATTTGAGAAATGGCACCGATGCAGCGGCAATTCCAGCGCCTCCGACGGCAATCGTGGTGAGCGCTAATATGCGTCTGCGTCCGAAATCTGCCGAACTGCTCATTCAATATTCTCCGCAGCGCTACGCTTGCAATCAGAAAAGCGCTTACATCTGGTTTAGTTTGCTCGGCATTATAAAAAAAAGTGCTCAATAATTCATTTGCTAAAGTGATAAAAATCACCGCTAAATCGATTATTTATTGAGGTATAGAGACAAAAAAGCCCAGTATTCACTGGGCTTTCAACAGGCAAACTGAACTTACTTGTTACCGTCTTTAAGATACTTAAAGAACTCACTGTCTGGCGCTAACACCATCACATCTGATTTACCGGTAAAGCTGGCTTTATAGGCTTCTAAACTGCGTAGGAAGCTATAGAACTCAGGATCTTTGTTGTAGGCATCGGCATAAACCTTAGCGGCTAATGCATCGCCTTGACCTTTAATGACCTCAGCATCACGACGCGCGTTTGCCAACGTCACCACTACGTTGGCATCGGTACGAGCACGGATTGTTTCCGCTTCTTCTTTACCTTTTGCACGGTGTTCTTTAGCTACCGCCAGACGTTCGGCGCGCATACGTTGGAAGATACTGTTACTGACATTATTCGGCAGGTTGATCTGCTTAACGCGCACATCCACCACTTCAATACCCAGGTCTTGCGCACTAATTGCGGCATTTTCCAGAGCTAAACGTTGCAACTCGTCACGACTTGACCCCGCAACCGCGCTGTCTTCGCTGATACCCGAAACAATCTCTTTGATCGTACGTTTACCAAATTCAGTACGCAGGTCGCTGTTGATTTTGCGTTGCAGCAACATCTCAGCGTTTGACTTCATACCGCCGTTAGTGGCCAAGTAGAACTTTTCAAAGTCCATAATGCGCCACTTAACATAAGAGTCGACCATTAAGTCTTTCTTCTCAGATGTGACGAAACGGTCTGCCGCACCATCTAAGGTTTGAATACGCGCATCCAGATAGCGGATCTTATCAATGACAGGTAGCTTAACGTGTAAGCCCGGGCCATACACACGAGTCACCGGTTTACCGTCAACGTTATCTTTTAATACTTCACCGAAGCGAGACACAATCGCACGCTCACCTTCAGTCACAACCATCAAAGATGACAGACTCACGCCAATCACGATGGCAGCAATAATCAAAATACCTCTCATCGATTATTCCCCCCGTCCTTGACGTACACGAGCATCGCGCGGAGTACGTCCTGTGGTTGACATATAGTTGTTTGAAGCACTGGATGAACTGCTCGTTGCTGAAGAGCTACTGTAATTAGTCACAGAATCTGGCTGCATTACATCAGACTCAGATACTGCAGCACGCTTTTCCATCAGTTTATCTAACGGTAAATACATCATGTTATTGCTGTTTTTACTGTCGACCAGCACTTTACTGCTGTTGCTATACACTTCTTGCATCGCATCTAGATACAAACGCTTACGAGTAACTTCAGGCGCTTGTTTATATTCTGGCAGCAACTTATCGAAGCGCGCAGCGGCACCTTCTGCATCTTGCACGACACGCTCTTTATATGCGCGCGCATCTTGGCTAATACGTTGTACTTGACCACGTGCTTTAGGTTCGATTTCACGCTCATACGCCTCTGCTTCACGGATGAAACGTTGCTCATCTTCTTGTGCAGAAATCGCATCATCAAACGCTTCTTTAACCTCTTCCGGCGGGCGTGCAGGCAAGAAGTTAACGTCCACAATGGTCAAGCCTAATTTGTAAGGTTCAATGATGCGTTCAATTTCGGCCCAAGTGTTATCACGAATTGTGGCACGACCTGTGGTAAGAATGTCATCCATTTTGGAATGACCTACCACGTAACGTAATGCGCTATCGGTTGCTTCACTTAAGCTCGATTTTGGATCAACTGCACTGAACAGGTAGTTGTAAGCGTCAGTCACTTTGAACTGCACATCCAACTCGACCTGCACTACGTTTTCATCAGCTGTCAGCATGCTGCCCGACGCTGGGATAGACCGCACGGTTGAAACATCTACTGGCAACACTGAATCGATAAACGTGGCTTTCCAGTGCAAACCTGGGCCCACTTCACCGACATGTTGTCCAAAGCGCATCACGACGCCGCGTTCAGCTTCTTTGATGGTGTAGAAACCCGCCAGTCCCCAAACAACTAGTGCAATCACCACAACAATCGCTAGCGCACCAAAGCTAAAGCCCGCGCCACCGCCTGAACCACCAAAGCGCTTCGACAGTTTGCGAAACACTTCATCGACATCTGGTGGTCCCTTGTCGTTACCACCTTTATTTCCCCAAGGATCATTACCCTTGTTACCGGGCTCATTCCAAGCCATTTAAAACTCCATAACAGAATGAATACACTGGGTTATTTATTAACTTTATCTGAGTCCGTTCAAGCTTCAATAACGAAGCTTTCAAGCTCACCTTCACTTTGCTTCACTAAACGATTCCAGTCTGCTTCTGGCATTTTCACAGTCAGTAAGCAGTTCCCTTCTTCATCGTAAGCTTGCTGTTGAATCGCTTCTAATCGGAAAAACTGACTCACATAACGTCCTGCACTGGCAGGAAGCTTTAAATCTACGTCAACTACATGGTTTCCAATAAGTTGCTCAATCGCCTTTAGCAATAGGTCTAAACCGAGTTGCTTTTGCGCCGAAATCCACACCCGGTATGGCTTACCTTCGCCATCAACGTCAACTTTTGCTTGAGCTTCTTCGAGTAGATCAATCTTATTGCATACAATCAGTTGCGGAATATCTGCTGCATCAATATCGGTCAATACCGCTTGCACTTGGGCAAAATTATCGTCCATATTGTCGTCCGCACAGTCCACCACATGTAGCAACAAATCGGCTTGACGGGTTTCTTGCAGCGTTGCTTTAAATGCAGCAACTAACTCATGCGGAAGATGGCGAATGAACCCTACAGTGTCAGCCAAAAAGACAGCATGATGCTCCAGATCCAATTTACGCAAGGTAGGATCCAGTGTAGCAAACAGCTGATCGGCCGCATAAACAGTTGACGATGTCAGGGTATTGAACAGTGTTGATTTACCGGCGTTGGTATAGCCCACCAGCGAGACCGTTGCCATGTCACTGCGCTGACGTGCACGACGGCTTTGCTCACGCTGTTTGTCTACTTTCTCAAGACGACGGTTAATATATTTGATCCGCCCACGCAGCAAACGACGGTCAGTTTCCAGCTGAGTTTCACCTGGGCCCCGCATGCCGATACCGCCTTTTTGACGCTCAAGGTGGGTCCAACCTCGGATGAGGCGAGTCGACATGTGGCGCAGCTGCGCAAGTTCAACTTGCAGCTTACCTTCATGCGTTCTCGCCCGCTGAGCGAAAATATCAAGAATTAACGTAGTACGATCGAGTACCCGGCAATGGCACAGCGCTTCTAAGTTACGTTCTTGAGCAGGCGTCAGCGCGTGATTAAAAATCACCACGTTAGCTTCCGTAGCAGCAACAAGTGCAGCTAATTCTTCAGCTTTACCTGTACCAACAAAATATTTGCGATCAGGCGCTCTACGACTTCCTGTTATAACACCGACTGAACGTGCTCCTGCGGATTCAACCAACAGTTGCAATTCAAGGAGATCTTCTCTGCTGTCTTCATCGGAAAATTCCAAATGGACCAGAACGGCTGTCTCCCCCGCCTCATAGCGTTCAAACAAGAAGTAGGCTCCTTAAAATATTACTGTTCGCTGCTGTCTTCGTGCTGGCCGTTGTAACCAGCTTGACCGCCTTGATGGCTGCCACTGCCCATATTGAATGGACGAGAAGGCACCACTGTTGAGATGGCATGTTTGTACACCATCTGACTGACTGTGTTTTTCAGCAAAATAACAAACTGATCAAAAGACTCTACCTGCCCTTGCAATTTAATGCCGTTAACCAGATAGATAGAAACAGGAACACGTTCACGGCGTAACGCATTCAAGAATGGGTCTTGTAATGATTGCCCCTTAGCCATTTTTTTTTCCTTTTTACTTTATATTAATCCAACAGTGACACTTTCTTATTTAGTTTTAGTATTATACAGCAAGGGCCATTAAGCTAGAGGCTTTGGCGTATAACTGTTACTAAATTACTTTCAGCACCGCTTTCGAGCCAAGTTAAGTTTGGCCATCCCCGCAACCATGTTAATTGACGCTTTGCCAATTGCCTAGTAGCGGCAATGGCTTTTTCGGTCATATTTTCATGGTCAAACTCTCCGTCTAGATACTGCCAACATTGGCGATATCCCACACAGCGCATCGACGGTAATTCTAAATGTAAATCTGTTCGAGCGCGTAAACGCTCAACTTCTTCAACAAACCCTAGCGCTAACATCTGATTAAATCGCAGTGCAATGCGATCATGTAAGACTTTTCGGTCACTCGGTGCAATCGCAAATTGAACCGCCTCATAAGGGAACGCATCAGACTTGGTCTGCGTTAACTCAGTCAGTGACTTGCCACTGATACGATAAACCTCTAACGCTCGCGATAACCGCTGCGGATCGTTAGGATGAATTCTTGCGGCGGACACAGGATCTACCTCAGCCAGTTGCTGATGCATCACTTGCCAGCCAAGTTGTTCGGCTTGCACCATGATCTCTGCGCGGATTTGCTCGTCCGCTGCTGGTAACGGTGATAGCCCTTCAAGTAACGCCTTGAAGTACATCATGGTACCGCCGACCAATAACGGCGTTTTGCCTTGCGCGATGATCTGTTCAATTTCGCATAGACAATCACTGCGAAAATCCGCGGCTGAGTAACTTTCGCTAGGGTCGAGAATATCAATCAAGCGATGCGGCGCACGCGCCAACTCTTGTGCTGACGGCTTGGCGGTACCGATATCCATCTCACGATAAATCAGCGCCGAATCGACGGAGATAATCTCACAGTTGTGCTGCTCAGCAAGCGCAATAGCTAAGTCGGTTTTGCCCGATGCAGTGGGTCCCATTAATGTGATAACCCGTGGCTTTGCTGTTGCCGTCAAACTGAATTACCTACCCATTGTTGCCAAGGTAACGCCTTGGCCATTTTTAAAATTTGTTGTCGTTGCGCATCATCGAGTTGCAAAAATTGCTGCCAAATTAGAGGCGCCGAGATATATCCGCTAACACTTTTCGTAGCCATCCATTCCGCTATCTCGGTCAATGAATGCTCGCCTTGCGCCAACCATTCCAGCAGCGCTGGAACCACTTGCGCAAGTTGCGTGTCCCGCAGATATGGGGGCACTTTTTTAATAATCAACTGACGCTGACGTAAGTCGATTGAAAAGCCCAATTGCTGCAACAACTCGTTATGGCTGGATAACAACGTTTTTGCCGCAGTGCTGGCTTCCACTGCCACCGGCATCAATAAGGGTTGCATCGGCAAACCTTTATCGAGCTTTAGCCCAATATCCAGCTTAGTCAACGCACTGGCGACTTGCTTCACGGCCAACAAACTCAATTGATGTTCAGCCACTAACACCCAGTAATCGCCATCCAACAGCGGCGGCATGGAAGCACTATCAACGTCATGTGTCTGGGCAACTTTCGCCTCATGAACCGCCATCGGCGTAGTGATCAGCGCACCGTAACTTCGCACTGCGGCTTTTGAAGGCGAACTGGCACCATATTGCCGTGCAGCTGAACTCAAGTTGAATGAACCGTAGCTCTCTCGCTCAGATGCTGGATCTGCAGCTGGACGATATTCCCCAGTCTCATAATCAATCTCGGATGCTAGTTGTCGAGGCTCACGCTGGCTGGTTGCTCCCCCTTCATCGGCGCGGCGATCATAGGTGGACTGGCTTAATTGCGACTTAATTGGCGCTTGTTCTGCGACTAACGGCAATGACCAGCATTGCTCGAGCGCTGACGAGAGCGCCTGTAACACAAAGTCGTGCACAAAGCGGGCCTCGTGAAAGCGTACTTCATGCTTAGCGGGGTGCACGTTGACATCAACCTGATGCGGATCAACCGACAACATGAGGATGTAACCGGGCTGTTCAAGCTCGCCCAATCCTGCAAAGGCTTGCTTGACCGCATGGGTCACCAGTCGATCACGCACATGGCGGCCATTGACGTAAAAATAGTGTGCATCGACTAACTCGGTTTGCATGGGAGATTGCAGATAACCGCTGAGTCGCAGGCCATCATGCTCACATTCCACCTTGAGCGCATGTTCCACAAAGCCACGGCCACACACTTGGGTTAATCGTTGCAAATACTGACTTTCATTGGTTGCAGGTCGATAGTTACGTACCTGCTTGCCGTTATGTTTGAGCGTTAAATGGATTTCTGGACGCGCGAGTGCGATCCGCTTTAGCCATTCATCGATATGGGTAAATTCGGTCTTATCGCTTTTTAGAAAACGACGGCGGGCGGGGGTATTAAAAAATAAGTCGGCAACTTCAATTGTCGTGCCTTGCGGATGTGCCGCTGGCATCACTTTCACCGCCATTTCTGAGCCTTCGGCGTAAGCTAACCACGCTTCCGCCTGTTCTGCAGTTTTGGAGGTGAGCGTTAAACGGGCCACCGAACTAATACTCGCGAGTGCTTCGCCGCGAAAGCCAAAACTTAAAATCGCTTCTAAATCATCGATGCTGCTAAGTTTTGAGGTGGCATGGCGAGACAGCGCCAAGGCCAACTCTTCTTTAGCGATGCCATTGCCATTGTCTTGAATTTTTATCAGCTTGGCGCCGCCCTTATCGATCTCAATATCGACTCGGGTTGCACCAGCATCAAGGCTATTTTCCACCAGTTCTTTCACAACGGAGGCGGGCCGCTCGACGACTTCACCGGCCGCAATTTGGTTCGCTAGTTGCGGAGGTAACACGCGTATTGTCATAGCGACCTCAAACTCTTGGAATGACCAATTTTTGGCCAATCCATAACACGTTGGATTTAAGATTATTGGCCTTTTTAATGGCATCAATTGAGACGTTATAGCGCGCCGAAATCACCGATAACGACTCGCCACTCACCACCCGATGATTAATGGTGGCGCTGCGCGCCAATAACGTGCCTTCGGGCGGGTACGTTTTGAAGTAATTGATAATGCCGCCATAAATCGCATCCGCTAGTTTCTGTTGATGGCTATCGCTTCGCAGCAACTTCTCTTCTGACGGGTTAGAAATAAACCCGGTTTCAACCAACAGCGAAGGAATATCAGGCGACTTTAATACTGCCAAACTGGCGTACTCTGGATTACTTTTATGCAATTTGGTGACCTTGCCTAAGCGTCCCAAAATATCACTAGCGACTCGATAACCCGCCGAGCGCGAGTTATCCATCGACATATCGATTAGCGTGCGCATCAAATACTGCTCACTGTCGGTGTTCTGCACGATTTCACCCACACCGCCTAAAAGCTCAGAGACTTTCTCACTTTGCTCCAGTAACCGACCCATTTCAGAATTGGCACGACGATTTGATAGCACCCACACCGAGGCGCCGCGCGGTTGTGGCGAGGTAAACGCATCGGCGTGAATCGACACCAATAAATCTGCTTTGCCTTTGCGTGCCAACTCAGAGCGCCGGTTGAGATCGACGAAGTAATCCCCTGAACGGGTCATGATCGCTTTCATGCCCGGTACGGTATTAATCTGTTCAGTGACACGCTTGGCAATCGCTAAAGCAACCCGCTTTTCATACATTCCCGATGGCCCGATTGAACCGGGATCATCACCGCCGTGTCCGGCGTCAATCGCCACAATAATATCGCGATCATCGCTCTGCTGCCGATCGCTGTCTTGCTTAATCGTTGCTTTGCGGCCAGGGTCAAAATCGACGACCAACCGATCGCCGTATGGCCCGGTTGGTGGCAATGAAAATAGGTTGGCTGTAGCTGTCTGTTTCAGATCCACCACTATCCGTAAAATGCCTTGCTTCGGCGGTTTACTAAGCCGCACTTTTTTAACCAACTCACTGTTATTACTCAGTTCCGCCAACGAGAGCTTGCTACCTTGCTGAGTATCATCTAAATCAATCACCAAACGTTCTGGATTATCGAGAGTGAAGTGATTGAAATCAGGCTTGTTGGCTAAATCAAAGACAATCCGCGTTGAATCAGGGGCAGCCCAAATACGGACGCTATTGAGCGTATTTGCGGCGAAAGCGGCAGCACTAGAAAGTGCGAACAGCGTGGCCGTCGCAATGGAAAAAAAGGAGATGTTATTAGCTTTTAGCATTGTTATTTATGTTATCTAATAGCACCTTGCCAGCAGGCGACGAGGCTTCGATGGTAATTTCTCGACCAGTATTAACATATTTAATATGCAGATGTATATCCGCAGCAGGCAAACAGCCTTCACCTTTATCGGGCCACTCAACTAAACATAAGCTGCGATCGCTGAAATAATCGCGTATACCCATGAACTCAAGTTCTTCAGGATCACTTAATCGATACAGATCAAAGTGATAAACATCGATATCCGCCAACTCATAGGGTTCAACAAGGGTGTAAGTTGGGCTTTTCACCGCCCCTTGATGACCCAAGGCTTGGATCAGTCCACGACTCATGGTGGTTTTACCGGCGCCGAGCTCGCCGGTCAGGTAAATCACTAATGGCGGTTTAATCGCTTGGGCGAGGGTTCGACCTAAGGCAACGGTTTCAGATTCATCTTGCAGCTGCAATACAAGCGTTTCACTCGACATTGTTTCACTTCCATTCTGCAGCGTTAGCTGCGGTTACACAGTATTGACTAATCGGCGGATCCAAGGAAATAGATCGCTTGCCAACATGCCGCGCTCACCTTGCTCTGCTGCTTTATCTGCGGCTTCACCATGAATGACTACGGCGGCAACGGTGGCACTGACCAAACTTAGCCCTTGGGCTATAAGTGCGCCGATTATACCAGATAACACATCACCACACCCACCACTGGCAAGCCCCGGATTACCCACGGGTGCTACATATACTGTGTCGCCATCGCAAATTAAAGTGCCAGCACCTTTTAGCAGCACAACCCCACCAAAACGCTGCTGCAATTCGCGCACGGCAGCAAACCTATCTTGTTCGATTGCTTGAATATTGCACCCCAACAAACGCGCGGCTTCTCCTGGATGCGGCGTAAGCACCCAATTTGCTTCGCGTCTGGGGTCTTGGCTTAAAAGATTCAGTGCATCAGCATCTAACACCATCGGCTTTTCGCTCAGCCCCACCGCTTTGAATAGGTTGTAACCCCAATCTTGTTTACCCAACCCAGGCCCAAGCACCAGCACTCTGGCCCAACCAAGCCGAGAATAGACCTCCATATCCACCAGCTCGCAGCCCCAAAACATCAGCTCGGGGCGATTGCTATTCACCGTCTGTTGATGCTCTGGCCGACTGATCACAGTTACTAAACCGGCACCGGCTCGCAGCGCCGCTTCACCGGCAAGCCGCACCGCGCCCGCCATGCCATAGTCGCCACCGATTACCGTTACTCGGCCACTGTCACCTTTGTGGCTATCACGCGCGCGAACACCAAGACAGCCAGCAAGATAGTCATAGCCGACACGTTTGACCTTTGCTGCGGGTAAAAAATCATTGAGGCCAAGATCGGCAAAGAACAGTAATCCACTGCAATTACGCGCCTTGCTGGTCAGCAGCCCCTGCTTCATCGCGCCCATGCACAAGGTAAAGTCGGCAACGACGGCTGCGCCCGCGCCAGTATCCGCGTTAATGCCAGAGGGTAAATCGAGGCTAAATATGATGGCATCCGTTTGATTAATTGCAGTCACTAGAGACGCCATCTCATCACGCAATTCACCGCGAACCCCAGTACCTAATAAGCCATCGACAATGACATCAAACTCGGCCAACAGCGCATCATTTGTTAGTTCGATGATAGGGTCGTGATAGCCATGTTCAGTCAGCAATTGCCACGCTTGCTGCCATTCATCAGTGGGGTATTTTGCTGGATGCAGTGCCAAAGCGACGTCAAATTCGCGCTGTTTGAGCCAGTAGTAACAAAGCAATGCGTCAGCGCCATTATTGCCCTGTCCCGCAATCACCAAAATACGACTGGTGGCAGGAATACGCTGCTGGAGCAATTCAAATGCGGCCAAGCCTGCCCGTTCCACCAATTGATAGAGAGAAGTTTGATGGTGCGCCGCCCACGCAAGTTCGGCATCACGAATGGCCGCTGCTGAATACAGCGCTGTAGGAAGATGAGACAAATTTTGCGCCATGTAAACGACTCCACCAAGCAGAATAACAACCCTAAATTGAGGTTTAGGTAACTTTGAGTGCTTAATTAGTAAGCATTGAGCCTAGCAAGTTCCAACAGAACGCAACATGACATTGGTCATTATCGTAATGATTAAATTACCAAAAGATGAAAAAAGCCCGGTCAAGCCGGGCTGAAGATGTGCTATTTACGGGAGTTTTTAGCAGTAAAAATCAGATATCATCCATCCGCATCGTGCTATGCACTAAGCGTTGTTGGTGGATTTTTTGCACACGCACTAAATCTTCAAGTGCACTTTTTACATCTTCTGCCGAAGAGGAGTTAGCGGTTTTTTCCAGCAAGCCAATCAGCAGATTGTCTAATTCAAGATGTAATTCCAACACGTCTTCATCGTTCATGCTAGCCGGTAGCATGGCGTTTTCGCAACGTTTGCTGAAATCTTCAAAGACAAAATCTTTGTACCAGCTTTCCAAAATACGTTTTGGCGCTTCGTCCACATAGTCTTCTAAGTGACGCGCCACACCTTTCTGGTGTTGCTCAAAATAATCGAGTAGGAGTTTGGTTCGGGAAGAGTCTGCCTGTTCATTCAATCTATGGTACAACTTCGCCATATCTAAATGACATTCGGCAACATATTCAAGTAGTTCACGCAGTTGTTGGATACGCATTCCGCACCCTCCATGAGTTACAGCGCTTAGGCTGCTGGTTGATTTACTCTACGTCCATTATGTAAGTAATAGTCTAAGGATTACATGACGATTGTCATACTTTTCAGGTAACGGCATTCGCTACATTAGCAAACACGCAGAAAAACGGCGGTAGATCACGAAACCAGCACAGGCGATATCGATAGACTGAAATTACAGCTAAAAAATTAGTTGCTGATGGCAAGAAAATAAGGCGGGAGATTCGAAAAATTGGAGCGACATATCGGGTTCGAACCGATGACCTATACCTTGGCAAGGTATCGCTCTACCAACTGAGCTAATGTCGCATCGAGATTTGCAGATGATTGGAGCGACATATCGGGTTCGAACCGATGACCTATACCTTGGCAAGGTATCGCTCTACCAACTGAGCTAATGTCGCAATCATCAAACCGTTCAGCAGTATTGGAGCGACATATCGGGTTCGAACCGATGACCTATACCTTGGCAAGGTATCGCTCTACCAACTGAGCTAATGTCGCACTACTGAACCACGGAATGTTGGAGCGACATATCGGGTTCGAACCGATGACCTATACCTTGGCAAGGTATCGCTCTACCAACTGAGCTAATGTCGCATTCCGCGCTTCGCTTACATGATGCAGCGAAGGTGAGGCCGCATTATATGGAAATTTATTAACCCTGCAACCCCCTTGTGCATATTTACGCGTTAAGTGGTCAAATTTTAAATACTCGCTCACGATAGAAGCGCAATTCAGCCACAGATTCGCGAATATCATCCAACGCTTGATGGGTATTTTGTTTCTTAAAATCTTGCATGATGTCTGGCTGCCAGCGACGCACCAACTCTTTAATGGTGCTCACATCCAGATTGCGATAGTGGAAATAGTCTTCCAACTCCAACATATATTTGTTCAGAAAACGGCGATCTTGGCCAATGCTGTTACCACACATAGGCGATTTACCCTTTGGCACATGCTGCTCAAGAAAGCTAATTGTTGCGCGAATCGCATCTTCTTCTGAATATTCACTTGCGTGCACTCGATCGATCAAACCTGAAGCACCGTGGTGCTGCTGGTTCCAATCATCCATTGCCGCTAACACTTCATCGGATTGATGAATGGCAATGACTGGCCCTTCCGCCAAAATATTTAACTCTTTATCGGTCACAATTGTGGCAATTTCGATAATGCGATCGGTTGCAGGCTCAAGCCCTGTCATTTCCAGATCGATCCAAATCAGATTGTCAGCATTAGCCGCCATGTTCGTCATACTCCCGCAAGCGCCCTATCAGGCTTTTTTGTTCAATAGCGTGTATTATAGAGCCTTTGACCCCGAATCAGCATGATCTTATAGGTTTAAGTGAGCAAAAAGAAACCCCTGAGCCAAGGCCAGTTGCGCCGTATGAAGGCTAACCACCAAAAACGACTCGATCGCCGCCAAGCCAATGATGAGCCAGAAGTGGAGTTGCAAGAGAGCAATCTCGGCCCTGAACAAGAAGGCGTGGTGATTTCGCGTTTTGGCCAGCATGTGGATGTTGAAACTGCCGAAAGCAACATCGTGCGCTGCAATATTCGCCGCACCATTGGCAGCTTAGTCACCGGCGACAACGTGGTATTGCGGCTTGCCAATGACAACCAATCGGCGATTGGTGGCGTGGTTGAAGCGGTACATCCACGGCAATCTTCGCTCACCCGTCCAGATCTTTATGATGGGGTAAAAGTGGTAGCCGCTAACATCGATCAAATTTTGATTGTGTCTTCGGTACTGCCAGAATTTACCACTCAAATCATCGACCGCTATTTGGTGGCCGCCGAAGATACCGATATTCCTCCCATCATAGTGCTCAATAAAATCGATTTGTTGGATGACAGCAACAGCGAAGAGATTGAAACAGCGCTGCAGCGTTATCGCGACATCGGTTATCAAGTGCTGTGTGTGAGTAGTAAAACCGCCAATGGTTTAGATGAACTGCGTAATACACTGGCCCACAAAACCAGCATTTTTGCTGGGCAATCCGGCGTAGGCAAATCCTCGCTGATCAATGCATTGATGCCTGAAGCCGAATTACAAACTGGTGCAGTGTCGGATAACTCAGGGTTAGGTCAACACACCACCACCACCTCTAAGCTGCTGCATTTTGCTGATGGCGGTAAATTGATTGATTCTCCCGGCGTTCGTGAATTTGCGCTGTGGCATCTGCCGGCAGACCGTGTAGGATGGTGCTTTATTGAATTTAGAGACTATCTGGGCGGCTGTAAATTCCGCGATTGCAAGCACTTAGATGATCCTGGCTGTGAGCTGCGCTCCGCCGTCGAAGCAGGTAAAATCGCCGAAGACAGGTTTAACAACTACCATCGAATTATTGCCAGCTTGGGCGAACAACGTCACGCACGTTATTTCCGCGCTGGTATTGATGATATCTAACAATAACAAGGACTTGAAACCATTGGATAAGCTAAAAATCACACTGCAATATCTGCTACCTAAGCATTTGGTGTCGCGTTTAGTAGGTAAACTCGCTGCGGCTGAGTTAGGCGGTGTTACCACGTGGTTTATTAAAAAATTTATCGCCCAGTACAAGGTGCAGATGGCCGAAGCGATTGAGCCACAGCCGGAAGCTTACAAGACCTTTAACGCTTTTTTCACCCGCGCATTGAAGGATGGAGCCCGTCCGTTATTTGATGATGCAGGTTATATCGTCCATCCGGTCGATGGCACAGTGAGCCAACGTGGTCCCATTGAACAAGGGCGCATTATTCAAGCGAAA
Source organism: Shewanella avicenniae (assembly GCF_017354945.1). Taxonomy (NCBI): domain Bacteria; kingdom Pseudomonadati; phylum Pseudomonadota; class Gammaproteobacteria; order Alteromonadales; family Shewanellaceae; genus Shewanella; species Shewanella avicenniae. Next base: position 807,066 of record NZ_CP071503.1, on the reverse strand, counting down.
GGTCATGATTATTCAGCGTTGGCGCTATTGGGTGATAAAGCTGACGTGGCCGCCCGTTTTGAAGACGGTGACTTTGCCACTATCTATCTGGCACCGAGCGATTACCACCGCATCCATATGCCAGTGGCGGGCACCCTGTCGAAAATGATTTATGTGCCGGGCGAACTGTTCTCGGTTAACCCGTTAACCGCGCAGCACGTTCCTGGCTTATTTGCCCGCAACGAGCGCGTAGTGGCGATTTTTGAAACCGAAATTGGCCCTATGGCCATGGTGTTAGTCGGCGCGACGATTGTCGCCAGCATCGAGACGGTTTGGGCTGGCACAGTGACGCCACCTACCGGCAAAAAAGTCTTCGTGTGGGATTATGACACCGAAGCTGAAAACGCCATCACGCTAGAGAAAGGCGCAGAGATGGGTCGCTTTAAACTCGGCAGCACAGTGGTGATGCTGTTTGAAAAAGGGGCGCTGGAGAGCTTTGTTGCTGAAGTGGTTCCCGGTGCGACCACCCGCATGGGTCAAGCTTTTGCCAAGAAAGCGTAATCATCGTTCAATCGTTTAACGCCGTGCGCTGCACGGCGTTTTTGTTACCTACCTAAGCTCATCTTTACCACACCACAAGCGCAGTTCACTAGAAAGTCAGCGCTCATCTATAGTTATTGCCATGGCAATGTTGTATCGTGCCAGCGATTAGCTAAAGGTCATGTTTTCCATCACCTAAAGGATGTTTAAATGCTGGTTATTGCACACCGCGGCGCAAGTGGTCATCGCCCCGAAAATACGCTGAGTGCTATCGATTATGCGCTCACGTTAGGCGCAAAGGCGATTGAGTTAGACGTGCATTGCGTGGAAGGTGAGTTATACGTATTCCATGACCGCCGCTTAGAGTTTAAAAGTAGTGGCCTTGGGGTCATCGATCGTCACAGCCGCGATGAACTTAGTCACTATACAGTGGCCGGTGAAGCGATTCCGACGCTGTGGCAGGTCATGGAACTGGTCGCTGGCCGCGCCATGATCAACATTGAACTCAAAGGAGTTCACACGCTCGCGCCGCTGCTTGAACAATACCCTTGGTTTATCAGTAAGTTTGGCTTTAGCGCAGAACAACTGCTGATCTCATCGTTTAATCACCGTTATCTGGAGCAATTGCGGCAGTTACTCCCTGATGCCGCCATTGGTATTCTCTACAGCGGCATTCCCCTGAGCATTGAACAAGACATTGCCGCCATCAAACCACAGGCCTTGCATCTCGACATCAGTTTTATCAGCCACGAGATGTTGCACATTGCCAAGCAGTATCAGCTAAAAACCTATGTGTATACCGTTGATTTTATAGATGATATTTATGCACTACAGCAACTTGGCGTCGACGGTATCTTTACCAACTTTCCCGATCGCGCGTTTCATGCACTGGAACAACCCAGCGACCAAATCGACGCGCACTGGTTTGACTAAACCTTTAATGGTACTTAACCACTAGCGTTAACTAGCCTTTAGCTTTGACGATTACGCTGCGCCCAAGAGCCGAGCAAGAAAAACACCACACACACCAGCAGTAACATCCACATGGACGGCATATGGCGCAGCTGTCCTGCCAGCCAAGGGCTCAGTGTGACAATCAACAGCCCAAAGCCAAAGGCGTTCACCACAATAAAAATCAAAGTGCGGAGAATAAATGACCGAGCACCAAGTTGCATGCGTAGCCAACGGTTGCAATCCGCACCAAACACCACAATGATACAAGACACCATCGCGGTAGCGATTTCATTCATCCAAGGATGTAACATCGCACCGGTTCGCGTTAGAAAAGAAACCACTAAGTCCATGAATAATCACTGTTGAGTCGTAAATTGCTCGACAGCATAAAGGGGAACACCATGTCGCACAAGCTGTTGTTGCTGACCCGTGAAAACGAGATTTACCACCAGCTATTAAGCGACCTAGCCTTACCCAATCTCACCATTGTTGACGAACAACCAGCGCAGATCAGCAGTACCGATATCTGGTTGGCAGAGCCCGGTTTAGCGGCGCCACTCATTTCTGTTGGCCATTCACTGCAATGGCTGCAAAGCACCTTTGCTGGGGTGGATAAATTGATGCAACTTAAGCGTCCACTCAGTTGCCAACTCACCAATATCAAGGGCGTTTTTGGCCCATTGATGAGCGAATATGTGTTTGGTTATCTGCTCAACATCTATCGTCAACAAGGGCTCTATGCGGCGCAACAACGGCAACAGCTTTGGCAAGAAGGTGAATACCGCACTTTACAGGGCAAAACCTTAGTGGTGTTGGGCACGGGTTCAATTGGCAGCCATCTGGCACAAACGGCTCATCATTTTGGCATGAAGGCGCTAGGAGTCAGTCGCCGCGGCCGCGCAACCGCAGGGTTTGAGCGGGTGTATGAGATATCGCAGTTCGCGAGCATCATTAGTTGCGCAGATGTATTGGTGAATGCCTTACCGCACACGCCACAGACAGTCCATCTTTTGAATGGCGAACTGCTCAGCAAGTTACCGCAGAATGCGACTTTGTTTAATGTGGGCCGTGGCTCGGCAATCATCCTCGATGAACTGACGCAATTGCTACAACAGCGCGCAGATTTAACCGCCGTGCTCGATGTCTTTGAGCAAGAACCGTTACACAGCAGCCACAAGATTTGGCAACAAGCCAACGCGATTATCACTCCGCACATCGCAGCGCCGAGCTTTCCTGAGCAAGTGGTACAGATTTTTGCCGACAATTATCAGCGTTTTTGCCAGCAACAACCGTTAATGAATCTGGTTGATATCAGTGCAGGCTATTGATTGTTAATTGAAATCATTTCAATGATAAAAATGGTGCAGTCTTAGACGTGACAAAGTGCAAAAAATCCGCAAAACAGCATTGTGAATGAGAATGGTTTTCACTTATAATCACATCCACAACGAAAATTTCGATTTCATTGCGGAGATATCACCATGTACGTGTGCCTGTGTCATGCCATTACTGACACCCAAATTAAACAGGCCGTGAGTCAAGGAGATACCAGCTTAAAGGATGTAAAAAAGCGCTTGGGCGTGGGCGACCAATGCGGCAAATGCACCAAAATGGCGGCGCTGATTATTGAGCAGCAGTTAGCACTAGAGCCAAACTACTACGAAGTGGCCTAACCAACGGCAGCCCTATTGCGCACAATGAAGTGCCAAGGTTAATCCTCAGCTAAATCATACTGTTTAAGCTTACGATATAAGGTAGTCAGGCTAATTCCCAACTGCTTGGCCGCAAAGGTTTTATTGTTATGTACGCTGTCTAGCACATTGATGATATGTGCGCGTTCCACATCTTCTAGCGTATTTTGCTGACAGGTCAAACTCTGGCTTTTATCCATACTATTTCGAATATTATTTGGCAAATCAGCCGGTGTAATCTGCGGGCCTTTACCTAATACCACTGCATACTCCATCGCATTGACCAGTTCACGCACATTACCCGGCCAGTTGTAATTGAGCAGCAAATCAACGCAATCAGGGCTCAAACTCACTATATCGCGACTAAACAATTCGTTGAATTTACTCAGATAATATCTGCAAAGAGGCAGAATATCCTCGGTACGACTCCGTAACGGTGGCAAGGCAATTTCAATCACATTTAGGCGATAGTAAAGATCTTGGCGAAATACCCCTTTGGCGACCGCATCGACCAAATTCACATTGGTGGCCGAGATTAAGCGCACATCCACTTGGCGAGTTTTGGTTTCACCAATCCGGCGCACTTCGTTTTCTTGAATCACCCGCAGTAACTTCACTTGGGTTGTTAATGGCAACTCACCGACTTCATCGAGAAACAGCGTGCCGCCATGGGCACTTTCGATAAGCCCAGCTTTGTCTTGATCGGCACCAGTAAATGCGCCTTTTACATAGCCGAACAGTTCACTTTCAATCACGGTTTCGGTTAATGCGCCGCAGTTAATCGCCACAAATGGCTTATCTTTGCGCGCCGATTGCTCATGAATATGGCGCACGAGCACCTCTTTACCAACACCGCTCTCACCGGTGATCAACACCGAGGTGGTGACCGCACTGACGCGATCAGCCAGCAGGGTAACTTCGTGCATAAGGTTGCTGGATGACACCATCTGATCTGCCTTCAAACTACTGGCAGAAAATGGAAACTCCACTTGTTGAAACAAGTTGGGGAGAACCGAGTTGCTGTTAACTAAGGTGCTGTCAATTTCACTGCCGCTAATGCCACCAAAATAGCGTAACGCCGCCGGTGCATCCTCGCCCCATTGGTCAACAAAGTTACCGATAAAATGGCAATAGGCTTGACCTTGCGCCTGGCATTCAATTTCAGCGAAATACACGGTACGCCCCTGCACGTGGGACACAAAGCCACTGGCTAAACCGGCCTTTTCCCAACATACTTCAGTGTCAGACAGACCATGTAAGCGCAAGGACTCCTCCGCTTCAAAGGTGCCAACAAAATAGCTTTCCACCAGCGGTTTGCCTTCCAGCCCACTGGTCCGTACCGAACTAATGATTTCGCCATAACCCAACATCGCGCCAACACGGGGGCCAACATTGCCTTGCAATGCTTCGGCCCAAACGTCAGGAAAATGTTCTCGCAGTTGTTTCGCAACTAGCCAGCCACGGGCAAATCCAGCACGGGTCAGAAAGGTGCGCGCGGTTTCTTCACCAACACAATCAATTAGTTCAGAACGACAAAAGCCGTGGGATTGCAATTCGGTAAATTGCACTCGTAACCCAAGAAACGAAATCATGCCGCCACGGGGTTTGAATGCTAATAGCTCTCTGAGATCCAACTGCGAGGTATTCATTAGATAAATCTTTTAAAAACAGATGGTTTAGCTTACTACAGCAAACTAATACGACAGAGGAAGCAGTTCACAGTTCACTACGATGGCAGCGGGCGATAGCGTGAAAATCGGAGTTAGATCAACTGCGGAGAGCTGGGTGTGCTCAACTGATTTGGCGCTTACTCAAAAATTGTACAGTGCTTGATTTTCACAGCAAAAAAAAACCTGAAGACAGGGGACTGCCTTCAGGTGAGTAGATGGTGAAAAGCCGCGGATAAGCTTTTCAAGTGGGGCTCTACTAAGGAACTTTAAAATCAAAGCGCGCGTGGCAACCGGCACAGTAGTTGTCAGATTTTTGGTGAATATGATGACAGTTGCTGCAATCAGTTTCGGTACCAAAGTGACGGTTTTCATGTGGATTGGTAGGTTTCACGTCTTTGGTTTTCTTCGCCAAAGATTGAGTATTATGGCACTTGGTACAGGTCAGCATATTAACCGCTTGGCGAGGTTGAGCATCACCATGACATGAGGCACATTTAATGCCTTTGTCGAAGTGAGTTTCATCCAACAGGTTTTGCCCTTTGGCCATCGCACTGCCAACAAATACCGTTAACACTGCGGTCAGTAACAAATTAAATAATGGATATTTTTTCATTTGATTCATTCCTTAAACTCAGGTGGCATCGCCCGCGCCACGCGCGGGCCTGCAATCACTCACTACAGCTTGGCAACGTAGCGGCCAGTCAAATAACCGAAGGTGTAGCAGCGACCAAGCGATAAACCGAGTACTGTCATTGGATAGTCGGCACCGCCATAGAAACCACCGGCCATGTTGCCGATGATAAACAGGCCACCAATCGGCTTGCCGTCAGCATCCAGTGCTTGAGAGTTAGTATCGACCACCATGCCAGAGCAGATCCCTGTCAGACGGATTTCACGGTGAATACCGTAGAAAGGAGGTTTCACAATTGGCAACAGCTTGTCGGCTGGTTTACCGAAGTCGTCATCACGGCCTTTTTCACACTGTTCGTTATAACGTTTAACGCTTGCCACAAAGGTCTTAGGATCGCATTGCAGTTTTTCAGCCAGCTCTTCTAAGGTGTTGGCCACATGAGTGTTTGTCAGCGAAGGGAAAACGCCTTTTTTATCCGCTTCCACATCTGGCATATAGCTTTTCAACCCTTCTGGCGGTACCAGATGGCCAGGCCATTTTGCGGCAGCGGTCATGTAATCAGCATCAAAAATTTGTGAATAGTGACCGGCGTTTTCTGCATCACGCAGATAGTTACCCATCACGCACATTTCGTAGGTTTCATCGACGAAACGTTCACCTTTACGGTTAACAGATAGAAATGGCATATCGCACATTGATGCAGGACCCGCATCAAAGTCATGCAGAATTTTGGTGTGGCCGATTGGCTCAATCACACCACCTGCCCAGTACGCCATGGCAAAGCCATCACCGGTGCGTTCCAGCTGTTTACGGACAAAGTTTTTCGCATCGGGCACAAAGTAGTCACACATCGCTTCGTTGTTTTGATAATCACCCGCCGCCAAAATCACCCCTTTTTTGGCCAAGTAACGATGATATTTACCATCACGAGATTGAGCGATGACGCCGATAACCTTTCCTGCAGCATCTTGAACAAGTTGTTTTGCAGGCATATTGAAGAAGAATTTAACCCCTTCTTTTTCAGCAATTTTTGCCAAATCTCGCATGCCATCACCTGTGGTATATGGCTTAGGACCATATTCAGTGGTAATGAAGTTCAACTTGTATGGTGTTAGGCCAAACGATGGAAATTGGCGTTTAGTGCCCAAATCTTTAATTTGCGCGCCAGCCTTATTTGAGCGGTCAATCAACCACTTCAACGCTTCGCCTGAGTTGTAGGCCCATTTGCGGATCAGTGCAGGGTTTGGACGGTGCGCGTTTTGACGCAGGATTTTAGAGACCAAGGCTTCTACCGCAGCTTTGTCACTGTTTTCAAAATCCACGCCAGAGCCTGTGTTACCTTGGGAGACCACAATCGCTTGCTTTTGCAAACAGGCCACAGAGGCACCATTTTCTACCGCTGACAATGCCGCTGGCACACCAGCAGCACCGGCACCAACGACCACCACGTCAAAGCTTTGCGTGGACGCAATATCTTTTTCAGCAATCACTGCTGGCTTAGGCAAAAAGTTAAGGGTGGCGCCACCATCACTACTGGTTGCATAGGTTTGCTGACATTCAGCAGTTTCTGCCGCTGATGCCATACCTGCAGTCAAACCCGATGCCGCCATTGCGCCAGTAGCGGCAGCAGCACCGGTGAGAAATTTACGACGTGAAATACCATGTTTTAGGGCATACGCTGTGTACGGATCTAGCGCTTTTTGCTCATGAGAATTATCTGCGCTCATGCGGTTCTCCTTAGTTTTCGTTATCAGTTGACTGGCAGTCGCGGGGTTCACCTTGCCACGCACATCACAACTCACTGCTCAACGCCAATTGATGACATTCCCCAGAAACGCTATTCACAGTGAGTTATCCAGTTAACCGCTTATAGCGAAAGCTATGCCAAAAATACAAAAAAATTTAACTACATGATTTTTATAAATTTAATGTATTAGTGAATTAAAAACTCACTGTCGAATTGCAAAATAGCTATAACGATATGGAAGAGTAAAAGCGCTGATTTAGGCTACGAAGATCACACGGCTGTGGGCAGCAAAATCGCCAAAGCCAGTTGAATTTTTTGTTGAAATTAGCAACAGAACTAAGATACACCGCTGAGTGAACATCGCGGGTTACTGACTGAAAGGATAATAAAAAAACCGAAGTCCCTAAGATAAACAGGTAACTTCGGTTTTGATTTAGCGGGAGTGACACTCTCGACGTGACAGGATTAGCCTTCGGTTGTCTCCGCCGCTGGCGCATCAAAGCTGACTTCGACGCTGTCAACTCGCTGTAAGCCGCGTGGTAACTTGCTCCCACGACGACCGCGTTCACCACGATAATGCTCAATATCGGCAGGTTTTAAGGTCAGTTTACGCTTACCCGCCCACAGCGTCACACTCGCGCCTTGTGGCAAAATATGTAAATGACTCAGCAACTCTTCGCGATTTGCCGCTCGCTCTGATGGCACCCCGATAATCTTGTTGCCTTTGCCTTTAGCCAGCTGTGGCAATGCCGCGACGTCAAATACCAACATCCGCCCTTCGTTAGTAATGGCGAGAATGTCGTTTTTAATTGATTTATCAAAGTAGCGCGGGGTTAACACCTTGGCGTTGTTGGGCAGCGACAGCAGCGCTTTACCCGCTTTGTTGCGCGATACCATCTCCTTGTATTCGCAGATGAACCCATAACCTGCATCGCTGGCCAGCAAGTATTGGCTACTATCTTCACCGAGCAACACATGCTCCATGTTCTCGCCGGCGACCAAGTTAAACCGAGTAGTAATCGGCTCCCCTTGGCTGCGTGCTGATGGCAAGGTGTGAGTGTCTGTGGCAAACGCGCGGCCTGAACTGTCTAAAAATACCGTTTGTTGATTGCTGCGCCCTTGTGCTGAACATAAAAACTGATCGCCCGCTTTGTAGGGTAATGCTGCCGCATCAATATCATGGCCTTTGGCGCAACGCACCCAGCCTTTTTCAGAAAGGATAACGGTAACCGCTTCTGTCGGGACAAGATCTTGCTCTGACAAGGCTTTAGATTCAGCGCGCTCAACTAATGGCGAGCGACGATCATCACCATAGGTGTCAGCATCCGCTTTCAACTCTTTCTTAATCAGTGTTTTCAAACGCCGCTCAGAACTGAGCAGTAGCTCCAGCGCATCGCGCTCTTTGGCTAACTCATCCTGCTCGGCTTGAATTTTGAACTCTTCTAACTTGGCTAAATGACGTAGTTTCAGCTCTAGGATGGCTTCGGCTTGCTTGTCACTTAAACTGAACCGGCGCATCAGCTCCGCTTTGGGTTCATCATGAAAGCGGATGATCTCAATCACTTCGTCGATATTGAGGAAGGCGATCATCAAGGCTTCAAGAATATGTAACCGAGACAGCACCTTATCTAAACGAAACTCCAAACGACGCCGTACGGTTTGAGTACGATACTCCAACCATTCGGTCAGCATCTGCTTCAAGCCTTTCACTTGAGGACGACCATCAAGCCCTAACACGTTCAGGTTGATACGGTAATTTTTTTCAAGTTCGGTGGTGGCAAATAGGTGCGCCATCAACTGCTGGCAGTCGATGCGATTGGAGCGCGGCACAATCACCAAACGGACAGGGTTTTCATGATCGGATTCGTCGCGCAGATCCGTTACCATCGGCAACTTTTTCGCCTGCATCTGCGCTGCAATCTGCTCAATAATCTTAGAGGAGCTGGCTTGATGCGGCAGCGCGGTCACTACAATTTCACCATCTTCAACGGTGTACACTGCGCGCGCTTTGACCGAGCCCTTGCCAGTTTCGTAGATTTTAGCGATATCGGCCGATGGCGTGATAATTTCAGCTGCGGTTGGGTAATCCGGCCCAGGCACTATGGTCATCAGCTGTTCGAGGCTGGCGTTAGGGTTATCCAATAACTCAATACAAGCTTCGGCAACTTCACGCGCATTATGCGGCGGAATATCGGTTGCCATCCCTACTGCAATCCCGGTAATACCGTTGAGCAAAATATGCGGTAAACGGGCTGGCAGGGTTAACGGCTCATTCATGGTGCCGTCAAAGTTACTGCCCCACTCTACCGTGCCTTGACCAAGCTCACTCAGCAGCACTTCAGAAAAGCGAGATAAACGCGCTTCGGTATAACGCATCGCCGCGAACGACTTAGGATCGTCGGGCGCGCCCCAGTTACCTTGACCATCAACCAGCGGGTAGCGATAGGTAAATGGTTGCGCCATCAATACCATAGCTTCGTAACAGGCACTGTCACCATGAGGATGGTATTTACCCAATACGTCACCCACGGTACGGGCAGATTTTTTGTATTTTGCGGTCGCCGACAAGCCTAATTCGCTCATGGCATAGATAATACGACGCTGTACAGGTTTCAAGCCGTCGCCAATATGTGGCAAGGCGCGATCCATAATCACGTACATGGAATAGTTCAGATACGCTTCTTCGGTGAAGCGTCTTAGAGGCATCTGTTCTACCCCATCCATGCTTAAGCCGATCGAATCACTCATATAGTTATTAGTCCTGTCGTGGCGTTGCGCCGCTGAAACTTACTCATCACTCGGGCCAGAGCCCTTATAAAACAATCGGTAAACGTTGCCTTTGAGGTCGTCAGAAATGTAGACCGAACCGTCAGGCGCCATGGCCATGCTGTAGGGGCGTGCCATGGGAAACTCACCGTCCAAGAAACTTACCACTGTATTGCGCTCAAGCACTTTGTTGCCGTCCAGTTTCAGCAGTACAATCTGGTAGCCAACTTTACTGGAGCGGTTCCACGAGCCATTTTCGGCCACCAACAGTTGGTTGTGATAATCCTCAGGAAATTGATCACCGCGATAAAACAGTATGCCTTTCGGAGCAACGTGTGCCGGCAACTCAAACACTGGCGGCGTTACTTTTAAATTTTTCGGCTTGTCGTAGGCAGGCTCTTTCACGCTTTTGCCATGAATATAAGGAAAGCCAAAATGCTCGCCTAAACTTTCGACGCGATCGATCTCATCCGGCGGTATGTTATCGCCCATCCAATCGCGGCTACTGTCGGCAAACCAAAGTTTGTTGTCTTCTGGCGACCAATCCATGCCCACCACTTGACGAATACCCGTGGCAATCTGCCGCGCCTCACCAAATTTGGTGTCGATGGCGATGATACTGCCATAGGGCGACGTTGGCTCACAGACGTTACAAGGCGCACCAATAGCGACATAAAGTCGACCATCAGGGCCAAACTTCATGCCTCTTACGCTCTTTTTGCTGTTGTCGGGTAAGCGATCGTAGATTTCAACCGGCCGCACAGGACGACGCAAGCGCTGCTCAATATTATTGAACACCACAATCCGTTCGTTTTCGGCCACATATAAATTGCCATCGTGAAATGCCAAAGCCTCTGGATATTCCAGATCTTTAGCCACTAAATAACGGCGATCGACTCGGCCATCGCTATTGCTGTCTACTAGCGCTGTAATTGTGCCACTCTTATGGGAACCTACAAACAAGGTGCCGTCGTCCCCAACGGCAATCTGTTTGGCGTCACCTAAATCTGTCGCGTATAACGACACGCTAAACCCTTTGGTGACGGTAATAATGACTGACTGCGCGGCAGCAGCCGTCATACATATAAATGAGGTTCCAAGCAGTAACAAACCCGCACCGACTCTAGAGCCAGTTCTGTTACATAGATTCTTCATACCCCAGCCTTGTGATTGTTCCGGCGCATTTAAAACTGGGCTAAGTCTCCCTTAGCTTCCAGCCATGATTTACGATCCCCTGCTCGCTTCTTGGACAACAGCATGTCCATCAAGGATGCGGTTTCTTCCACATCGTCAATGGTCAGCTGGACTAACCGTCGAGTATTGGGATCCATGGTTGTTTCGCGCAGTTGTAATGGGTTCATTTCGCCCAACCCTTTAAAGCGGGTGACTTGGACTTTGCCCTTTTTCTTATCTGCTGCGAGACGGCTCAGAATGCCTTGTTTTTCCTCTTCATCGAGGGCATAAAAGACTTCCTTACCTACGTCAATCCTGAACAACGGCGGCATCGCAATGTAGATGTGTCCATGTTCAACTAACACTTTGAAATGTTTGAGGAACAACGCACATAGCAAAGTCGCAATATGCAGACCATCAGAGTCAGCATCAGCGAGCACACAAATTTTGCCATACCTTAATTCAGAAATGTCGTTACTGTCGGGATCGCAACCTATGGCCACGGAAATATCGTGTACCTCTTGCGAACCCAACACTTGCGAAGCATCGACTTCCCAAGTGTTCAGGATCTTACCGCGAAGCGGCATGATGGCCTGAAATTCTTTATCACGTGCCTGCTTGGCACTACCACCCGCCGAGTCACCTTCCACCAAAAACAGTTCGGTACGACTGTTATCTTGGCTGGTGCAATCGGTTAACTTTCCGGGCAGTGCTGGGCCAGAAGTCACCTTCTTTCGAGCCACTTTTTTGGCCGATTTGAGGCGACGTTGTGCATTATTGATGCACATATCGGCCAGCAATGCCGCTTGGTCAGTATTGCTATTGAGCCATAAACTGAAGGCATCACGCACAATTCCCGCCACAAAAGCAGCAGATTGACGGCTTGACAGTTTTTCTTTGGTTTGGCCAGCAAATTGCGGATCTTGCATTTTCACCGACAATACAAACGAGGCTTTGTCCCAAATATCATCGGGGCCCAGTTTGACGCCACGCGGCAGCAAATTGCGAAATTCACAAAACTCGCGCATCGACTCCAACAAACCTTGGCGGAAGCCGTTAACGTGAGTACCACCGAGCGGCGTTGGAATTAGGTTTACATAGCTTTCATTGAGGCACTCACCACCTTCATGTAGCCAAGTAATCGCCCATTCTGCCGCTTCTAACTGCGTCGAGATATTGCCAACAAACGGCTCATTAGGCAGACAAGGATTATCGGCCACCGCCTCTTTGACGTAATCGGTTAATCCCGCTTCATAACACCACTCTTGCTGTTCGTTCGTTTGCTTATTAACAAAGGTGATGGTTAAGCCGGAGCACAATACCGCCTTGGCTCGCAGCAGATAGGTGAGTTTAGAAACTGAGAAATTAGCCGAATCAAAATACTTTTCATCGGGCCAAAAGCGTACCCGGGTGCCGGTATTACGGCGGCCACAAGTACCTGAAACGCGCAACGCTTCAACGCGATCACCGTGTTCAAAGGCGATGTCATAGACTTGTGCATCACGACGTACAGTGACTTCAACTCGCTTGGATAAGGCGTTTACGACCGAAATACCAACCCCGTGTAAACCACCCGAGAACTGATAATTTTTGTTGGAGAACTTACCGCCCGCATGCAGTTTGGTCAGGATCAACTCTACCCCAGGAATACCCTCTTCTGGGTGAATATCCACCGGCATACCGCGACCATCGTCAATAACTTCAAGTGAATTATCAGTGTGGAGAATAACGTCAATTTTACGCGCGTGCCCGGCGAGGGCTTCATCGACACTGTTGTCGATAACTTCTTGGCCGAGGTGGTTTGGACGAGTGGTATCGGTATACATCCCCGGACGGCGTTTAACGGGATCTAGTCCGTTGAGAACTTCAATGGCATCGGAGGTGTATTGATTAGTCATAGCGCATACTTGTTATTGTTTCGGGCCATGTTGGGCCGCTACGATCTGATTGTCAAGATAAGCATAAAAAACGGCAAACTTCTGCTAATTTGTCGCCGTAGCCCTCAAAACTGTGATTTCCGCCTGCTTCAATGAGCATTTTACAGCAGTGATATTTATTCAGCGCTTGTCGATAATCAAGCACTTCATCACCGGACTGCAATAATACAAAAAATCTATCTGGCTTGAATATTACCTGTGTATCAAAAGCATAAAGTTGTTGTTGATGCTCAGGTAATAATTGGTATACCTCACCGGTATAAGGGTTGGTTTGCTCGCCTAAATACTCATCAAATAATTCATAAGGCTTCACCGCGGGATTCACTAATACTGCCTTGCCACCGTATTTTTCCACCAGATAACTGGCCATGTATCCACCTAATGAAGAACCAATGAAGCGTAATGGCTCACCATCGGCAATGGCCGCTTCCACTTTGGCAGTGAGTAACGTCATCGCTGCCGCAGGTGTGGTTGGCAACTGAGGAAATTCAACATGAAGCGTAGGAAAATGCTGTGCTAAATACGCGTTGGTTAACGCAGCTTTATCCGACTGAGGGGAACTGTTAAATCCATGAATGTAGAGCAGCATAAAACCTCGTTCAGCTACTCGTTTTACAATGAATTAGTAGCCGCTTGCTTTAACATCCGGCGAGAAGCGCTCGCCCGGAACACGATGAACATTAGTCTGCATGCTACCATCGGCATGCAGCTCCAGCAAACGGTAGCCCGGCTGCACCATATCCAAAGCAAAATAAGGTGATAACGGCTTAAATTGAATACAGGTTGATGGCGTAGCCATCAAATTGATTGGTCCATGTTGACCGGTAATCGTCTGCTCCAGCGCTTGATGAACATGTCCCCACAACATCCCTTTCACCTGCGGATAACTGGCCATTTCTGCAATAAATTCAGCACCGTTATCCATCCAGTGTTGATCTAACCAAGTACATTGCACGTGAATGGGATTATGGTGCATTACCAGCAACACATGTTTGTCGGGCTCAGCGGCTATCGCTTTGCGGATCAAGGCAAATTGGCTCTCCGCCAGATGACCGCCGGGCTTACCATGCACCGTAGAGTCCAGCAGAATTATCTGCCAATTCCCCACAATCACGCGTTGTTGGCCATAAACGTGCTTACCCTGCATATGCAACGTCATGATCCTCAGATCATCATGGTTACCCGGCAGGTAGTGACAAGGCAGATGCAGCGGCGCCACCGCTTCTACAAAGTTGCGATAGGATTGAGCAGAAAAATCTTGGCTGATATCGCCAGTTGCCAACAACAGATCTGCTGGATAGCTCAACGCTTTTACTGTGCTGACCACAGCCTTCAGACTACTGGCGGTATTCACCCCCAGCAGATGCCCTTCAGCATCAGCAAATAAGTGAGGATCGGTAATCTGCACTAGCCGAACAGTGTGATCCTTAGGAATACTGTAAGTGATAGCCTCTTTCAGCACATTGATTACCCAAGATTACCCAAGACTATGACTGGCATTTGCGTGTGCGTGACAGTCGATTTTCAACAACTCCTCCAAAAAGGCGTTTACCTGATATTTTTCATCTGGATGATACATCCGCAGGTTCGGATAATCATACACTGCGCGCAAGCGAAAGATCTGTTGACTGCTTAACACTTCAGCCAATTGCGCGTCATGATATATGCGAACGGTTACTTTAGGAACAGGCACTATACCTTGAGAATCAACGTTTCGAGTGATACTGACCAGTTGAGTGTAGGGGGTATTTTCAAGCACTTCGACATCAAGACAGCCAAACGCACCCGTCGCTTGCCACTGGTCGCCCAGTTGGCATTGTTCAGGTAACCAACGCTGAATATGCGCATAGTTGCGGCCACATAAGGCCAAAAACTGGTTCACATTCGGCTTATATCTGTCTTTTACAGCGGCTCTAGTCATTCAATTCCAACATCTTGTCATAGTTCAGTTGCAACCACTGCAATCCTAGCACTGTCGATGCATTATCGATTCGACCATCTTGTGTCATCTCGTACGCTTGTTGCCGTGGCAACACCAATACGCGAATATCTTCATGCTCTTCGGCTAATCCGTGAATACCACCAGCATTACTGGCATCCACTAGCGCACAATACAGATAGTAGCGCTCGGTACAGCCACCAGGGCTAGAAAGATAGCTGTTCACAAAATGCAGTGCGCGAGCCTCTAGCCCGCTTTCTTCCATGAGTTCGCGCCGTGCAACATCTTCGGGCGCTTCGTTGGGCTCGAACATGCCTGCGACTAATTCATATAGCCAAGGATGTTCGCTAGTTGCGACCGCCGGAAAACGAAACTGTTCAATCAACACCACTTGATCAGTCACGGGGTCGTAAGGTAGCACGACCACGGCATGACCGCGTTCAAACACTTCGCGGCAAACCTCTTCGCTCCATCCGCCTGCAAACAAGCGGTGACGGAAGCGGTATTCTTCCATAGAAAAGAAGCCGGAATAAAGGGTTCTTTGCTCAATTATTTCGACATCCGCTTTAGAAAATTTTTTGTCGGTCATTTTTGCCTCTCCGTGTTTATGCTGCTAATCCTAACGCTTTGTCGCTGACAGTGCACTGTCTAGCAAGTGGTTAGCGTTTTTTAAACATAAAATCTGTTACAATACGGAGTTGACTGCAAATTGGTTGATTTCTTAGAATTTCAACCAACAAGTTCTGCTGTATTAGGGAAGCGTCGGGAAGCGCATACCGCCTTTTTCGAAGGGCATTTAACAGTCTAACGAAGTTAAACAACCCCGAATCGGGTGTTTGTCTATAAGGACAGCTAATGAAATTCAAGATCCGCACTTTGTGTGCTGCGTTGACTTTCGCAGCGACGGCGAACTCTGCGTTTGCCGACGATTTGCTTCAAATATATCAGCAAGCATTAACCAACGATCCTGTGGTTTTGCAAGCTAAAGCGCAACGCGATCAAACTTTCGAAGCGATTGAAGAAAACCGCGCACCATTGCTACCAACCGTAAGTGGTCAGGTACGATACAGCAAAGCATGGAATGACCCAGGTTCGAATACCAATGGCCTTGCAGGCACACTGTCACTTAGCCAGTTGGTATATGACCACGCCGCTTGGGTAGGTTTAGACCTTGCAGAAAAAGCCGCGTCACAAGCTGATACGGTTTATGCAGCATCACTGCAAAACCTGATTATCCGTGTCACGACTGCTTACTTTAATGTGCTGTCAGCCAAAGATACATTTGAGTATCAGCAAGCGCAAAAAAGTGCTATCGAACGTCAGTTGGAGCAAACCAAACAGCGTTTTGCCGTAGGTTTGACCGCAATTACCGATGTACATGAAGCCCAAGCGCAATATGACTTAGCCACAGCTGCGGTTATTACGGCGCAAAACGCGCTAACCAACAGCTACGAAGCACTGCGTGAAATCACCGGTATTGACCATACCGAGATTAAAGTGCTCGATACGCAACGTTTCTCTGCGTCTAGCCCAGCACCTACGCAATCAAATGAGTGGCAAAAGCTGGCTGAAGACAACAACTTGGCGATTTTGAGCAATCGTTTAGCCAAAGATATCGCCAAGGAAACAATCCGCCTGCAAAAGACTGGTCATCTGCCATCACTGAGCTTTAATGCGTCATATTCTAAAGGCTTAGATCAAGAAACTGACGGCGTATCACAGCCAGATTTCGATAACAGCTCAGTGGGCTTGACCATGTCAATCCCGATCTTTGAAGGTTTTGCGGTGACATCTCGCATAAAACAAGCGAAATACGCTTACGTTCAAGCGAGCCAAGCGTTGGAACAAACCCACCGTGAAGTGATCCGCAGCGTGCGTAGTAACTTTAACGACGTCACCGCGTCTATGACGTCAATTAAAGCCTATGAGCAGTCAGTGATTTCCGCTGAAAGTGCACTGAAAGCCACCCAAGCAGGGTTTGAAGTGGGTACACGTACAATCGTTGACGTGCTCAACAGCACCTACAACTTGTACAACGCCAAGCGTCAACTGTCTGATGCCCGTTACGGTTACATCAACTCAATTCTGGCATTGAAACAAGCTGCCGGCACATTGACTGAAGCCGATGTTGTTAGCATTAACAACGGCTTAACTGACGAGCCTGCCGCTCAATAAGCGACGCTGAACCATTAAAAAAACCGCCGAAAGGCGGTTTTTTGTTTGAGCGATAAACGCTAAGCAGTGAGCACCTAAAACACGATTTCGACACCAGCGGTAACACCACTGAAGCGCATGTCGGCCGTCACCCCCGAAAAACTAGGATCTTCAAAGTTGAATTGGCGGTAGCCCAACCTCACTCGAGTATCGAGCGCCACCCCATCAAACTGCCAGCCTAAGCCCACTTGGTAATCGCGTATGCTGTTGTAATCAATCCCTGCGAGCAGCTCACCGTAGGCGAATAATCCGGTCGTGATTAGGCTCACTTCGGCACTGGCGTAGCCCATATACACGCCACCATCTAATTCGATGCTGCCAGCAAAGTTATCCTGCGACATGCGATATTCACCCGAAAATTTCTTATAAGCGCCGCCCAGATCGACCGACAGAATATCGTTATCAAACACCTCGTAATACAACACAAAATCGGTGTTAGATAAGTCAGCCGTGCCTTTGACTGAGCCAGTGTAATCTACGCCTTGAAATACAAATTCCGCGTCAGCCAATCTGCCATCGGTTTCCAAATGGTTTTCACGAATTCTGAGATTCGGCAGCAAGGGGATCGGATGTTCTAAGTTCAACCACACGCTGTACTGCGCAGTGTCCTTGTAATCAATATTCTGCTTAGCGTGGTGCAGCTCCGCCAGCGCGCCTGTGGACTCAGCCCACAACAGATCGCCACCAACTTTAACCCCTAAAACCGTAGCAGCGTTGGCCGAACTGGCCGCGAAAGCACTCACGAGCATGAGTGCAATGCAGGAAATTTTCATTCAAATTAGCCTTGTGATAACAGATTAGTAAGATCGATGACGGCGGCATTTGCCCGAGAGATATAGTTCGCCATCACCAAAGAGTGATTTGCCATAAAACCAAACCCGGAACCATTCAAGATCATCGGACTCCATACCGTTTGCTGCGTCCCTTCAAGCTCGCGCACAATCTGGCGTAGGCTCACTTCAGCATTTTTCTTCTGCAACACATCGGCGAAGTCCACTTCAATGGCCTTCATAAAATTCAGTAGCGCCCACGTAGAGCCACGTGCCTCAAAAAACACATTATCAATCTGCCACCAGCTGGTTTTGATCTGCTGGCTTGATGCCACAGGGGTTGACTGACGCGCTGCGCTATCACCGGCGAGATCAGTGTTTAACCGCTCCTGCCCCACACTGGCGGAGAGACGTTGCGACAAACTACCAAGCCGCTTTTGCACCTCTTTGAGCCATTCATTGAGGTTATCTGCACGCGCATAAAATTGCGCATCTTTGTTATTCGGGTCAGCCATGCGCGCCCGATAGAGTTTGAACAGCTTGATGGCATCGCGATATTGACTCTCAGCACTCGGCACCAACCAACTGGTGTGGTCAATATTCAACTTGGAATGCGCCTCAAGCAGATCTTTATCGGCGGTAGATTGCGACTGCGAGCGGCTAAACTCTTTGCGCATGATCAGCGCCATGTCGCGGATCTGCTCCAGCGCGCCAAATTCAAAGGCAGGCATGTTGTCCATCATCAAAGATGGCGGGGTAATGTCATTTGACAACCAGCCACCAGACTTATCCAACAAGGTTTCCATTGAATCAATGATGGCACTGGTGGTGGCATAACCGGTGAGCGGTTTACCATCGGCAGAAGTTGTGGTTTGCGGTGCGAGCACATCCGGCTCAACGCTCCACCACACAGCCACCAGATAAAATGCGAAAACAACCGCTACCACACCTGACAGTAGTATTTTCCAGCTCCATTTTGCTTGCATGTTTCGCTCCTTCACTCTAGCGAGTCTCAGCTTTGCGTCACGCTAATTGATGCTTGGCAGTGACACCAGCTCAAATTAAACGAACGTTTAAATTCTACACATATTCGCTTACACTGCCATACTCATGGTTTGACCGAGGGAGGCAGTTTAGATGTCCATGATCAAGGTTAACGATATCGACGGTGTGCGTATCATACAGTTCAATCGCTTAGATAAACTGAACGCCATCAATCTGGAAATGTACCGTGAACTCACAGCTTACCTGATTGAAGGTGACAGCAACAATGACATCTGCAGCTTTCTGCTCTGTGGCGAACCGCACTGTTTTACTGCAGGCAATGACATTGCTGATTTTCTCAACTTGCCCAACATAGATGCTGAGCATCCGGCCATTCAATTTCTGTTCTGCTTACTGGCATTGAAAAAACCGTTGATTGCCGCAGTCAGTGGCCCTGCTATCGGCATCGGCACCACCATGTTGCTGCATTGCGATCTGGTTTATGCTGATGCAAGTGCGCAATTTCAACTGCCCTTTATCAATCTCGCCCTTGTGCCCGAAGCAGGTGCCAGCATGTTGCTACCACAACTGGTAGGCTTCCCTCGTGCGGCCGAGCTACTGCTCACTGGTGAGCCATTTAACGCCATGCAAGCGCGCGGCTATCGCATCATCAATGAAATCATTGAAGAAGACGAGTTATTTGAGTTTAGTCTTAGCAAAGCCAAGTTGATTGCCAGCAAACCAAGTGCAGCGGTGCAACAAACCAAAGCGCTGATGAAACCTTGGAAGAATCAGCTCAAACTGCATATGCAGCAAGAGTTGGATTGCTTTACCAAGTGTCTCAGCAGCGACGAAGCTCGGCAGCATTTTCAACAATTCTTGATGAACAGATTCTGAAAGCACGACTAACAACAGCAAGCTGACGACTGAACACGCATAGTGTGGCTGTCTGCTTAACACCCTTTATGTTAAAGGCGCTAAGTAGACGGTCAAGGTTGTTGCAATGCGCGATTAAAACCCCACACAGCTAGCAATATCAACATGATTGGCCACAATAAACTTGCACCACTCAACAGCAGTACTAAAGCCATCAGCGAACAAGACAAGGTCGCTAACGCCATCAAACTAAAAGCCGCCGTCACCCAACAGAGCAAAAGCAGCACCGTCATCGCAGCGAGACTCATTGACCAAAGGCTCTCATCAAACCACATCAGCGGTGATGCCATAATCCATGACAGAGTGTCAGCCTGAGTCATCATTAACGCCAGCAGGATAAAGCCAGCCACTAAGGCCCAAACCAATAACTGCGAACTTCGACGGTAGCGTCTGTGTTTATGCATTTGACCTCCCGCCGTACTAACGATTTTTTAGCATGGGATACAGCGCGCTCAACCCGAAGTACACCAATAAGGTCGTAATAGGTTGAATGATCCCAAGTAAAATCCACGTTAGACGTACAGTGGTTAGCGACCACGACATATCTGTCGCCAACTTATGACTTAACCCACAGAGCCATTTTTTAGGATTCCCCATACGTTCAGCTAAATTCATTATTCGCTCCTGTTACTTAGCCGCAGTTTGTAACGCGTTGGCGTCGTTCGCGACTGGCGCATCATTCGCTTCAGCCATCATAGGTGCTTGGCTGTTATCAAGTTCGAGACTGGCCAGCGACAAACTCAGTTCGCGTTGAATTGAAGCGAGGATTTCAGCCTTCGCACCGTAATACAGCTCATTGGCTTGCTGGCTAATGCTGTTGCTGATTGAAGTCACCAATTGGTGTTGAACATCAGCAGCGGTATCTGCCGCTTCTGCAGCGTTACCCAATAAGCTAGTTGAAACCAATACACCGGCAATTAAAGTAGAAGTGAAGTTTTTCATGTGAATCATCCTTTTATTCAGTGCTGAACTATTCAGCGTTCGAACAGGATAATTCAAGGGGTGTGCCAGAATTCAAAAATAACACGTAATATATTGAAATATAAATAAAATTTATATTTTTAACGAGGTGGTTGCAGCAGAAAATTGGGCACAGATTACCGATAAATGCTGCAGCTAAATTAAACAGTGGCGAATTTCACCACTGTTGTCGTTATTTTAACCAACAGCGTTTTTAGCCTTGCTGAATACTGGCGCGTGCAGCCAATACCACCTCACAATCGGCCCCCTGCTTATGGGCATTTTCGCTGAGGTAACGGCGCCAACGACGGCCACCGGCCACCCCTTGATAGAGCCCCGTCATGTGTCGGGTAATGTGGTTCAAGCGACCGCCATTTTGCAAGTGACGCTCAATATAAGGCAGCATCAAATCAACCACCTCATCACGCGTTAAGCTCGGTTTATCCAGTCCATACAAACGTTGATCAACGTCGGCCAACAGATAAGGATTTTGGTAAGCTTCGCGGCCAACCATTACCCCATCGAGGTGTTGCAGATGGGTATCCATCTCTTCAAAGGTTTTTACGCCGCCATTGAGGCTAATATTGAGCTGCGGATAATCCTGCTTCAGTTGATAGACGCGCGGATAATCCAACGGCGGAATTTCCCGGTTCTCTTTCGGGCTCAAGCCGTTCAACCACGCTTTACGCGCATGGATAATAAAAGTCTCGCAGCCAGTGGCGCTAACCTTATCAATAAAGCGGGTCAAAAATGGGTAGGAATCTTGCTCATCAATGCCGATGCGGGTCTTCACTGTCACCGGAATGTCGACCACATCCTGCATCGCTTTAATACAATCAGCAACCAGCGCTGGTTCGCCCATTAGACAAGCGCCAAAACGGCCATTTTGAACACGATCAGATGGACAACCGACGTTGAGATTAACTTCATCATAGCCACGTTCTGCGGCGATTTTGGCACATTTAGCCAAAGCAGCGGGATCACTCCCCCCGAGTTGCAACGCTAACGGATGCTCTTCGCTGTTGTATTCGAGGTAATCCCCTTTACCAAACAGAATCGCGCCGGTGGTAACCATCTCGGTATAGAGCAAGGTTTGCGACGACATAAGGCGAGCAAAGTAGCGGTAATGGCGATCAGTCCACTCCAACATGGGCGCAATACTAAAGCGACGATAATGATTAAGAGGCTGCTTCACACTGATTACCTATAGTTAAACGCTGCTGCATAACGCAGCACCATGACGATCTGGGCGGGCGATTATACACACAGTAGGTATTGAGCTCAAAAATATGGCCCGCAACTCAGTAGCAATGGTCGAAATGGGCGGATTGAATACACATAAACTGTAGCTGCGCCTCCGACAGCGCCGCGACTTCAAGCAACTTCAGGGGCTCAACAACCGTATCTGCCCCGAGCACCATTGGCGTAGCTTGGGCAGCATTGTCTGCACCACAATCCAACCAAGCCTCATGATGCTGCAGCGCAAAATGGTGCCGAGTCGCGTCGGCCAATTTGATCTCCCACACCTGTGCGCTCAGGTTTGCTAATGCCAGCTTAGAAAAAAGATAACGGGCAAGATCATAGCTAGACAACGGCAAGCGTTGCAGCTCAGGCAATAAATTTTCGAGCGTTTCAGCCTCTGATAACCGCGTCATAGCTTCCCTTGTTCAAATGTATGAAATTGCAAAACTGCGCTAACGCTTTAGCCCAGCAGCAGATAGAAATCTCGTCCGGAGAGTGTCTGAAAATCAATAATCTGCATATTCGCGGCGCGACAGTGGGCTTTTATTGATGCACTATTATGTTCGGCGATCAACGCAATGACTTGGCCTGACGACTTTGCTTTCGCCGCCGCATATAGCTGCTGAAACGCGCCCTTACCTCTTGCTCGTTGATGGAGCCACACGGGACCACACACATTGAGATGTTGCCAATCTATGCCCAACTCTCTGTTACCAGAGCAACGGTTGTGCAGCTGGCGATAGAGCGGGCTGTGTTGATGAAAGTCAAACTTGGCAAATACCAAATACCCCACCGCAGAAGCGTTATCAAAAATCAGCCAAATCGCTCGCTGCGCGACTAATGTCTGCAACTGTTGCTCATCAAAAAAATCGCCAGATACCCCTTGGCGCAGCTCAATTTCGGAAAATTCATCAGAAACGGCCAACTTTTCTAACGCTTTAATCACCGGAATATCGCTTTTATCCGCACATTTTATCTGCATAACTCACTAATTTTTATGTTATTTAAATAAAAACATAGCCACTACACACTTTTGCTATAGCACACTGGAATAAAGTTGCAAATCTGCAACAAAGTCACCACACTTACCTATAACTCAATAACATAGGCGAAACACCTTATGCTGCCCGATACAGTGAAACCAGGAAAAAGTTTGCTGGAACATGATAACCACGGACTCAACCTCGTGCGCTGGGTGCAACAGTGCGAGTTGATGAAACACTATTATCAGGCAGATAAAGTATTTGTGCTGCAAAAAACTGACGCTGGCTTTGAAATTATTGCCAGTGCAGCTGATACCACGTTTCGGTTCGCCCCTGGTAAACAGTTCGAGCTTGAAAGCCCATTATTGCAGCAGATGACCTCCAGTGGCATCGGCGGCCTTAACCTCGATCTTACTCAAATGGTCTCCGATGAACTGCCGAAAGAATTTAGCAACGCAATATGCATCTTATCTCGGCCGGTATTTTGGCCCGATGGTTCTGAGTTCGGTTGTTTGTGTGTGGTGAATGCGCACGCCAATGAGGTGCAGCACGTATCGCCAATGATGCTTGAGCCATTTCAAATTTTACTGCAACAAGATTTAGCCTTGCTATGCCAAAACCATCGGATTGAAGCCTTGTCGATGCGCGATCCAGCCACCGGTATGTTGAACAGTTATGGCTTCATTATGATGGCGCCGAGGCAGCTCAATTTGGGTCGACGCTTCGGCGCTCATTGCGGCCTAATCTTTTTTGAGTTGGTTCCACAAGGTGAGGTTGACGAAGAAACACAAGAACGGGCACATCGCGAACTGGCGAACTTGTTGATTGGTACCTTGCGCGTTGCGGATATGGCGGCGCATTTTGATGCCACCAAATTTGTCTTGCTGGTGTTTGTGGATATGGAGCGCGATTTAGAGCACATCATTCGTCGGGTCGAAAAGCAATTTGCCCAATCACCCACCCCGATGACGCTAGACTCTAGCGCCAAGTTCTTTGCGCCAGACTCTACAGCCAAACTCGCGCCGATGTTGGAGAGTGCCAAAGAAGGCTTACAGTCATCACATGCAACGCTCAGCATTAATACCGAAGCGTAACATTCAAGCCACCAATTAATAACAACTCATCGAAAAGCCTAATAAATGTGTGTCATGCACGGATATTAGGCTTTTACTTTTTAATGAGAATTGCCAAACTGACGCCCCGCATTAATTTAGCCGTTGTCTTATGCGAAAAATTGCTGTCGTTGTTGCGTTGATAGGGTTCATCAGCGCCTGCCAATCTTCCATCAATGAGCCACAACTTGCGAATCAACTCGTGGGTAAATGGTACCTGACCGCTATTAAGCAGCAAGCCACGCTTAGTTATAGCACCGCTTATTTAACCTTCGCCGAGGACGGTCAACTCAGCGGCAATAACAGCTGTAATAGCTTTACTGGTCACTACCAGTTGGTGGATCACCAGCTGCAACTAACTGCCGAACAAGGTACTCGCAAAGCCTGTGTGGATGCATTGATGCAGCAAGAACAAGCCTTTCGTGAGGTGTTACCACAGGTGGCACAACTGCACATTAAAGGTGATCAGCTGAAGCTACTTGATCGTCATCACCAGCGATTGCTCAAATTAGAGCGCATAAACTAAAAAACCCAGCCGAGGCTAGGTTTTCGTAAAGACTCAAGAGCCAGTAAAGCGTGTAGCTTACGCTTTGAACTGCATTTCGCCAGCGAGATCAAAACGGGTTGGATAAAGTGCTGCTGGTGGCTCGTCACGCTCGACGATGTAGTCCCAGTAGTCATTATCAAACAGGTGAAACCAACCCGAGGTTTTAATTTCTTCGCGAAATACAAACCACCACCAAACTGGTGCCCATAGACCAAAGGTCAAGGTAGTTAATACAAAGTGTAATAGATTTGCCATCAGCCAATTAGGCACTGGATTTTTATTGCTGTTATTCATCGTCTTGCCCCGGAACATCTGTTCACTACAACTCAACACCGGTAACACCGGGAAATCTGTCTAATTCCCGAACAATTATAGCCATCACTAGACTTTAGTCTAATAAGGTTTTGCTATAAAAAATCCGGCCTAAGCAATTTGCAGCAAACGCCAGCCCCTGCTAGATTGTTGCCACTTCATTTTCTCGCTTAGACAAAATCGCCAATATGTTGATACGCAAAGGAACTCAGCAAGACCTCGCCGACATCGTCGCCTTTAACCAAGCCATGGCCTTTGAAACCGAAGGGCTGGAACTTAATGCAGATATCTTGACGCAAGGCGTACAAACACTGCTGAAACAACCCAGTCGCGGCTTCTATTTGGTGGTAGAAAAAGCGGGTGAAATTGCCGCCTCACTGATGGTCACTTTTGAATGGAGTGACTGGCGCGCCAAAGACTACTACTGGATTCAAAGCGTATACGTAAAACCCGCGTTCCGTCGCCAAGGGCTATATCGCGCCCTGTACCAAAAGGTGAAAGACTTAGCAGCAGCGGATAACTCTGCCGCCAGTTTCCGCTTGTATGTCGAGCACGATAACCACGCCGCACAGCACACCTACAAAGCGCTCGGCATGGAGCAAAGCCACTATTTGATGTTTGAAGAAAAGTTAATGTTTGAAGAAAAGGTGAAGTAAACCCATGAGCAACACTATTCGCATCGTCGTCGGCTCAACCAATCCGGTCAAAGTAAATGCGGCTAAAGCCGTGGTCGGCACGCTGCATCCAAACGCCAACATTGTGGTGGAAGCGGTCAAGGCACCCTCTGGTGTCGCTGACCAACCGATGACAGACAGCGAAACCAAGCAAGGTGCCATCAATCGTGTTGAATGGTGTCGCGCACATCATCAAGCTGACTATTACCTCAGCATGGAAGGCGGCGTGGATAATTTCGACCATGGCCCGGCCACCTTTGCCTATGTCACCATCGCCACCAACACGCAATTGTGTGTTGGGCGTAGCGCATTGTTACCGTTACCGCAGCAAGTGTTTGATAAATTACCCGCGCAAGAACTCGGTGAGATTATGGATGCGCTATTCAACACAGTGAATGTGAAGCAGGCGGGCGGTGCGATTGGCTTATTAACCCAAGGTCATGCCAGTCGAGAAAGCATTTATACCGCAGCACTGATCCTCGCCAGCGCCCCGTTACGATTCCGTGACTTGTACTGATCCACAGAGATTACACTGTTCCACGGAGATTGCACTGTGCAAATTCTCAGGCTATGTTGTGCTATTCATTGAACAACTTTCATTCACCACTCGCCATGACTGACCGCTCTCACGCTAAGCCACCGCAAGGATTAATTCCCGCCAAACAATCATGGCGCTGGCGAGTGACGCCCAACATCAATATTCGCCCTATCAAAGCCGAAGACAACGCCGCCGTCGCGCAGTTAATTCGCACAGTCTCGGCCGAGTATGAGCTGACACCCGAGAAAGGCTACAGTGTGGGTGACGCAACCTTAGATCATATCGCCACAGTTTATGCCCCTGAAGGTCATCTCTATTTGGTAATTGAGGCTGATGGCGAGATCGTGGGCGGTTGTGGTATCGGCGCCCTTGCTGGCAACAACGATATCTGTGAACTGCAGAAAATGTACTTTCTTCCAAGCATTCGTGGCAGAGGTTTAGCGAGCGCAATTGCGCAATTGTGTATGAACTTTGCCCGTGACTTTGGTTATCAGCAGATCTACCTTGAGACGACCGAAATCCTGCCAGAGGCGCTTCGACTATACTATCACCTCGGTTTTCGTCGCTTGCCACAGCATTTGGGGAATACCGGACACACAGTGTGCGAAATCCCCATGCTAAAAGCGCTGTAAACTGGCGAAAAATACATCAGCTGAACAACATCTCCCTGTGCAGCCTTGAAAAAACTTGTTAGCTTGAATCTCTTATTCAAGCAAAGGGAGTGATTGATGGAATATCGCCGAATTCCCCAGACGAGCCTTGATGTCAGTAAGCTGTGCCTCGGCACCATGACGTGGGGCGAGCAAAACAGTCAGGCAGAGGCCTTTGCGCAACTGGACTGCGCGATTGGCGCTGGCATCAACTTTATTGATACCGCCGAAATGTATCCGGTTCCCCCTAAGCCAGAAACCCAAGGCGCTACCGAAACCATTTTGGGCGAATATTTACGCAGTCGTAAAAATCGCGACAAGCTAGTCATCGCCACCAAAATCGCCGGCCCCGGCCGATGCGATTACATTCGTCCCAGTATGGCATTGGATTGGAACAATATTCATGCTGCGGTGGATGCCTCGTTAGAGCGCTTGGGGATTGATACCATCGACCTGTACCAAATCCACTGGCCGCAACGTCACACCAACTTTTTTGGCGAGTTGTACTACCCTGAAAACCCACGTGAAACCAAAGCCTCGATCATCGAAACCCTCGAAGCCTTGGCAGAAGTGATCCGCATGGGCAAGGTGCGTTATATCGGCGTTTCAAACGAAACCCCTTGGGGCATCATGAAGTATCTGCAGTATGCCGAGAAACATAGCCTGCCACGCATCGTCACCGTACAAAACCCGTATAGCTTGCTAAACCGCAGTTTTGAAGTAGGCATGAGTGAAATCAGCCACCGCGAACAGCTGCCGCTGTTGGCCTACTCACCACTGGCGTTCGGCACGCTCACGGGTAAATACCTCAATGGCCAAAGCCCTGAAAATGCGCGGCTAACCTTGTTCAAACGTTTCTCTCGTTATAACGGCAGTCAACAAGCATTAAAGGCCACGGAAGCCTATGTTGCACTAGCAAAAAAACTCAATCTGAGTCCGGCACAACTGGCGCTCGCATGGGTCAACAGCCGTCCATTTGTGGGCAGTAATATTATCGGCGCCACCAGCGTGCAGCAGTTAGAAGAGAACATCGGCAGCCTGGATTTAACTCTTGATGAAGAGATACTGCAGTCACTGCGAGATATCTCCGACGAGTTCCGCTTGCCTTGCCCTTAGTGAAAGCTCGTTGACTGCAAACAGGCTAAAGCCCTTGCAATAGGCGGCAGAATCTTTGAAGATCTGCCGCCTATTCTTTTGTTGCAACGCTGAGCATTGATCCATGAACCACGCTGCTATTCGCGCGCAGTTTCCACTGCTGACCTTATCTCAAGGTGACTATCCGCTGTGTTATCTCGACACCGCCGCGACCGCGCAGAAACCTGAAAGCGTAATCGCCGCGATGGATCACTACTATCGCCAGCAAAATGCCAATGTGCACCGTGGTTCTTATCAATTATCTGCCAGCGCCACCCGCGCAGTAGAAGCGGTGCGCGACCAGCTCGCAAGCTTTATCAATGCCCATATCCGCCAAGAGCTTATCTTTACCCACGGCACCACCGAATCACTCAACATGCTGGCCTATGGTTTGGCGCCGCAACTGAGCGCCGGTGATTTGATGTTGATTGATAGTGCCGCCCATCACGCCAATTTAGTGCCGTGGCAGCAACTGGCATTGCGCACAGGGGCAATCGTCGAACCGATTGCCCTGGATGGCCAGCAGCGCTTGGACATCAAAGCCTTCAAAACCCAGCTCGCGCGCAATCCAAAACTGGTGACGCTGAGTCATGTGTCCAATGTGCTCGGTACCGTGAATGATATCGCTCAGTTGTGTCAGCTAGCGAAACAAGCAGGCGCGATGACAGTCGTCGATGGCGCGCAAGCGATTGCGCACTTAAGCGTGGATGTGCAAGCCATCGGCTGCGATTTTTATGCCTTTTCTGGCCACAAAATGTATGGCCCAACTGGCGTTGGCGTCTTATGGGGCAAGCTTGCCGAGCTCGAAAAGTTAACCCCGCTGCTGACTGGCGGCGAGATGATCAAAACCGTGAGTTTCAGTGGCACCACCTTTGGCGCGCTGCCGCATCGGTTAGAAGCGGGCACACCGCCGATTGCCGAGATTATTGGCCTTGGCGAAGCGATCGAATTTCTCCAGCAACACGCCAACAGCGACAGCAACGCCCATGAGCAACGCATGCTGCAACTACTGCAGCAAGGATTGGCTCAGTTGCCAGAAATCGAGTTATACGGCGCCCACAGTGATAACTGCGGTGCGGTGGCGTTTAACGTGCGCGGCGAACATCATCAAGACATCGGCGCGCTGCTAGATCAGCAAGGCGTAGCGATTCGCTGCGGCCATCACTGCGCCATGCCGCTGATGGAACTGTTACAGCTCAGCGGTTGCTGCCGCGCCTCGATTGGCATCTACACCAATGAGCAAGATATTCAGCAGTTTTTAGCAGCGCTGAAGCAAACCCTTGAACTGCTGAATGAGGATTTTTAATTGTGACCGACGCTTTACCATCACTGCCTGCCACGCAATTTAGCGCCTTTTATCAACAGCAAGATAAGCTGCTTAGCGCTCGTGATAAACTGGCTCAGGCCAGTAACTGGCAAGATAAATACCGCTTGCTGATGCAACTGGGCAAACTGCTGCCAGCTATGGATGACGCGTTCAAAACTGCGAAAGCCCAAGTGGATGGCTGCGAAAGTGCCGCCTGGTTGTATCACACTGAAATCAATGGCCAGCACTTCTATCTGGCGGACAGCGAAGCGCGTATCGTCAAGGGCCTGATTGTGCTGATTTTAGCCGCCACCAATGGTGCAACGACAGCGGATATCAATGCCTTTAACGCAGAGGCGTATTTTGCTCAATTGGGATTGGCTGGCCAGTTGAGTCCGTCGCGCAGTAATGGGCTCTATGCGTTAGTGCAGCAAGTTAAGCTAATGGCGCAATAATCTCACCCAAATAATCTCGCTCACAAGTAACAGGCTAAACTTGTCTCCTTGCCCTGACGTAACGCAGGCAGTTGCACTTCAACAGGGCAAAACCTCACCATATTAGTGCACATAAAGATTCATCCCACATACCACCACAATAAACAACATACTGATTTTAAATGATTATTAATTTTGGCACACTACCTGCAATTGATAAAATGAAAATAAAACAGGCACTGAAGTCTGTGGCTTAATCGGAATGTGCAGCCTTCAAATTCAGTATGAGTGCACTGAATTTGAATGTATCACCGGGTAATGGCGCCCTAAGTATTACGTGTTAATCACGCAATACTTAGGGCGTTTTTTTATGCCTGAATTTTGCCGTGATAGCCCTGCAGTCCCGAACATGTATCTCAAACGCTGAATCTCAATGACAACTGTGTGAGGAACCCAAGATGTCTTATGTAGAACCAAATGAATTCGTCACCAAAATGGTCGATCAAGGTGAATCCAAGGTTTATATGTCTACCCGAGACACCTTGATTCGTGCATTTATGGCAGGGGCGATTTTGGCGTTAGCCGCCGTATTCGCCATCACAGTCGCGGTTAAAACCGGGCAACCACTGATCGGCGCAATATTGTTCCCAGTGGGCTTTATCATGCTGTACTTGATGAAGTTCGATTTGCTCACAGGCGTGTTTACCTTAGTGCCATTGGCATTAATCGATAAGCGACCTGGGGTGACCATGAGCCAAGTACTGCGGAACTGGGGCTTGGTATTTTTGGGTAACTTTGGCGGTGCACTGACCGTCGCCTTTATGATGTCGTTTATTCTCACCTACGGCTATAACGTCGACGGAGGGATCATCGCCGAGAAAGTCGCCAAGATTGGCGAGTCACGCACCTTAGGCTACAAGGCACAAGGGTTCGATGGCTGGTTGACTATTTTTATCCGCGGCATGTTGTGTAACTGGATGGTGTCCATGGGGGTTGTGGGCGCGATGATCTCTAGCTCTGCAACCGGTAAAATGATGGCGATGTGGATGCCAATTATGTTGTTCTTCTTTATGGGCTTTGAGCACTCGATTGTGAATATGTTTTTGTTCCCATTCTCAATGATCATGGGCGGTAACTTCACCTTTATGGAGTATATCGTCTGGAACGAAATTCCAACGGCGCTCGGTAATCTGGTGGGTGGATTTGTGTTGGTTGGCTTACCGCTGTACTTTACTCACGTACGCACTAGCCCTGCCCGTACCTTGAAAAAATCGGCCTAATCGCGGATAAAAAAAGACCGCCAAACGTGGCGGTCTTTTGCTATTTACACATACGTTAGCGCAGTAGCACCAACAGAAAACCCGCAGCGAGCATCACTCCTCCGTAACCAAATGCAATATTGCGATGGTGGGTTTTGAACAGTGCATAGCAAGCGCTTTCTCCAAACACACAGCATAAGATGCCGGCAGTCACCAGCGGCGCGCCAAGGAGCAACAATTGTTGGCTAATATCCGCTGACGCCATAGGCTCTAGGTGAGCAAAACGATAGCCAAAAGCAAAGGCTAACACGCCTGTTAACGCTATCGCCCCGTGTACCGACCAACGCACATTTCCCGCGACCAACATACCGATCAAAAACACTGCCAGTAACATTCCCTCTTCTGCAAATATCATTGCGATTGAAGTGTGCTCGGTGGCAAAGCCAGCCAATAACAACACTGAGAAACTCAGGGGTAATGCCCACAATGCTCGACCACCAATCTGCATCGCCCAAATGCCAACGCCAATCATAAACAACACAGTTGCGATGAATTGCCAATGTGGAAATTGGGGCAATTCCGGTGACAAAACTGGCGCAAAAGAAAACCAAAATAACAAGGCAATAAGCAATGTAATCGGTAGACGGAACGGATGTTCATTAAACGCGGAGAAGTTGCGCATACATACCTCTAGTTGGCCTGTGATACACAACTACACCTTAGAAGAGTTTATCCGCTGAGGATTTGACTTAGTTCAAAAAAACCACAAAAGCTGTTCAATTCCGATAACGACTTTAGTCTTGATTGAGTCAACCGATTAGCAATCGCTATTCGCAAGTGACAAACGTTGCTCCCGCGGTTTATCTGGAGAGCTTTCACCTGTCGCGACGAACTCACTCCCCTCAAGATGAAACTGAATATCCCCCATCCAATCTAAACGGCCAAGCTCTTTCAGCTCATAGCGACCAAGAGGACGCGGACAGACTCGATACACGTAGTGATAAGCCGTCCCAAAAGCACCGGGATCTGCGGTATAGACGTAAAACGGTTGTCCATCGAGTGAAAACTCGTTATGAAAGTGCTCAAGGTAACCGGCGCTTGGCAGATTCAACATCACCCCTAACAACACAAAGGGCAGCTGCATGAGGCATAACCCAGTTAAAACTGAGACGGGGATAATTGGCCGCTTCAGCTTGGGCTTAAGGTATGGATATAGGGCTAACAGCACAGTCCCGACAATAAACAACATGCCCAGTTTTAGCAGCAATAGATATGCCCTCACATAGGCGGTCAACATCGGTGACTGCCAATTCAGCCCCCAAAGTGTGCCCGGATAGAGCGACTCCAATAACGGCAATAGCACCAAACACCACAGAAAAATCCAGACACGATACTTCACCATCCATTGCAACATTACGCATTATTCCTTTTTAAATACAGTCTATTATCGCTGTCAGCAGCAAGCTAAGTTAACGACTATACCCGAGCCAAGCTGAACCTCAGCATACAGGGGCAGCAAAAAGCCGACGCTGATGTCGGCTTTGAGTGTTGATACAGGTTAATCAAGCAGCATGATTACAAACGGTTACTGCCGACCACCATCATTTCGCATTTCTGGCAATCAAATACCAACTTGAGCGTATCGCTGCCGACTTCGAGCACCATCGGCTCGGCTTTGATCCCTGGAGTTTCTTTCGGACACAGGTTAAAGCTGTAGCGCAAACAGTGCTTAGTGATCATCAATGGCGCATCATTCAGCACTTGGTTTTTCTCATAAGCTGCGTCGATTTCAATCACGCCATGCTGCTTGTAAAAGCTTTCCGCTTTGTCATTGAGCACGTTACCCAAGAAGCTCAAATGCTTCTGCGGGAAGGTGGCAACATCACTACGTGGCCATTGCGGTGGGCGCTGATAGTTATCAACGCGGTATTGCTCAAACGCGTCAATCGCCTCACGGCGCAGCGCGTTTAACTGCCCAGCTGGCACAAACCACGGCTGCGAAGTGGCAATCTCAACCTTGCGAGCGTGATAACGAGTCCCTCCGAGTTTCGCCAAGCCTTTTTGCTGTTGGGCAATGGTTTTTTCTGCATCATTGGCGGCTTGTTTTTCGAGTTCGGCGCTGACTTCAATCTGATGACCATGATCATCTTTAACCCGTACACCTAAGCCGCTGTCGGTATCAAACAAGGTGATATCGACTTCAATCAAACGCTTAGATGACTCTTTGCTAAGAATCGCTTCAAAGTCATGGTCAAGGTTACGGAATAGCTCCATGCCCACGCGCAAATCGTTTGGCACATGGTTGGCCAAGTAGGCGCGATTGCCTTCGGCGCGGTTTACCCGTAAGCCACTCAGCTTGGCATCCGAGTGAATTGCTTTTTGGAAATCGATGGTGAAATAACACAGGCCATCACCGTTGTGCAGCTGTTCAACTTCACTACCGCTGTGGTCGATCTCCAGCCAGTCTTTGCCTATGGCAGTCACTTTACCGGCTGATTGCCCCAGATATTTCGGCGTGCGGAAATCGTTTAAGCCACCGTGGCGTTGATTCACAAAGTAATCAGTTTTGCCGCGGTTAAAGCTTTTGTCTGGATTCGGCACAAAGGTGTATTCGCAGCGGCCATGAGATGCTGCTTGCAACGCTGGATTGCGATCGAGGATCTTATCCAGCTGCTGACGATAGTGCGCGGTCACGTTCTTCACGTAACTCAGATCTTTCAAACGGCCTTCAATCTTAAATGAGCGAATACCGGCGTTGATCAGCGCATCCAAGTTATCAGTCTGGTTGTTGTCTTTCAGTGATAACAGGTGTTGGTTTTCTGCCAGTTGCTCACCATCACGGGTTTTCAAGTTACATGGCAGGCGGCACATCTGCGAACATTCGCCGCGGTTAGCCGAGCGCTTAGAAAACGCATGGCTCAAATTACACAAGCCTGAATAACTCACACACAGCGCACCATGGATGAAGAACTCCAAGCGGGTTTTCACGGTGGCGGCAATATCTGCAATCTGTTGCAGGCTCAGCTCGCGCGCCAACACCACTTGCGAGAAGCCCACTTGTTCCATAAACGCGACTTTTTCAGGGGTGCGGTTATCGGTTTGGGTACTGGCGTGCAGCGCAATTGGCGGCAGATCTAACTGCAATACGCCCATGTCTTGCACGATCAACGCATCAACGCCCGCATCATAAAGCTCATGGATCAGCGTATCGGCTTGTTGCAGTTCGGCATCCGACATAATGGTATTGAGCGCCACAAACACCTGCGCACCATAACCGTGGGCAAACTCGCTCAAGCGGGCAATATCACTCACGCTGTTCCCTGCGGTAGCGCGCGCACCAAAGGCTGGGCCACCGATATACACCGCATCTGCGCCGTGGCGAATAGCTTCGATACCGTAATCAGCATTTTTTGCGGGAGACAAAAGTTCCAGTTTGTTATCCAGAATGATGTCATTGGCAGGGGTGTAGATTTGCACCATGTTGAGCAGCTTCCAATATTAGCGAAGCGCGGATTATAGCAAAAAAGCCGCAAGGGCACAGAATTCAATCGATACTCATTTACGCCCGCGTCATTGCCGTCAAATCACTTGGGGTTTTGTAAAATTTCGCCCACAAAGTGTAAATACACTGCCAACGCGTGAATCTTTAAAAATAACGATTAACCAACTAATAAATCGTAGAAAATCAAAGAAACTCTATTAAATAACTTTTCATTTTATTGCCAATTACACCTGTGCAAGTTAGCAGTTTCACCGCGCTAATTTTCAATTTCCCCTCAGTGTCGGTAAAGTGGCAAGCGATAAAATCTCGCTGCAACGCTGAAGTAAATTTCAGTCTGGACATAAAGATGACAACAACAAATCAGTACTCAGGAAACGATCTGAGTGAAGTAAAACAGCTCGGCATGTGGGCCTCAATTGTCAGCCTCAGTTATGTATTTTGGCTGGTCGGCGGCATGGAGTTGGTTGAACGTATCGCTTACTACGGGGTAAAAACCAGTTCGGGCTTATATGCCAAAGCACCCGAATCCGCCGGTGGACTGGGGATTAGCCTGTCTGACTACGGCGTCATCGTTTCGGTATGGGCTTTTTTACAAACCTTTGTGCCGGTATTCAGTGGTGGTGTATCAGATCGGGTCGGTTACAAAGAAACCATTTTTGCCTCCACCATTGTCAAAATCAGTGGTTATCTGTGCATGGCATGGTTGCCAAACTTTTGGGGCTTTTTAGGTGGCGCCATGCTACTGGCCGTCGGTACCGGCATTTTTAAACCGGGGATTCAAGGCACACTGGCGCTCTCCACCCAACGCAATAACTCCTCGATGGCGTGGGGGATTTTCTACCAAGTGGTGAATATTGGTGGCTTTCTTGGGCCACTGGTGGCGGTTCATATGCGTCAGTTGTCGTGGGACAAGGTGTTTTATGCCTGTGCCGCGATTATCTCGCTCAATTTTATCTTTTTACTGGCCTATAAAGAGCCCGGCAAAGCAGCACGACTCGCGCGCCAAGCTAAGATTAAAAGCGGCGAAATTAGGCAAGAGTTCCTCTGGAAAGATGCTTGGCAGGAACTGAAGAAACCTGTGGTGATCAACTATATGTTGGTGTTTGCTGGCTTCTGGTTTCTGTTCAACTCCTTGTTTGATGTATTGCCAATTCATATATCAGAGTGGGTCGATACCAGCGTTATCGTCACCAGTCTCTTTGGCGAACAAGGCACCTCGAACGGCATTCTGCAATTTTGGCTCGGCCTCAATAATGCTGGCACTAAAGTGATGCCAGAAGGCATGCTGAACCTGAATGCGGGGATGATCATGACCAGCTGCTTTTTGATTGCCGCCCTCACCGCCAAATATCGCATTACCACCGCGATGCTGGTCGGTTGTTTGTTCAGTATCTTCGCCTTTGTGTTGGTCGGCTTTACCCATGCCGCTTGGTTTATTGTGCTGGCGATTGCCATGTTTTCGCTCGGTGAAATGATGATCAGCCCGAAGAAAAATGAGTTTATGAGCAACATCGCCCCGGAAGGTAAAAAGGCGATGTATCTAGGCTTTGTGATGCTGCCACAAGGGATAGGTTGGAGTTTAGAAGGCTATTTTGGCCCGAAACTGTATGAGATGTTTGCCTCAAAAGAGTTGTTCTCCCGTGAGCTGTTAGCAGATCGCGGTATGCCACAAACTCAAATTGAGCAAATCCCGCAAGGTGAAGCCTTTTTGCAATTGGTGAGCTTTACTGGCGAATCCCCTAAAGCACTCACTGAACTGCTCTATCAAAGCCACAACATTGGCTATGCCTGGTACATCATCGCCGCAATTGGCAGTATTTCGGCGGTTGGGATTTACCTTTATGGTCGCTGGCTACTGAAACTGCAACAGGCGCAAAAATTCGCCTAAGCATTAACGCCTTTAAAAAGTAACAAGCCACGGTGCGTTGAAGAGCAGCCGTGGCTTGCTACTTTAGGCGAATACAATTCTGGCTAAGCTAATAATTTAACGATAAAAATCACTAAATCTCTCGGCATCACAGTTCACTTTTTAATCTCCTGTGCTAGATTTGATTGCAGGAATCGATCTCAGGGAGCGCCGCCGGAATGTGGTTTAACAAACAGCAACAACAGCGGATAGAGGAGCTGGAACAACAACTCACCGCCATGACCCGCGACCATCAACGTCAGGTCGACGAACTTCATCAAACCATACAAGAATTTGAGCAAGGACAGCAGCACCAAGCAGAGAACAGTCAAGCTTTTGCCGAAGTTTTAGCCTGCCAAATTATGGGCGGAGAGATGCTGCATTCCACTCGCGATGCCATGCTCAGTAACTCGGAAAACATGCAAAACGAGAATGAACATCTGGCACAGATGAGCTCGGTGTTTGAGCAAACTAAACAAGCAGTGGCAAATTTAGCCATTCGGGCCAACGAGCTCAACACTCACTCGCAAAAGAGCCAACAATCTGTCGTGCAACTCAGCAACAGCACCAATAGCATCAACCGCTTTATTACTGATATTCAGGCGATTTCGGAGCAAACCAATTTATTGGCATTGAACGCCGCCATTGAAGCTGCACGCGCTGGTGAAGCTGGTCGAGGCTTTGCCGTGGTCGCAGATGAAGTGCGTAATCTTGCCGCCAAAGCCCATGAGGCGAGCAATCAAATTGAAAGCTTGGTGAAAGAGATTATGCTGCAAGCCAAGAATATTCAGGAAGTGTCATCGCAAACCTTTGAAGCAGCCACCC
The DNA here is from genome assembly GCF_017354945.1 of Shewanella avicenniae. Classification (NCBI taxonomy): domain Bacteria; kingdom Pseudomonadati; phylum Pseudomonadota; class Gammaproteobacteria; order Alteromonadales; family Shewanellaceae; genus Shewanella; species Shewanella avicenniae. The sequence goes on along the minus strand of NZ_CP071503.1, from coordinate 769,751 downwards.
AAGTAGCCAGTTCGTCCACCCAAATCGATAGCGTGGTGACCCAAGTGCTGAGCAATGCGCAAAAGATGCAACACGTCATTGGCAACAGCGCCACCATCGCCTTTCTCACCACCACCAAACTTGATCACGCGGTCTGGAAAAACCATGTCTATCACTTAATCGAAAGACAAGACATGCACGAAACCGTGAATACCCATAAAGATTGCCGCTTAGGCGATTGGTACTATCGGGGCGCAGGTGCAGATAATTTTGACCAATTGCGTGGCTTTCGAGAACTTGAAGCACCTCATAAGCTGGTGCATGATGCAGGCGCCAAAGCGTTAAATGCGCGACGTAATGGCAATATTGCAGAAATGGTTCGTCAATTAAAAACCATGGAAGAAGCCAGTTTGCAGGTCGTACGTGCGATTGACCAAGTCATTGTAAATGCTACCCGTTAATGGAACTGCCTTCAAAGTCACCTGCGGTATTTTCCGTGCTAACTCATAGTGGCTAATCGCCACCGTGAGCCATATCTTCTTTATCTCTAAATTATAAATTTACGTATTTAAATCGAGATCTTTTATCGATAAGCTGCTTATAGGCTTCAAATAAGTTAAGGAAAACAAATGAGCTCCTTTTCGACAGTAACATCATGGTTTGACCATCTGAGTGTTAAAAGAAAACTCCAGCTGCTGACGTTACTTTTCATTGCGACGATCGCAATCTTAATTTCATACACCTTGATTGCGATGAAACAACAAGAAAGCGATGCGATGGTAATAAACATCGCTGGCCGCCAACGTATGCTGTCACAAAAAATCACCAAAGAGTTTTTCTTGGCACTGCAACTTGCCAAACAAAATAACAGCAAAGTTGATCTTACTGCGGTAGAAAAATCAGAAAGATTGTTTGATGTTTCGCTCGCAGCACTCACCAATGGCGGTACCAGCTACCTAGATTTGACGATGAACAATGCCGTGACGCTGCCTTCGGCATCGCTGCAAGTCGCCCAGCAGTTGGCACAAGTACAACAAGTATGGCAACAACAAAAATCCAGCATCAACTCACTGTTAAATAACGATTATACCGCTTCAGATCTTCAGTCACTCAGTGAGCTGAGCGTGCAAGTATTAGCCAGCATGAATAAGGCTGTAGTGATGCTAAGCGACGCTTCTGAAGCCAAAATTTCTACCATGGAGCGTAATCAACTACTGATTACCATCATCTTCTTGGCCGTTGCGGTGATGCTGTCAATTATTATCCGTAACAGCATCCTCAAGCCGCTACATCAAGCGCTGAGTACGACCAAGCGGATTGCGAATGGCGACCTAAAAAACTATGGAAAAGTCACACACCTAAATAATGAACTTGGGGAACTGACCCACAATATTGAACAGATGCGAGTTGCGCTGCACGACGTGATTGATGTTGTACAAAAAGAAGGCCGTCAAATGGCACACTCAGCCCATCAAGTATCCGATGTGTCAGAAGAGATCTCTCAAAGCAGTAATCTCCAACAACAAAACTCTACCCATGTTATGTCGGCAATATCTTCACTGTTAGACACCTCCAAAGTGGTGAGTGATAACATTGAAAATACAGCAAAATTTTCATCAACCACGCTCAAAACAGCACAGGATGGCATTGTGCAGGTGAACGAGAGTATTGAACAACTGAGTGAAGCGGTTGTGTCGGTTAACCAAACCGCGCAACAGATGGAAGAACTGAAGCGGTTTACTGAACAGATTAGCGAAATCACCGAATCGATTCGTAACATTGCGGAGCAAACCAATCTATTGGCACTCAATGCAGCGATTGAAGCGGCGCGCGCGGGGGAACAAGGGCGAGGTTTTGCCGTCGTGGCAGATGAAGTTCGTAACTTAGCGGCTAGAACGTCCAGTTCAAGCGCTGAAATATCTGAGTTGATCACCCAATTAACCCAAAAAGTAGGTACGTCGGTAAATTCAATGCACCAAGTCGTTGAAGCCGTGCATCAATCTCAGCAAACATCACAGAAGACCGTACAATCATTTCACAGTATGTCAGAGGGTGTAAGCAACACCAACGAACGCACTGAGTCTATTTCTCAATTAAATCAAGAACAAGTGAACAGCTTGCAATATCTCAACGACAAACTGCAAGAACTGTTCATTGTATTAGAAGAAAGTAGCGGCAAGGCCCAAACCACCTCTTTAGTGGCAAGTGATTTGTATGAGATTTCTGAGCAACTTGACAAACAACTCAGAGGTTTTGTCACCGAACAAAGTGAATCGATGCCAATGTCTGCCAATGAGCAGCGCCGTACACCGCGAGCAGACAATAAACTTCGAGTGACTATCACTCAAGGGAAGATTATTGGCGAAGGTTTAACTAGTGATATCAGCATGGAAGGGATGAAGCTGCGCTCAAGCGAGCAGTTTTTCGATTCGCAACCAGTGAAATTGGAATTCTTCCTGCCGAAGGATATTCCATCTTCGACACGCCGAGTGGAGCTCACTGCATCTATTGTGCATGTGGCGAGAAAAGGTGATCACCTTACCTATGGGTTAAGATTTCAAAGCATTCCCAACACAACTCAGCACCTACTAAAGCAACTGTTTACTCACTTCAAACGGCCTCATCGCTACCATTAATAGCAACGCTAAAAATGAAAAGCAGCGAACGTCGATTCGCTGCTTTTCATTAACTTGCATCAGTTAACTGGTTACTACCGCTTGTTGCGGAACAAGTCGCTGCAGCGGCTTTTTCGCTTCGCTGTAGTGGTTCAGCTCTAGACGCCCATCCATATGCTCAATGACAGCGGTGCAGTTTTCCACCCAATCACCAGTGTTGATATACAGCTTGTCAGCCTGCGTGCGCAGTTCAGGGAAATGGATATGTCCACAGACGATGCCATCTACATCATCGGCTATCGCCCGTTGTATAGCAGCGTGACGAAAGCGGCTCATGGCACGTTCAGCCTTGCTAGAGCAGCGCTTCAGCATCCGTGCCACCGATTGGTATTGCAGGCCAAAGCTGCGGCGAGACAGGTTCCAAATACGATTCAAAAACAGCACTAGATCGTAGGCGCGATCACCAAACCAAGCTTCGAGTTTGCTGGAACATAGCTGACGGTCAAACACGTCACCATGCAGCATCAATAAACGGCCATGATATGGACTGTCGTAGATATATTCTTGGTGGATTTCGATGGTATCAAACACGCCACCCGCGTATTGGCGCATCTGAATATCGTGGTTGCCGGGAATGTAGATCACTTTACAGCCATTACGGGCACGCTGACAGAGTAAATCAAACACTTGTTGATGTTTTTCGGGCCAGAAGTGACGCCGACTTAGAGCTTGAATATCGACTACATCACCCACTAAAAACAGCTGCTCAGCATCATGTTTTTCGAGGAAGGACAGCAGATAATCTGCTTTACAGTGTTTTTCGCCAAGGTGTAAATCAGATAACCAAATCGCCCGATGATAGGCGCTGAATGTCTGCGTCATGCTCAACAATTCCCTGCTGTTTTTAGGCAGGCACAGACTAATTATTGGCTTTTACAGCGCGGTGACATCCACTTGATGGTTTTGTGACAAAGCAACGGATTAATCGGCGTGCGGCTTGATTGCGCTGCTATCGCTATTGGCATGTTGACTCATATCAACCTGCGCGGCTTGGGGTAACAACCACTGCTGCACGTCATCTCTGTGAGCCGTAAACAGATAAACAAACACGCAAAGCAGAATCACGGCGGCAATGGTGAATGGACATTTCAATCTTTGCATAGACAATTCCTTTTGTGCGTTACGGCGAACAACAAACGCCACAGAAAAGCGCTGTCACTGGCTACTCTGGATTTAACACAGTGACAACATCATGCCTAATTGGATAAAAATTCGCAACAATCTATCGTCCCCTAAAAAACAACGCCGCATAATGTGCGGCGTTGTGATGGTAACGGATGAGTGACGGGATTAACCGCCAAAGTCGTCCAGCAGGATGTTGTCGCGCTCTACACCCAAGCTTTCCAGCATGGCAATCACAGAACTGTTCATGATCGGAGGGCCACACATGTAGAACTCACAATCTTCCGGCGCTTTGTGGTTTTTGAGGTAATGCTCGTACACCACGTTATGAATAAAGCCGGTGTAGCCGGTCCAGTTATCTTCTGCTAATGGCTCTGACAACGCCAAATGCCAGTCGAAGTTAGCAAACTCTGCCGCCAAGGCATCAAAGTCTTCTCGGTAGAACACTTCGCGCAGTGAACGAGCACCGTAGAAGAAGGTCATCTTGCGGCTAGTTTGACGAGTTTTCAGCTGGTCAAAGATATGGGAACGCATTGGCGCCATCCCCGCACCACCGCCGATAAACACCATTTCAGCGTCGGTTTCTTTGACAAAGAACTCACCGAATGGCCCCGAAATCGTCACCTTGTCACCGGCTTTGAGGTTGAAGATGTACGATGACATCTGTCCTGGTGGGATTTTGTCATTCGGTGGCGTGGCAATCCGCACGTTCAGCATAATACGGCCTTTCTCAGCGGGATAGTTGGCCATTGAGTAAGCGCGCATCACCTCTTCGTTCACAGTAGAAACTAAGTTAAACAGTTGATGCTTGTCCCAGTCTTCACGGAATTTCTCAGGGATATCAAAATCTTTGTAATAAACCGTATGCGCGGGTGCTTCAATCTGAATATAACCACCGGCTTTAAACTTAACGTCTTCGCCTTCGGGTAACTTCAGCAGCAGCTCTTTGATGTAAGTTGCGGTTGAGCGGTTAGAAATCACCTCACATTCCCACTTCTTAACGCCAAAGATCTCCTCTTCTAGCTCCAAGTCCATGTCTGATTTCACAGCCACCTGACAGGCCAAGCGACAACCGTGCTTGGCTTCTTTCTTGGTGATGTGTTCCAGCTCAGTTGGCAGAATATCGCCGCCGCCAGACTTCACATGCACGCGGCATTGACCGCAAGTACCACCGCCACCACAGGCTGAAGGTACGAAGATATCTTTACTGGCCAGAGCGCCCAGCAGTTTGCCGCCGCTGGCGACGGTTACTGTTTTGTCGTCATCGTCGTTGATACGTAGGGTGACATCACCACTTTCTACCAGACGACTTTTGGCAAACAGAATTACTAATACCAACACGCATACCACTAAGGTAAACATGCCGATGCCGTAGATCATTTCCATCTGTATGTCCCTTCTGTTGCGTGCTACAGGGTGATGCCAGCAAATGACATAAAGCCAAGTGCCATCAAGCCGGTAGAGATAAAGGTGATACCAATGCCTTGCAGGCCTTCTGGAATATTGTTGAACTTCAAGCGTTCACGAATCCCCGCCAGCAACACAATCGCAATCGCCCAGCCACAACCCGCAGCAGTACCAAACACCACAGATTCAGCAAAGTCATAATCACGGTTTGACATGAAGATAACCCCCGCAAAAATCGCGCAGTTTACTGTCAGCAGCGGCAGAAAGATCCCCAGCGTTTGGTACAGCACAGGCACGTACTTATCCAGCACCATTTCAAGGATTTGTACCAGTGCGGCAATCACCCCAATAAAGGTGATCAGCTGCAGGTAGCTCAGATCCAGATTCGGTAAGCCCGCCCATGCCAGTGCGCCAGGTTTCAATACCCAGGTGTAGATCAGTTGGTTAACCGGTACGGCCAACAACATCACCACAACCACGGCAACCCCTAAACCAAAGGCGGTAGATACTTTCTTAGATACCGCGAGAAAGGTACACATCCCGAGGAAGAACGACAGCGCCATGTTGTCGATGAAAGTCGCCTGAATAAACAGATTAATATAGTGTTCCATGACGGCTCCTTATTTGCGCTTACGACGAGCAACGTTCACCACCCAGATGATGGCGCCGATGAGGAAGAAGGCACTTGGTGGTAGCTTGAACATTTCGTTCGGCAGATACCAACCACCGTTTGCCACTGTCTTGATAATCTCATGCCCAAACAAACTGCCCGCGCCGACTAACTCACGCACAAAGGCAACCGACAGCAGGATAAAACCGTAACCCAGTGAGTTACCTAAGCCATCCAAAGCAGCCAAATGTGGTGGCTCTTTCATCGCAAAGGCTTCAGCACGGCCCATCACGATACAGTTGGTGATGATCAACCCAACAAACACTGATAACTGCTTGGATAAGTCCGGCGCTACATCTTGCAGCACCATATCCACCACAATCACCAATGACGCAATCACTGTCATCTGCGCAATGATCCGCACACTGTTCGGAATAAACTGGCGAATGATCGAGATAAACAGGTTGGAGCAAACCACCACAAAGGTTACCGCTAAGGTCATTACCAATGCAGTTTGCATCGAGTTACTGACCGCCAGCGCCGAACACACACCGAGCACTTGCATCGCAATTGGGTTGTTGGCAAAAATTGGCGAAATCACTAACTCACGGCTAGATAAATGTGCGCTCATGTTACACCCCCGCCGCTTTTAGCTTTTCAATGAGGTTGGCGTAACCTTCGGCACCAAACCAGAAGTTAATCAGGTTTTGCACGCCTGCACCGGTACGTGTTGCACCGCTGACACCATCCACACCGTTTACATCACTAGGATTAGCGCCGCCTTTGACAATCTTCAGCGCTACCGCACCTGTGCCGTTATAAATCTGCTTACCGTGCCAAGTGGTACGCCACTCTTCGCGGTTAACAAAGTCACCAATACCCGGAGTCTCACCATGTTCGTAGAACACGATGCCTTCAACGGTATTCAGGTCTTTTTCCATGCCGATAAAGCCATAGATAATCGACCACAAGCCTTTACCGTACACAGGCAATACCACAGTTTGTAGCTGGCCTTGGTCATTGTTGACCTTAAAGATACGGATGTTGTTAGCACGGGTTTTAATCTTGGCGATATCTTTGCTGATCTTGCTTGAAGTCTCAGGATTGATTGCAGCCATATTGGTGTCGTAATCCAGCAGATTTTCAGCAGCAACTGGCTCGCCCGTTTCAAGGCTCACCAGCACAGGCGTTACTTTCGCGTTAAAAATCTCGCGAAAGTTATCGTGAGTCACGCCTTCAACATTGGCCGCCACCAGCACGTTACGCATCAATTCATCGCGTTTTTTAACCAGCTTGCGCTCTTTCAGCACATCAGCAGTACCGGTAATCATGAAGGAACAGACAAGGCACAGTACAATGGTGAACACCATGGTGCCCGCAATACTGTCTTTATTGAATGCCATTACGTTTCATCCTCCGTTTGATATTGAAACGTGCCACCAGCGAGTCAAACAACGGTGCCCACAAGTTGGCAAATAGAATCGCCAGCATGATGCCTTCAGGCATCTTGACGTTGGCCACACGGATAACGATTGCCATAAAGCCCACCAACAAACCGAAGATCAGCTTGCCCGGACGGGTGTAAGCGGTAGTTACCGGATCAGTCGCCATAAACATCATCCCCAGAGCAAAGCCACCTGTGACCAGATGCCAAGTCCAAGGCATGGAGGAGTAAACGCTTTTTGCATCACCAAACAGATTAAACGCCGCACTGGTTGCGATCATGCCCACTAACACGCCGGCCACAATGCGCCAGTCAGCCAAACGGGTAATCAACAACACACCGCCGCCAAGCAGAATGGCTAATGTGCTGGTTTCACCCACGGCACCCACTTCAAAGCCTAAGAAGGCATCCCACCATTTCGGGTCGAAGAAGGCTTGATACCAACTGTAATCGGCAGCAGCAAAACTCAGTTGCTGGGCAATACGACCCGTTTTAGAGGCAATATCCAATGTGGTTGCACTGGTGTAACCGTCAATGGCCACCAACTGCGCCGCAGTCGATACTTCGGTTGGATAGGCAAAATAGATAAAGGCAAGGCCCGCCAGCGCAGGGTTTAAGAAGTTATACCCCATGCCACCGAACAGCTCTTTTGCCACCACAACACCAAAGCTGATGCCCATCACCACTAACCACAAGGCGATGTTGGCTGGCATACATAAGCTAAACAGTAACGCGGTAACGAAGAAACCTTCGTGCAGATCCTGCTTTCTGACTTTGGCAAATACCACTTCCCAAAACAGGGTGGTGATCAGCGCCGTGAAGTAGATAGGCAGATAGTAAATCAGCCCGTAGCACACCATACCGAATGTGCTGGTCGCCGCAGTAAACTCACCAAACAGCGCAGCATAAATTGCTTGATGCCAAGTTGCGGGCAACTTAGCACCGGCAGCGAGTGCCAGTTGTGCTTGCAAACCAATGTTGTAGATAGCAAACAGAATGACCGGCAACAGACACATACCGACAATGGTCATGGTCCGTTTTACTTCAATCGCATCACGCACATGCACGGTATCTTGGGTACTGCCGCCATGGCCGATAAACAGTGAGCGGAAGAAATCCTTAATCGTGCTCCCTGGCGCGTAGTAGGCATCCTGAAGTTCAGGTTTATTAGGCTTACTCATTAACCTTCCCTCTCGATGATCGTCAGACAAGCACGCAGCTCCTGACCGAAGTCGTACTTACTTGGGCAAACAAAGGTACACAGGGCTAAATCTTCTTCATCTAGCTCCAGCGCGCCGAGCAGTTGCGCTTCGTCAGTGTCGCGTACCACCAGATCACGTACCAACAGGGTTGGCAGAATATCCAGCGGCATAACCCGATCTAACTGACCGAAGGCCATCATGGCGCGTTTTGCACCGCCCACATGGGTAGTCATGTCGTACAGTTTCTTCGGCATAAAGCGCGACAGTACCGTGCGAGTGATGGAGAACTTATCAGTTCCCGGACACACCCACGGCAACACACCTTGGGTATAATCTTCTTTCAGCACCGAGACTTGCAGCTTAAAGCGACCGAGGAAATCCAGTTCATCTTCAGCTTTATGGCCAGAGAGCACTGAACCCGACACAATGCGAGCAACTTCAGCGTCTTTGATTTGACCGGCAACCAACTCACTGGCTTTAGCGCCAATCACGGTGCGCAGCAAACGAGGCTCAACCACACATGGGCCCGCCAATGAAATCACGCGGCTACTATCTAACTGACCTGTGGTAAACAACTTACCTACGGCAATCACGTCTTGGTAGCTGATGTGCCACGCTTGACGCTCTTGATTGACCGGCATCAGATAGTGGATGTGAGTACCGACTAACCCAGCAGGATGCACGCCTTGGAAGCCATAGCTTTCAACACCTTGCACTTCACTGCCTGGCAATGCGCCGTTACCATCGTGACACAGATACACAGTGCCATCGGTCAGTAAACGCAATACCTTTACCCCAGCGGCAAAGTCATCGGCGGCGTCATTAATCACCACCCGAGGGTCGGCAGCCAGCGGATTGGTATCCACAGCGGTGATAAATAAGCCAGCAGGTGCTGAACCAGGTTTGGGGGCGCGGGAGAATGGACGGGTACGCAGTGCTGCCCATAAACCGCTATCGAGCAGCTTTTGCTGCACAGCTTCACGGTCGAGGCTGTTAAGATCTGCTGCACCGAAGTCAATGGCGTCATCACCATCACAATCAATGACAACAGACTGCAACACACGTCGTTCACCGCGATTCACTGCTGACACAACACCAGCAGCAGGGGCGGTAAAGCGGACACCCGGATTGCTTTTGTCTTCGAACAACGCCTGGCCTTTTTTGACCCGGTCGCCCACTTCAACCAACATGGTTGGCTTTAAGCCAACATAGTCGCAGCCCAACAGGGCAATTTGTGAAGTTGCGGTAGCCGGTTCAATGATCTGCCTGGGCGCTCCAGAAATGGGCACATCAAGGCCCTTTTTTACGGTATATACACGCTCAGAAGTACTTGACATTGCGGATCGCTCTCAAGATTTTTGGAAACTGTTCATATGGTATATTCGTGTCAAAAAAATTTCCGTCACCTAAATCACATAAGCCTAAAAACTTGTAATATAAATACGAAAATCGTAGTTATTTTCAGCTTTAATTCATGAAAGCCGCAAGACAGTGCCATTTATTACGTATTTTTATTTCATAAAGAATCTTTAGCTACTTTACTGAAACTTACTTTAGTGCCAGTACTATGAGTTGAGATGCGGAGTAACAACAGCGAACAAAACACGCCAACATTTGTTCGTTTTGCTGCCGAATTTACAGCCTTGCTGTTACCGCGATTTGACTAATATTCCATGCCGATAAACTCTGACGAACACTACGACGGAAAACGTAGTTAAGTTCCAGCTAAATCATCAGGTTATGAGAGCTCGATCACGCCAAAAACTTGACCTTGATCGCCAATTCAGCCGTTTACCTCCGACGAGGTATATTCCCGCATAAATAGTAAGTTCTAGACTGCGCCCAACGTAACAACCGGACTGTTTACCCCAGTCCAACAGTCGAGGACATCCATCATGTCTACCCCAGCAACGTCGGAGTTTCATATCACCAGCTTGGTGGTACATGCTGCTGCCGCACAGCTACAACAGCTCAGTCACAGCATTAATCAATTGGCGGGTACCGAAGTCCATGCCGCCACCGCAGACGGCAAGTTAGTGGTGACCATAGAGGGTGAGTCGCAAAAGCAGTTACTCGACCAAGTTGAAGCTATTAACGGCATGGCTGGCGTTTTATCCAGCAGCCTGATCTATCACCAAGTTGACCAAGCCAGTCACTAACTAACATCAAGAAGAACGAGGAAACACCATGAGCATTAGTCGCCGCGAGTTCCTTAAAGCCAATGCCGCTGTTGCAGCTGCCACCGTTGTTGGTGCCACCCTGCCGGTAAAAATGGTCGAAGCCGCCGAACAAGCAGATAACATCAAATGGGATAAAGCCCCGTGCCGTTTTTGCGGTGTGGGCTGTTCAGTTTTAGTCGGTACCCAAGCGGGCAAAGTGGTTGCCACCAAAGGCGATCCAGAAAGCCCGGTGAACCGCGGTTTGAACTGCATTAAAGGTTACTTCCTCTCCAAAATCATGTACGGCAAAGACCGTCTGACCACGCCATTGCTGCGTATGAAAGACGGCAAATACCACAAAGAAGGCGAATTTACCCCGGTCTCATGGGACGTTGCCTTCGACACTATGGCTGAAAAGTGGAAAACTGCGATTCAAACCAAAGGCCCAACCTCAGTCGGTATGTTCGGTTCAGGCCAATGGACCATCTGGGAAGGTTATGCCGCGGCTAAGCTGCACAAGGCCGGTTTCCTGACGAACAACATCGACCCGAACGCCCGTCACTGTATGGCCTCAGCTGTGGGTGGCTTTATGCGCACCTTTGGTATCGATGAACCTGCTGGTTGCTATGACGATTTAGAGCACGCTGACCACTTTGTGCTGTGGGGCGCCAACATGGCCGAGATGCACCCCATCTTATGGGCACGCTTGTCAGGTCGTCGCTTGAACAACCCGAAAGGCAAAGTGCATGTGTTATCGACCTTTGAAAACCGCTGCTTTGGTTTGGCGGATAACCCAATTATCTTCCGTCCACAATCAGACTTGGTGATCCTCAACTTCATTGCCAATTACATCATTCAAAACAATGCGGTAAACACCGACTTTGTAAACAAACACACTAACTTTGCCCTTGGGGTGACCGACATTGGTTACGGCTTACGCCCAGATCATCCGTTAGAGAAGAAAGCCAAAAACCCAGGCAATGGCAAATCAACCCCAATCAGCTTTGAGGAATACGCCAAATTCGTCAGCACTTATACACTGGAATACGCCAGTGAAATGAGTGGTGCCAGCAAAGAACAACTGCTGGAACTGGCACAAGCCTATGCGGATCCAAATCTGAAAGTCATGAGTTTGTGGACCATGGGCATCAACCAACACACCCGTGGTGTGTGGGCCAATAACATGTTGTACAACTTGCACCTGCTGACCGGCAAAATCGCTACCCCAGGCAACAGCCCATTCTCGCTGACTGGGCAACCGTCTGCCTGTGGTACCGCCCGCGAAGTGGGGACCTTTGCTCACCGTTTGCCAGCTGACATGGTAGTGACCAACGAAAAACATCGTGATATTTGTGAGGCTGCATGGGGCTTGCCAAAAGGCACCATTCCGCCAAAACCTGGCTATCACGCAGTACTGCAAAGCCGCATGTTGAAAGATGGCAAGCTGAACTGCTACTGGACCATGTGTACCAACAATATGCAGGCAGGGCCAAACATCAACGAAGAGATCTATCCCGGCTTCCGTAATCCAGCCAACTTTATTGTGGTGTCAGATCCTTACCCAACCATCACCGCGTTGACTGCCGACTTGATTCTGCCAACCGCAATGTGGGTGGAAAAAGAAGGTGCCTACGGTAACGCAGAACGCCGCACCCATATGTGGCACCAACAGGTGAAAGCGCCGGAAGGGGCAAAATCTGACTTATGGCAAGTGGTTGAGTTTTCTAAACGCTTCAAAGTCAGTGAAGTCTGGCCGGCTGAGCTGCTGGCACAAAAGCCAGAATATGCCGACAAAACCCTGTTCGACATCCTGTTTGCCAACGGCAAGGTCAATCAATACCCAGTGACCGATTGCCAAGCCGAGCTGAATGACGAAGCGAAAGATTTCGGTTTCTACATTCAAAAAGGCTTGTTTGAAGAATACGCCGCCTTTGGTCGTGGCCACGGGCATGACTTAGCCGCCTTTGATGCTTACCACGCCAGCCGCGGTATGCGTTGGCCAGTGGTGAACGGCCAAGAAACCAAACGTCGCTTTGTGGAAGGTTCAGACCCTTACGTCAAAGCAGGCGAAGGCTTCAACTTCTACGGCAAACCTGACGGTAAAGCGGTGATTTTCGCCCTGCCTTATGAACCTGCAGCAGAAGAGCCAAACGAAGAGTTTGATTTGTGGTTGAGTACCGGCCGTGTACTAGAACATTGGCACACCGGCACTATGACCGCGCGGGTGCCCGAGCTGTACCGCGCCTTCCCTGATGCACAAATCTTTATGCATCCAGAAGATGCCAAAGCCCGTGGCGTGCAACGTGGTGATGAAGTGCTGGTCTCTTCACCTCGCGGTTATGTGAAAACCCGCGTAGAAACTGATGGCCGCAACAAGCCACCGCGTGGCGTGGTGTTTATGCCATTTTTCGATGCACGTCAGTTGGTGAACAAGCTGCTGCTCGACGCGACCGACCCACTATCTAAAGAAACCGACTTTAAAAAATGTCCGGTGAAGGTAGTGAAAGCCTAATCGCAGTTCAGCCACCCATTTGCCTATTACAAGGCGGAGAGATGAAGATGAAAAAATTAGTTACGCTTGCTGCATTATTGCTGTTATCAGCCTGCAGCGGTCAACAAACTCAAGCCACAAACCAAGCAGCTGCGCCGGTCAACGTGCAATCACTGGCGGGGAATCACGTCGTGACTGACACCATTCCCGCAGCGGAAATGGCCACCTATCCGAAAAAAGGCAGCGCCATCAGCCGTAACTTTGCCGCGCAGCCACCATTGATCCCGCACAAAGCGGACTACAGCATCAATCGCGATCGTAACAGCTGTATGAGCTGCCACAGCTGGGACAAAGCCGAGCGCATGAAAGCCACGCCGGTAGCCAAATCCCATGTGATTGACGCTCAAGGGACACTCAATGGCCAAAATTATTTTTGTACCCAATGCCATGTGCCACAGGCTGACAACAAAACAGCCTTGGTCGGCAACAGCTACAAAATGTAACGAGTAACACGCTTGCAGCTGGGTATTCATGGCAGCCGCAAGTGACCGGTTCACGGCGTCAGGGAGCGACACCGTAACGGGTAAAATGAGAGGGCCATTGATGCACATCAATGGCCCTCTCGCCTTTTCAGTTCACTCACTCACAGCTCAGGCTCTGGCCATAATCGCCACCCGCGGTGCCTGCCACTCCAGTAGGGTTAAGCCATAATGCTGGCAAATCCAGTCATAACTGCGGCGATGAAAAAAGCTCACGTGAGTCGGATCACGGGTGTAGTGCCAATCATAAAACTGCGCTTCTGACTGCCAGCTATCGGTCATCACCGCTAACACTCCACCATTTGGCAACAGCGCCACCAGCTTATCGAGTTCTAACCCGGGCTGATGGAAATGCTCAAAACACTCAGTGGAGGTAATGAAGTCGTACTTTGGCTTTAAGACAATCGGGAAAAAATAAGGGTCGTAGTTATCCAGCGTCACCTGCAATGGCGCCAATAACGTCGGCATCGCAGGGCCAGGCCCACAACCAAAATCCAGCCCATGCATCCCCGTCACTAAATAGGGGCTGAGTGGCGTGGTCAGTCGTGACAGGAACTTTAGATAGCCACTGTCTTCCGGGTTATTTTCATGAGTGGCGTAATAGGCGCGCTCATCATCCAAGCTCAAGCGGGAACTCGGCAACATAAAGATCAACCAACACTTTTCGCAACGCACATAATCGCGTTTAACTCGCGCGGCAACTGGCTGTTTGGCGGCACTATCGCCGCATAAAGGACATCGCAGCAACTTGGCTTTTATCCGTTATTTCAATTCTCAATGGTGCACACTTTAGCATGTCTCTGGCATCCGCTCATCTTTGTCAAAATCACGCTTTGGCGAAAAAATAACGACAAACAATGAATCCACACGCAATTTATGGGTATAATCCCGCGCCCAAAGGAGCTTAACGCCAACCTCAAGTTAAGTTTTCCTATTTAGTTGTGCGCCTAAGGGCGGACGTTAACCGAGATAAAAAGAGATTTACACCATGAGTGAACTGCCGAACTGCCCAAAATGCGAATCAGCTTATACCTATGAAGATGGCAGCATGCTGGTGTGCCCTGAATGTGGCAACGAATGGAACCCTGCCGATGCGGGCGCTGCTGCAGATGACGCACTGATCGTTAAAGATTCAAACGGCAACCTGCTAGCCGATGGCGATACCGTGACTGTGATTAAAGACCTGAAAGTCAAAGGGGCTTCTAACCCGCTGAAAGTGGGCACTCGCGTGAAGAATATTCGTCTGGTGGAAGGCGACCATAACATCGATTGTAAGATTGATGGCTTTGGTGCGATGAAACTCAAATCTGAGTTTGTGAAGAAAGCCTAACGAAGAACAAATTCGTTAGCAAAGCTGCTGTTTTAAAAGTGAATACGCTAAACAGCAGATAAAAAAACACCCGGTTTAGCCGGGTGTTTTTTATGCGTGTTTCACTGTTTTTGGTGTCAACACATGCGAGCTGCGTTGTGACTTAGTCACGTCTTTTTTTGCTTTGGTTTCAACTGGTGCAACCGCAGCATCAAATAACGCGCTAACCCAACCACCTTGATAAGCTTTCATGGAAATACTCCTGTCAATTTATTCGACTAAAGATTAATATCTGCTACTGCAATAGGTAAAATGAATTAAATTGATAGTAAGGATGCCCAAATAGCATGAATGTTCCGATCAAGACGTTACACTGCTTTTTACGCCTAGTGGAGATTGGCAACTTTACCCGTGCCGCCGAGCAGTTGTACCTGACTCAACCAACTCTCAGTAAGATGATCCAACGTTTGGAAGAGACCCTCGACCAACAGTTACTGATCCGCAGCAACCAAAAAGTGGAGCTAACCCAAGCTGGGCAACTGTTCCATGCCAGCGCCTGCCAGATCATGGGCCAGTGGCATCGCATGGAGCAAGACCTAGCCAACCTCAGCGGCTTAAAGTCAGGCCACTTGCGCCTTGGCGTCTGTCCAATGATGAGCAGCCTCACTATCGACCTGTTGACCGAATTCCGTAAAGCCTACCCCGGTGTTGAGCTGCAGATGCAAGAATTTGGTGGCTTCGGCAGTGAACAAGCGCTGCTGGCCGACACCATCGACATCGGCTTTACCGCACTGCCGGTGACCCATACCGAACAGCTCTCGTCATCACTGCTGCAAGCCTATCCGCTGAAAGTCTGCTTGCCACAGCATCACCCGCTGTCCGATAAAGAAAAAATCAGCTGGCACGATTTAGCCCAGTACCCATTCATTGTGTATAACGATGACTTTTCACTGACCAAGCAATTTAACCGCATCACCCGCGAACAGGGCATTAACCTCAATATCGCCTTTCGCAGTGGTCAGTGGGACTTTATCGGCTCCATGGTAGAAGAAGGCATGGGCTTGGCGATTATGCCTGAGCCAATTTGCCACAAGTTAGGCAGTAACAAGTTGATTTTTAGATCAATGGAGCGGGAGCTCACCTGGCAAATTGGCTTAATCTGGCGCAACAACCTACCGCTAACGCCAGCCGCCGATGCGTTGCTGGCATTAAGTCGTCGCACCGTATGGCGCAAACCTAGCTAGTGGTCGGTACTACTAATACGTTACTGCGGATCCGCTCGAGGATCTTTTCAGAGGTATTACCGATCGCCAAGCCAAACAAGCTTTGCCGCTGACAGGCGCCCATCACCAGATATTGGCTCCGTAAGCGGCAGGCAAGTTGATACAAGCATTGCGCTGGGTCGCCGCAGATAATATGGATATTGTCTTTCGCAATACCCATCTCATCCAACACCTCTTGATGGCGCTGATACGCTTCCTTCACCAATTGCTGCAGATTGAGGATCTCAAGATCACGAATGATCTTCGGTACTCGCACAATAAAGGACAGATGCAACTCACTGTTGGTCGCTTTGGCCAACTGCTGCCCATGTGCCAAGATCTGCTGATTCAGCCTTAACTCTTCCGGCTTGATGGTGTCTAAATCCATCGCCATTAACACACCATTGCCTTGATTCAGCGGATTATCAGTCAGCAGCATCACTGGCACTCGGGTGGTACGGATAAGACGCCAATCGGTGGGGAATAAACACTCGCTGTGGTAGATACCTTTCACGATTAAATCGAAATCGTTTTCCTTGGTGTAGTTCACCGCGTGCTCGCACAAGTGTTCGTACCAAATCACATTCACCGGCACATCTTCAGCACCAAGCCGATTCATCAGCTCAGTCATCTGCTTTTTCTTGTGGGTGATGATCTGTTGTTCTGCCTCGGCGTAGACAATAGTGTCGGGCAGATACTCATAGCAATAAGCAAAGACCTGCGGCTGTTTGTTCAACCTCGTGGCCAGTTCAATTCCTTTTGAGATTACATCGGTTTGAGCGGCTTCCTGCGGTTCAATGATAAATACCTTACTCATTATGGACTCCCGCATATGCACGTTTGATGAGTGGAAATCTCAACACTCATAGGGGAAGAGCGGCGCTTTTCCCCTATACTTAAGTATAACAAAGCGGGCGAAAAACAGAGGAAAACCGTGACTATCGACGCGCTGTTGATGGCGCTGTTTCTGATCTTACTGCTCTCAAGGTTGCTTGGAGAGTTATGCCAACGTATTGGTTGGCCAGCAGTTGTTGGCGAAATTTCTGCGGGCGTAATTCTCGGCCCATCACTGCTCGGACTTCTTCAACCCGATCCCATTTTGGCGCATATTGCCGAGCTGGGCATCATTTTGCTGCTGTTTAGCATCGGCACCGAAACCTCCATCAAACGCCTCTATCACGCTGGCGGGCAAATCCTGTTAGTCGCCTTTATCGGCATTATTTTGCCACTGCTGTTTACCGGCATGGTGGCCTTTTATGCCATGGGCTTATCGCCTTTTGCCGCCTTGTTTTATGGTTGTGCCCTCACCGCCACCAGCATCGGGATTTCAGTCAGCGTGCTCAAAGATACCCATCAGCAGCAAGAGAGTTGTAGCCATATTATTCTCGGTGCGGCAGTGGTGGATGATATTGCAGGGGTGATTCTACTGAGCCTGCTGTTTACCTTCGCCAATGAAGGCAATATTGCCGCAATCCCCATGCTCAAACTGGTGCTCACACTGGTGGCGTTTTTGCTGTTTGCACCTGTGATTGGCCGTGGGCTGATCTACCTGCTGCGCTTTTTAAGCGGCCACGCGCAAAACCTCGGTTATGAAGCGGTAGTCATGCTGAGCCTTATCTGCTTATTTGCTTGGTTGGCACATCACCTTGGCGCGCCCGCCTTGTTGGGTGGCTTTTCGGCAGGGTTAGCGCTGTCACGCCAGTTTGTCAGTCCGTGGCAGCGCTACCTGCAAAACCCCTTCCCCTTTACCAATAAACTGGAACACGCGATGCAACCGCTCACCGAAGTGTTTGCGCCAATATTCTTTGTTTATGTGGGGATCAGCGTTGACTTAAGCCAACTGGCGTTGGATCAAAATAACTTACTGCTACTCTGCGTGATGGTGCTGCTCGCCATGCTCGGCAAACTGCTGGCAGGATTTCCGCTCAAATGCGCTTGGCGCGACCGCTTGATTGTTGGCTGTGCCATGGTGCCGCGCGGTGAAGTGGGCTTAGTGTTCGCTCAGTTTGGGCTGCAACTGGGGATTATCTCCGCCAGCGTGTTTACTGAGTTGGTGTTGGTGATCATGGCCACCACCCTGCTGGGGCCAATCCTGTTAAAACGGCTGCTACTCAGCCAGTCCGATGGTCATCAATGTGGTTAGCGCGGGTAAATTGACGCCGATAAAAAACGCCGCAGTTGCGGCGTTTTGACTAACCTTTTAACTAAACTTTTGGCTTAACTTTTTTCTAATAACAGCGGGTTACTGCAACTTACGCTCAAGGAAGTCGGTAATGGTTTTATACAGATGAGTCTTCACCTGATTACCGCGCATTGAGTGTTTTGAACCTGGGTAAGTCATCACTTCAAACAGTTTGCCGTCATCTTGCAGCGCCTTGTAGACCCGCGTGCTGTTTTCAAACAATACGTTGTCATCAGCCATGCCGTGATACATCAACAAACCACTTTGGTAGTTTTTCACATACGGCATCACGCTGCTGAGGCGATAACCTTCGGCGTTGGTTGCCGGATGGCTCAGATAGCGCTCAGTGTAATGGGTATCGTACAGCGTCCAATCGGTGACTGGCGCGCCACTGACCGCGGCTTTGAAGTAATCTGGCGCTTTAAACAAACACATCAGTGCCATATAGCCGCCGTAGCTATGGCCATAAACCGCAATGCGCTGGCTATCAACCCACGGCAAGGTACGTAGGAAGTCGACGCCTTTTTTCTGATCCTCAACTTCGGCCACGCCAAGCTGCTTGTAGATTACCTGTTCAAACTTAGTGCCACGATGGCCTGAACCGCGGTTATCCAGTTGGAACACCGCAAAGCCTTGCTGCAGCAGATATTGGGTAAAGTAATCTTGGCTACTCCACGAGTTGGTTACCAACTGCGCGTGTGGGCCACCATAAACGCGTACCAGCACAGGGTATTTTTTGCTGGCATCAAAGTTCACTGGCTTAAACAGGCGATAGTGCATGGTTTGGCCATCATCAGCTTTGATGGTGCCAAACGCTGGCAGCTGCCACAGCCCTGCATACGGGTACAGCGGATGCCCTTGTTTCACCGCGTTTTCTTCCACCCATGCCAAACGTTTACCGCTGGCGTCATGCAACGAAATCTGTGGCGGTTGCGCTAATGAATCAAAGTAGTCGAGGTAGATCGCTTTGTTATCGGCAAATACCGCGCTGTGCATCCCCGCGGCGCTCGACAACTTGGTAAAGCCAGAGCCATCAAACTTCACTTTGTAGAGGTGTTTTTCCACATCGCTGTCTTTGCGGCCAGTGAAGTAAATCCACTGTGCGGCTTCATCCACATGGTCGATGCTATCAACTGCCCACGCGCCTTGGGTCAGTTGTTGTTTCACCTTGCCTTTGCTGTCAAACAGGTAGATATGGCTGAAACCGTCACGCTCAGAGGTCCAGATAAAATAGCCGTTTTTAAGGAAGTTCAGGTCATCATTGAGGTTGAGCCAGATATCATCATGCTCATGCACCAAGGTCACAGGCGCTGAGTTATCGCTGACATTCACCACCCGCAAATCGAGGTTTTGCTGGTTACGGCTCTGCCATTGGAACGACAGATGTTTGCTGTCTGGCAACCATTTGGCGCGCGGTTGATAGATGTCGGTCTCTTTGCCTAAATCAATCCACTTCACCTGCTTGGATTGTAGTGAAATCACCCCAAGTTGGATCAGCACATTGGGCTTACCGGCATAAGGGTAACGCTGCTGAGTCAGCTTAATGCCGTCGGCATAGATTTCGTTACGGGTCACCAGTTCGACCGGGGTTTCATCAACACGGTTAAAAGCGATGGCCGATTCATCCGGCGCCCACCAGTAACCACTCATTTTGCCCATCTCTTCCTGCGCCACAAACTCGGCCATGGCGTTTTTGATGGCACCGCCACCGTCATGAGTCAGCTGAGTAACCTTGTCGGTGGCCAGATCAAGCACCCACAGGTTTTGCCCTTGCACGTACGACACAAAATGGCCTTTTGGCGACAGCTTGGCATCGGTAATAAAGTCATCACCAGTCGGCAGCAATTTCGCTTTGCCGTCTGCCAGCGCATAGTAATACAGCTTGCCTGCGGCGGGGATCAGCAGCGCTTTGCCATCATCTGACCAAGCGTATTCCATAATCCCTTCACCGAAGATACGTTGGCGTTCGCGGCGCGCTTTTTCTTCATCGGATAACTCACCTTGCGCCAGCTTGTCAGCATCCAGCAGCAGGCTCACCTTGCCACTGGTGACGTCCATCTGCCACAAATCGTAAAAGTGTTGGTTGTCTTTACGCCCTACCAAAAAGGTAGCGCGGCTGCCGTCAGGTGAAATTTTCAGTTCACGGGGGCTGCTGCCTGCCAAGGCTGGCGAGTCATAAAGCCGTTCAACCGTGAGTGGTGTGCTGCCGCCTTCAAGGCTTTGCGCGTTAGCAAGCGTGGCGGCGAATGTGAGGGGTATGGCCATAAGTACAGAGAACATCCTGATTCGATTCATTATTATTTTCCGGATCGCACTAAATTCATGCTGTTGTGCAGCAGTTGAGTCGATATTCTGCCCTATTTTGCCGCTGGCAGACAAACAATAGCCAAATCGGGTATCATTCACCCATTGAGATTTGTCCCTGATGGAAACAAGGAAATAGTATGCAAACGCTGGCTCAAGCTCTGGCGGAAAAAGCCGTTCCGGATTCGCTCACCCAACTGATCAATACCCTCGCTAACACCTCGATTAGCATCAGCCAAGCGGTACGCCGTGGCGCGCTGGCAGGTGTTTTGGGCACCACCGACCACGAAAACGTGCAAGGTGAAACCCAAAAGAAACTCGACGTAATTACTAACGACATGCTCAAAGATGCCCTTGCCGCCGCAGGCAATGTGCGCGCACTGGCCTCAGAAGAGGAAGATGAGCCGGTAATTTGCGGTGATAGCGGCGATTTTCTGGTGTGTTTTGACCCGCTCGATGGTTCATCTAACATCGACATCAACTCACTGGTGGGAACGATTTTCTCAGTATTGCCAGCGCCAGCAGGTGAGATCAGCGAACAAAGCTTTTTACAATCAGGTCGTAAGCAAGTGGCTGCCGGTTATGTGCTCTACGGTGCGGCTACCATGCTGGCACTGACCACAGGCAAAGGCACCCAGCTGTTTACCTTGGATAACGATCGCAACGAGTTTGTGCTGACCCAAGATGCGGTGACCATTCCTGCCGACACCGCCGAGTTTGCCATCAACATGTCTAACCAACGTTTTTGGGAAGCACCAATGCAACGCTATATCGACGAGCTGTTGCAAGGCAAAACCGGCCCACGCGGTAAATCATTCAACATGCGTTGGATTGCTGCCATGGTGGGTGACGTACACCGCGTACTGTGTCGCGGCGGTATCTTCACTTACCCAACTGATTGCAAAAACCCGAACAAGCCATACAAGTTACGCTTGATGTACGAAGCGAACCCAATGGCCATGTTGGTAGAACAAGCGGGCGGCAGCGCCAGCACTGGTTACCAAACCATTCTGGATATTGAGCCTGAAGCGATTCACCAACGCGTGGCCGTGATCCTCGGTTCGGCCAATGAAGTTGCCACCTGTTTGCAATACCACAAGTAACTAATACTAAGGCGTAGGCTTGTCAGCATTGGCAAGCCTCGCTTTCGCGCTATAATAGCCGCCACATTGATATTCGCGCCGTCTATTCGGCCAAGATTCCACTGTTAAGTGAAAGGATACTTACATGAGCTTAAATGCTGTGCCTGCGGGCAAATCTCTGCCAGATGATATCTACGTTATTATCGAGATCCCTCAAAACCACGATCCGATCAAATATGAAGTAGACAAAGACACAGGCGCTTTGTTTGTTGACCGTATGATGACTGCTCCTATGTTCTACCCATGTAACTACGGTTACGTGAACCAAACGCTGAGCTTGGACGGTGACCCAGTTGACGTATTGGTACCTACTCAATACCCACTGCAACCAGGTAGCGTTATCCGCTGTCGTCCAGTTGGCGTACTGAAAATGACCGACGAGTCAGGTGAAGACGCGAAAATCGTTGCCGTACCACACGACAAGATTTCTAAAGAATACAAGCACATTCAAGATGTGAACGATCTGCCAGCACTGCTGAAAGCACAGATCAAACAGTTCTTTGAACACTACAAAGATCTGGAAGAAGGCAAGTGGGTTAAAGTTGACGGTTGGGAAGATGCCGCAGCTGCTCGTGCTGAGATTCTGACTAGTGCGGAACGTTATAACGAAGGTAAGTAATCTTACCTTTCGTTGGTGTTCTATGAAAAAAGCCCGCAACGCGGGCTTTTTTGTTGCCTGTTGGCAACGGGAGTTGCTGGCGCCGCTGGTGTTTATATGAAAACTTCATCATCGCTTTGCAGCTTGGCTGTGGTTAATCGCCTGCAGCGGGCTTATGCACACGCATCCTTGTGGCACGCTGTGAATCCATCCATGGAAGCTCGACGCCAGCATCCATGCTGGCGACGGCCACAAGTCCGCATGTGCTGGGAATTCACGGCGTACACCTGCCATATCAGAGCTGTTTTAGCTAAGCCAGGCGTTCAAATAGGTTGCTTGAAAAGGCTGCGTTAACCAATTTTAAACCGTTGGCTGTTGCCTCCCAATTAACTCCTTACTAAGAGGCACATAAAAGCTTTTCTAAAATTAGCGACGAAGGAGTACCAGTCAAACATTTTACTTCTTTTTAAGTAACTTCTTATGTGCTATCGAATAACACCACTTTTAATTAAAGCTTCCAGTTTTGGGGTTTCAAAGCCATGAAATTCAAGAGAATACATCGTATCTCTGAACTTAAAATCAACATTACATTCAAGAGTATATGTATTTAATATTGCTTGCTTTAACATATCTGACAAATCACTTTCTGCTACAGATTCAAACAAGATAATTATTGAGTAAATATTAGAATATAAAAAATCTTGATTCTCGCTCTCATTAGTTAAGTAAAATCTGTAAAAATCAACACATTGATTAGCAGAAATCTTTTTACTTAACACGAATAAAGATATACCACCATTTACGATATTTTCCTCTACATCATCTATTTCATCTAGTGGTTTAAAATGACCTAAAGATAAGTATTCTTTTGTTTTATAGACATCTTCAATAAGAAATGTTTCGACAACATTCCACTCATTTGAATATAAGTGAACTCCTAAATGCTTTGAAATAACATTAGCAGTTAAAACTCGAATAAACTGCAACGGATAAATTGTATCGGTAACAAGAGGAAAAAATGGTTGAACTGGAAATATGGATTTATCGTAAAAAACTCGTCTTCCGTGGGCTACACTATTTCTAGCTTCGACCAAATTTTTTATCCAAAATGCTGTTTGGTTACTATAAAGATCATATTTTTTGAGAAGATAAAGTATCTTTCCAGTGACAGATAAGTCTTTAGATAACAAGCTTGAAAGTAACTTAGTCTTTGAGCTATTTTCGCCTTCTAGGGATTGCCCTGATAAAGATAAAACTTCTTCATTGTAAGCAGAAACAAAAGTACTTATCATAACATCAGATTTTGCTTTTAGTTCTTTTGAATAAAGATCCCCCAACAGTTCAAGCACATGAAAATAAGCTAAAGTAGCTTCATCAGTGTATATAAAGCTCGTCTCGGAATTCTTTTCCATAAACCTTGCTTTTCTCCACCTATCTAGCAAAGAAAAAAACAGGTCACTTTCGTGTTTTTTCATTGCGGTAAGCTTTTCAATTATTTCTATAAGGTATTGAGTATTATCCACTCCATCAAGAATAAACCTAGGCTCTACACTTTCAATATTGCCTTCAGAAACATAACTTTTAGAGGTAGAACCAAATACGTCCAAAGGCTCATCTATCACGAATGATGCAATTCCTAAAGCAACAAGATACTTAGATCTTGAAAATATTTCAGAATCAATTATTGATTCATACTCCCTCAAAGTAGATTCAACGGAAATTTTTAAATAACCATAGTCCGCAGAATCATCCACACCGTCAAATTCAGTAAGGAATTGAACGGAAAAACCATTTAGCTGAAACTGAATTTCTACAGGTTTATCTAGCTCACAGTAATATTCATTAATACATTTTTTCATTTATATTATTAAGAAACCATAGGTTAAAAGTTTGACAGCACATCACAGTATATTAAACGACATGATGTCGGAATTAATCACGACTTAAATCCGCATTTCACTGTTCCTCATCACTCAACTTATGCGCATATACCACTGAACACAATAGAAAAATGAGCATATTTTGGTCTAGATAACAGAGTAAGGTAGCCTTGTTCGAATCAATCTCGAACGGGTCAGCGTTCACAGGTAGCGTATCAGGCAACACCAATTCCCCTTCGGCGCAGCGTAGGTGCGTTGGGCAGGCATCAAACAATCGAGGTTTTCGCTTTTCAACAAACCCAGAAAACACACTGAGATTCACAGGATAACTCCGTGAATTCCCAGCACGGGCGGACCAGTGGCCTTCGCCAGCATGGATGCTGGCGTAGAGCGCTCAGGGACGAGTTCACCGCGTGCCACTGGATCGCCAGTGCATGAGCCCGCTGCAGGCGATTTATAGCAATGTGCTATCAAGCAACGTTCAACAATCATGAAAGTAACAACTTTCAAGCAGCATGATTCCCCTTCGGCGCAGCGCAGGTGCGTTGGGCAGGCATCAAGCAATCGAGTCAAGGACGACGAGAAGCGATGGTGAGGAATGGATTCCGAATCAGAGCGATTTGCGCAGATGACAAACCAGAAGCGCCGGAGCGTTTTGCGACGTGGGGCAGCTGGGGGATTGATAAGGGGGCGAGGCTGTCCAGCCCCCTTATCCTCTGGTGTGGAACGAGCAGTTCCACGACTTTCGCAAACGAAGTTTGCAATCACGCAGTGATAAATCTTGCCAAGCGCAGCTTGGTATGGCGAAGCCATCAATCTTTCGCAAACGAAGTTTGCAATGGCTGCAAGCCATATAAGCCAAGCGCAGCTTGAAATGGCACCGCCATTTCCCCTCATAACGCCCTTTTAGCAACATCCTCCAAAAGATCGACATAAAACCCTGTTACCTCATCAAACCCAGCCACTTTAGGATTGGTCGAGTTAATCAAATAGAACTCATCTGGCACATGATAGCGACCACCTAAGCCCAATCCGACACTGACAAACGGCAGCGAAAACAGCTTATCGGTGAACAGATACGTTGGCCCCGAGGTGGGATTACGTGGGTCAAGCGAATAAGGAATACCGCGAGCATTTAACTGTGCCAACAAGGCTTGGGTGAGTGCAGCATCTTCTGCGGTCTGACTTGGGTCGAGGCCACCGCTAACCTTTACCTCAATATCGCCAAAGCCATGTGCTTTCAGGTGCGCCTTGAGCTTGGTTTTCGCTTCATCGGCGGTTTGATCCGGCACAAGGCGGAAGTCCATTTTGGCCGTTGCCGCAGAAGGCAAAATCGTTTTGCCACCTTCGCCAGTATAACCGCCGAAAATCCCCTCAATGTTGGCCGTTGGCGCATTGGCCATGCGATCCAGTGCGGTACGGTAATCCACGCCGGCAATCCAGCGCTGAATGCCAAAATCCTGCTTCATCAACTGCTCGTCCAACTCTTGGGTACGTAAGTCGATCAACTGCTGTTCACGGGCGCTTGGCTGACGCACATTGTCGTACCAGCCATCAATGGTCACTTTGGTGCCATCTTCATTGGTCATCGATGACAACGCCTTCACCAGATGCCATACAGGGCTGTCGGCCACGGCAGCATAACCTGAATGGATGTCGTGCGCAGGGCCAATGCCATTTGCGCCGTTGGCCGTTAGCTCGACTTCAATCATGCCTTTTGAGCCAAGGTCGACAGACACAAAACCGTCCAGCGACTGTGCTGCTGAGCAATAGAACATGCCAATGCTTTGCTCGAGATAGCGTTTTACCTCGGCATCGGCCAGCGCTTCGGCAAGATGGGCGGAGCCCACCTCCTCTTCACCTTCCGCAATCAGGGCGATATTGACCGGTGGCAATTTGTTGGCCTTTTTATAGGCGTGCAAGGCGGCAAGAAATGCCATCTGTGGCCCTTTGGTATTGATGGCACCGCGCGCCAGCATGACATCACCCAAGCCGTCACGGCTCACCAATTCCCCTGCTAACGGTGGCTTAGTCCACTTTTCGGCCTCGTACTGTTTAACGTCATACATGAAGTACACCGAAATGGTTCGCGCCGCGCCGGCATCTAGGTAACCAAATACTGAGGGCGAACCGCTGGTTGGCACGATTTTAGTGCGCTGAAAGCCCGCATCTTGCAGCACCGAGGCCATCATCTGCGCCCCTTCTTGAATGTTGAGCCCTTCTGCGGCAATCGTCGGCAGGGCAATCCAATCACGTAGGCGGCCAATCATCTCGTCATGCTGGGCGGTGATCACCTTAGCCATGGCAGGGTCGTGACTGATTTCAGCCGCTGAAACTGGACTAATAGCAGCACTGAGCGCGCAACCCATCGCAACAGCGGTCATACCAGCAAAACGACGCAGCGAGAAATGGTGAGCAGGGAAAGCATGAGGCATAGCAGAATTCCATATTCTTTTTAGTATTTAGCGTCAGTATAAGAAGAATAGAAACTATCGAATAGCCGTTGTTATGTAACACTTTTTATCAAAAATGGCGGCTAAAAATAAAAGCTGAATAGCAATGACTAACCAACGGAGTTGCCGAACAACTGCAATCGCCCTTGGCGCTGCGTAGGGGGCGGTGAATAGCCACTACTTCACTAGACGACTTATAGCCTCATTGGAATGGCCAATACAATTGTCTCTGCACATAACTCTGTTTAGAGACAATTAAACAACCGCGCGGCGAGCCAACGTCCATCAGGCGGCGATGGCTTGCTGCGATTGCAGTTCAATGAGGCGCTCACAAACCTCTTCAAAGGTCGGTCGTGCCATCAATTCCGCACCCAAACAGGCTGCCACTAATGCACTCAACTGCTGATGAGCATCAGCCGTCAAACCATAACAACGGTCGACCAGCTCTTCGAGCAAACAACCAAAGGCTCTGACTTCCAAACGCGCCAACCGCGCGGCAAGTTCGGCATTTGCCGTGTCGTAAAACGAAGCCGCGCCGTAATCACTCAGCAATGCATCACCAGTCTCAGTCGTGAGAATATTATGGCCATACAGATCGCCGTGCATCATGCCCTGCTGATGCAGATGCGCTGCGGCGCTGGCAATCGCACTAGCGATATTAAATATCACCGCGGGCGTAAAACACCTATCAGACGCATACACATCACGGGTGCAAGAAGCCAAACTCGGTGGCCCGGCCAAGTTGCTAAAGTCGCTGGGGATCAGCTGCATTACCAAACCGTCGGTCGCGTCGGGATGCTCGGTCAGCCGCCCAAGGGTTTGGGTAAGCGCCGGATGTTGCCCCGCTTTGATGGTGGATGCCATTTCACACTGCGGCAAGCCATCGCTGGTCATCGCGCCTTTGAATAACTTCACTGCGACTGGCGTCGTGGTTTCAGCACGCGATAAGTCTGCGCGATAAATCAATCCAGAAGCGCCCTCACCTAATAGCTCATTAACGGCCAATTGCTGCCAGTTGATCGCAGGCAGCGACACGTTCAGCGCCTCGGCTTCTAACTGTGCGGTGAACGGATTGCCAGCATAGGCTAACCATGTCAGCCGCGGCAGCGAGAACAGCCATTGTGGCAGCGAGTTAAGTTGATTGGCAGCCAAGCGGATCAGTTCCAGCTTGTGGCAATGCGCTAACGAATCCGGCAAATGTGTTAACTGGTTGCCCGCTAACATCAGCTTCTGCAACTGCGGGCAATCCCCTAAATTATCAGGTAGTTGCTGCACACAGTTATCGGTCAAAATCAGCCAACGTAACTGTGGTGGTAACGATGCTGGCGCCACTTGGGTAATCTGATTCGATTTAAACCCCACCATGCTCAGCGATTCACAGCGCCCCAACACTTCAGGCAACTCGGTGAAGTTATTCTCGGAGCAGAAAATCACTTTCAGCTTGCTGAGCCTCGGCAAATCATCAGGCAAAGATGACAGTTGGTTGCCGCTAAGGTCGAGGATTTCCAGCGAATCAGCTAACGAAAAAATCTCTTGTGGAAACTCGGTAAGACCGCAACGAAGTGTCAGCCGCGAAATGCCCTGCAGCGCGCCAGCGCGCAGTTGTTCAAGTGTGTGCATCTAGTAACTCAACCCTAGCTCAATCAAATAGAAACCCTTAGTCGCGGGCTTCTAACAACAAATTGCGCGGGCAGTATACCCTAATTTTTGAATTCACAGCATGTCGAGGGCAACGGCAGTAATGCCGCTATGGCACATGTTAGCTGCAACGCACGCTGCCATTGAAGGGATGAAATTGGCATGCGCCGATGAAGACTAATGAGCTGAGATAAAACCAGCGACAAATGCCGCGAACGCTGTTGCTTGCAGCGCTGCTGTGCGGCGGTGCTGTGCGGCGTAGGGCTAATCGCAAAAGTTAAGCACGTCCGTGTGCTTCAGGGAATGCATCTGCGTAAAAGGTGCTGCTCAGTATCGGCGTAATAAACCGCTCTTAAGCCAGCTGTGGCGCTGCATCTTTGGCGATTGCGGTTGCCTGCTGAGGTTCACCAATCGGTAAAATCACTTTGCCATATTTCTCGTTCAATACTTCGGCCATAGCAAGATAGATGGCACTCGCGCCGCAGAAAATCCCCTCAAATCCCGCAAGCACACCGAGTGCTTCATTGCCGGTAAAGTCTTTAATCGCCAACATGAAGAACAACACCACCAGCGACCCAAATACTACTTGCAGCGCCTTCGGACCATTGAGCGTGCCGACAAACATAAACAGAGTAAAGATGCCCCACATCAGCAAATAGCACCCCATAGAGAATGCATCGGCTGCGCTGCCCCAACCCCATTTAGGCATCAGCAGCAGAGCCACAAGGCTTATCCAAAAGAAGCCATATGAGGTAAATGCAGTCACGCCAAAGGTGTTGCCTTTACGATATTCCAATATGCCGGCAATGATTTGTGCACAGCCACCATAGGCCAGCCCCATCGCCAGAATCATTGCATTGAGGGTAAAAAATCCTGCGTTGTGCAGGTTGAGTAACACGGTTGTCATGCCAAAGCCCATTAGGCCAAGCGGTGCAGGGTTTGCTAGTTTTTCGCTCACAGTGAATCTCCGGTTGTGTTCAGTCGGTGGTTGCGCTGTCGACGCAGAATAGGTAAAGCGGCGAGATTCTAGGGGGCAAAGATTAGTCAAACAATAGTCATACGAATGCGGTTAACGATTAATTTTGACTCTGTGAGTTGGGGTGATTAGCTATTTTCGTCAAATGCAAACTAGCTCTCAGATTTCACGCCGCAATGCGAGGTTAAGGCGCTATGTTCAGTGGTTCCTACCTCGCCAAGCCAAAAACAAAGAACCCAACCGAAGTTGGGTTCTTGCATTACATCCGTTGAAGAAGCGAGGCTTAGTAACCTACCGCCGCCCCTTGTGGACGCCGTGCGTCGTTGGCACCGTAGATAAAGCCTTCGCGCACTTTGCCAGAGACAGAAGCATCGCTGACGTTGGATTTTTCATCCTTACTCACTACGCTTGGCAAGCCGATCATAATCGCTTCCGCCGCACCCCATTGGCCTTTTTCAACCATGTTGTAGCCGCGATCTTTCAAGATCTTCAGCGTGTCAGGCGAGATACCGCGTTTTTCGTACAACACCACATCCGGCAACCATTGTTGGTGAATACGTGGCGCGTTTACTGCTTCTTGCAAAGTCATGCCGTAGTCGATCACGTTCATCACAGTGTTGAGGGTGATGGTGATAATCAAAGAACCGCCTGGCGAACCGACCACCATAAAGGTTTTGCCGTCTTTGGTGATAATCGTTGGCGACATAGATGATAGCGGACGTTTGCCCGGCGCAATGGCGTTGGCTTTGCCTTGTACCAAACCGAACATGTTTTTCTCACCCACTTTGGAGGTGAAGTCATCCATTTCGTCGTTCATCCAGAAACCATAACCCGGCGCCATCACCCCAGCGCCAAAACGGCCGTTGATGGTGTAGGTGGTTGATACCGCATTGCCCGCTTTATCCAGCACTGAGTAGTGGGTGGTTTGTGGCTTTTCGTGCGGTGGCACACCGGCGCCCAACTCGCTTGACGGGGTGGCGTTGACTGGGTCGATTTTGCTGCGAATTTCAGCAGCGTATGATTTGCTGAGCAGCTTATCCATCGGCACGTTGATAAAATCGGGGTCGCCCAACAGGTTGTTGCGGTCAACAAAGGCGTGACGCATCGCTTCGGCGGTGTAGTGAATTGCATCCGCTGAGCCATAGCCCATCGATTTCAGATCATAGCCTTCGAGAATATTAAGGATTTGGCACATGGTGGTGCCGCCTGAACTTGGCGGTGGTGCCGAGATAAAGTCATAACCACGGTAAGAACAACGCACTGGAGTACGCTCTTTAGCGACGTAATTTTCAAAATCTTTCGCAGTTAAATAACCGCCGTTAGCTTTCGAGGCTTTTTCAATCGCTTTTGGAATATCGCCCTTGTAGAAAGCATCTGGGCCACCTTTAGCGATCATTTCCAGCGTGTCAGCCAGCGCGGTTTGGGTGAGACGATCACCCGGTTCGAGTGGGCTGCCATCGGCGCGTAAAAAGATTTTTGAGGCTTGTTGATCGCCACGCATTTTGCTGAGGCTAGAGTCGATAACGTCAGTGTCGCCACGCGTCAGAATAAAGCCTTCGCGGGCGAGTTTGATGGCTGGCGCCATGATTTGCGCGCGGGTTAACTTGCCTGAGCCATATTTTTGTAGCGCCAATTCAAACCCACGCACAGTGCCCGGTACACCGACAGAGCTCCAGCCGAGGGTACTGGCATGCGGAATGAGGTTGCCATCTTTGTCTTGGTACATGCTGGCGCTGGCAGCTGCTGGTGCCATTTCACGAAAATCGATAAAGTGGTCTGAGCCATCGGCCAGATGCAGCGTCATAAAGCCACCGCCGCCGATGTTACCGCAGCAGGAGTTCACCACCGCTTGGGCATAACCAGTGGCAACCGCAGCATCAATGGCGTTACCGCCCATTTTGAGGATTTCGACCCCGGCTTCCGATGCAAAGCGTTGCGATGACACAACCATGCCATTTTTAGCTTCGACAGCGGGGAGCGATGCGGCGTAACTGACTTGCGACATAAACGGCGCAGCGACTGCTAACGCCAATAATGATCCTCTGAGGAAATCTTTCTTATAATTCATTTTGCGTTCCATACAACGTGAAGAGATTCAACCCTATGGCAGTGCGCGAAAAATAGCAATCTTTCGCAAGCAGCAGTCACATTCGAGTTAGGTTTACTGATGAATATTCAATCAAAACTCCTATTTGATAACAATATTTAAATGGTTCGACTGCATAGCTAAACAATGAACAGCAAAATTACCCCATTCTTGTTATGCTGCTTGCCGCTTAAAATGGCCGTGCTTGCTGTATACCATCAATCAACTCTGCGACATAAAGCGAAATCACGCCGGATTGTTTATAGTTAAGCTTGCCTATTGAGTGTGATTAAGCGAGCGCTCAGTGCAACAATCCTTATGTCATTCGCCGTAGCAGCTGACGCCAATATCTTCAGGGAGAAGTAATGACCGCCACCAAAACCGCTTGCCAACTGTGCCGTGAAACCAAGGAATTAGCCTTTGAGATCAGCATGGCATTCCAACCGATTGTGGATGCTAACACGTTGCAAGTGTTTGGGTATGAGGCGTTAGTGCGCGGCCAAAATGGCGAAGGCGCAGGGCAAGTATTGGCGCAAGTTGACCAAGATAATCTGTATCGCTTTGACCAAACCTGCCGCGTTACCGCGATCGAATGGGCCAGTAAATTGGGCTTAGACAGCATGTTAAGCATCAACTTTATGCCCAATGCGGTATACCAAGCAGAGCGCTGTATCGCCACCACCCTCAAGGCTGCCGAACGCTTTAATTTTCCTGCCACTAACATCATGTTTGAGTTTACCGAAGGCGAACGCATCAGCGACTCCAACCATGTCAAAGAGATTATTAGCTGCTACAACGAACTCGGTTTTCGCACCGCGATTGACGACTTTGGTGCAGGTTATTCTGGCCTCAACCTGCTGGCTGAGTTTCAAACCGATATCATCAAGTTAGATATGGCGCTGATCAGCAATATTGATCGCGATAAAGCGCGCCAAAGCATTGTGCGCCACTGCATTGCCATGCTGCATGAACTCAACATCACAGTGCTCGCCGAAGGGATTGAAACCGCCGCCGAAGCTAAATGGCTGCAAGCCGCTGGCGTGGATCTAATGCAAGGTTACCTGTTTGCGAAACCCGGCTTTCAATCACTGCCCATCCCCGATGTAAGTGCGCTGACGTCATTGGAATGAACTCAGCGTTAGCGCAGCTAAAATTGCGCTTACAACAGTTGCTCAATGGTCTGCTTCAGTTGAAGCGGCTTTGTCGTCGGGGCATAACGTTCGATGACGTGTCCCTCTTTATCGACCAAAAATTTGGTGAAGTTCCATTTAATCCCTTGCGAACCCAACAAGCCTTTGGCTTCACGTTTCAACAGCTGATACAGCGGATGGGTATTGGCGCCGTTGACGTCAATCTTGGCAAACATCGGAAAGCTCACGCCGTAATTCAGTTGGCAAAACTGGCTGATATCGCTGTCGCTACCCGGCTCTTGATGACCAAACTGGTTACAAGGAAAGCCGAGGATCTCCAATCCCTTTGGCTGTAATGCGTTATACAAGGTTTCTAACTCTTGATACTGCGGCGTAAAACCGCACTTGCTGGCGGTGTTGACAATCAGCAGCACCTTGCCTTGATACTGCGCCATGGTTTGTTGCTTGCCCTGAATGTCGGTGACTTGCACATCGTAGATTGATTGTGCCATGAGCTAACCCTTTGATGATGAATAAAAACAGCCATTAATACGGCTGATGGAATAGTGCAAAGTATAGGAAGATGGCGCTGACTCGCCAACCGCTAAATGGGTTGCCAAAGGTAAAGATAGACTTGCTATGCGAATAGTTACAAGGGACGTGATAGAACAACACAAGGGTGCTGGTACAGCGGGCGCTGCACCAGCAAAACAACTTAACCAATATTGGCAGCGCGCTGGCTGTATTCGGCAATCATCTCATCAATGGCTTGAGGATCAATCGGGCGCAAGCCACTCATCACCAAGGTTTTACAACCGGTGCCCACTTGGGTATCACCGCTCATCAACTTGAAGGTTAGCGTGACATCGCCACGTTTACCGTCAACTTCCATCACCTTATTGACCAACTGCAGCTCCACCTCTTCAAAGTCGAGGGTCGACAGTTCAAAGCCCATGCTTTCATAGATCACTAGCGGGCGTGATGGGTTGATCATCAGTTGATGTTCTTGCATCAGTGGCACTATGGCGTGAGTAAAGTTCAGTCCAGAGAACGCCACATAACTGCGGATGAACGAGGCAATCTGCTTTTCGCAATAACGGGTATCACCGCTACGCTCAGCTTGCAGATAGGCTTTGCCATTTTCATCTTCAACGCGGATCAGGGTTTCACTGGCTTCACGAAAATGCAGCGGTACGGCATCGCCGACCATGCCTTCAAAACGAAACTGCATCTGTTGGCTGAGGCCATATTGATTGAGTACCAGCGAAAACAGCAGATCGCCGGGCACACAAAAACGCTTGGCATCTTCATCATGAATCGGATTTACGTCACCCGCGATCTTTTTAGCAAAGTCGCTCGCCTGTTTGCGGGTGATAGTAATATTGTTATTTTGTTTATTAAAATAATCAGTTAGAAACATTTATCGCTCAACTTCTACAGCAGCTTCAGTAATATTTTTGAACCAGCCGCATAGTCTATACGCAAAAGAGTAAATAACTCACCCGATGACTTGGTTATTTTACTAAGTTGTCCGCTAAGCTGGCTTCATTGACCAACTGCAACGAGGCAAATTTGCGGTAAAGCTCGCTGCTTTCTAATAGCGCCGCATGGGTACCGCTGGCCACCAATTGGCCTTTATCAAGCACTAAAATACGGTCGGCATTCAGTACCGTCGCCAAGCGGTGGGCAATGACCAAGGTAGTGCGCCCTACCATCAAACGATCGAGCGCCTGTTTCACTTTCACTTCGCTGACGGCATCCAAAGCACTGGTGGCTTCATCGAGCAATAACACCGGCCTATCCGCTAAAATGGCTCGTGCAATGGAGATCCGTTGCTTTTGTCCACCGGATAAACGCACGCCGCGTTCACCCAAGTAGGTTTGATAACCATCGGCCAGCTCTTGAATAAACTCATCTGCATAAGCAGCCTTACAGGCCTCTATCACCTCTTGCTCACTGGCTTCAGGGCGACCATAACGCACGTTTTCCAGCACTGAGCCGGCAAATATCACCGACTCTTGCGGTACCAAGGCAAACTGCGCCCGCAACTCAGCGAGTGTCAATTGACTGATATCGACGCCATCTAAACAGATGGTGCCTGCCGTTGGCGAGTAGAAGCGTTGCAGCAACTGAAACAGGGTACTTTTACCGGCACCACTTGGGCCCACTAACGCCACCCGTTCACCGGGATTAATGCTGATATTAAGTTGTTGCAATACCGGCTCAGCCGTGTGGTAGGCAAAGTTAACCCCTGCAAGCTGCAACTTGCCTTGCACCTTGGAGGGTAAAGATAACGGCACCGAGGGCTCAACAATCGTCACCGGAGTTAACGCCAGTTCCATCAAGCGTTCGGTAGCACCCACTGCGCGCTGAATGTCGCCAATCACTTCACTGATGGTCGCTGCCGCGCCGGCCACCATCACCGCATAAAACATAAAGGCTGAGAGTTGCCCTGCCGAGATGCGCCCCGCCATCACGTCGTGCGCGCCAACCCAAGTGACGCCGATAATCGCGCCGATGCTGAGTAACATCACCCCTGAAATCAGCAGCGCACGATATTTAATGCGACCACTGGCGGCAGCGAGTACCTCCGCTAGCAGACCATCAAAATTACGTTTATCTTCCGCCTCATGGCCGTAGGATTGCACCGTGTGAATTTCGTGCAGGGTTTCATCAACATAGGCGCCTAACGCGCCGACTTTGTCTTGGCTGGTGCGGGCTAATTGACGCACTTTGCGCCCCAACACCCCCACAGGCACCAACACCATCGGCACCGCCAACAGCACCAACAAGGTTAACTTCCAACTGGTAATCGCCATCATCAACATGCCGCCAATGATGGTAACGCCAGAGCGTAACGCCATCGACAAACTGGAACCGACCACGCTCTGCAGCAAGGTCGAATCCGCGGTGAAACGGGAAATCACTTCGCCGGTACGCAACTTGGCAAAAAAGTCGCGGCTTTGGCCAAGCAACTGGCGATACACCAGTTGCCGAATATCGTTACTTACCTTCTCCCCTAGCCAGGTCATCAGGTAAAAACGGCAGAAAACGGCGCTAGCGCTGATGCTGGTCAGCACTAAAATGAGCAGCAGAATTTGATTCAAGCGGTCGGCGTTGTCCGCCAGAAAGCCTTCATCAACAATCATCCGTACTCCTTGGCCAAGCGATAACCAAGCCAATGACCCCACCAGCAAAAACACCAACGCGCCCACCACACGCCAACGATAGGGGCGAAGAAAACTCAAAATCCACGGCAGTACTTTGGTGGTTGCAGGCGCTGATGTTATCAAAGGTAATCCTTCCTAATACGGCTCAGATGCTTGATTGTGATGGCAATAATCAACGAAATCCAGCCAGCTAAGGCGAATTTTTAGGTAAACTGGCACAATAAACCTACACCGTTCCATCCACTGAGTTAGCCGCTGATGTCGAATAAACCTGTGATTTCTGCCGAAACCCAACAAGCCGCCATAAATATTGCCAAAGCAACCCAAAAGCCATGGCAAACCAAAGAGCAGACCAAGCTGATTGCTCAAGGGATTGAAAAAGGGATTGCTGAATTTAAAAAGCAGCAGAAAGCCAAAGCCCGCGAACGCAATAAACTGCAAAAGAAGCGTGCGAATGCCGCGGCGGTTGCACTTGACGTGGATGATGAAGCCTTGGACGACTTTGCCCCAGCACCAAGCTGGTTACGTGGATTGCCGTGGGGATTATTGTTGTTAAGCTGGATTGGGTTTGGGCTGTATCTGCTGGCGTAACACACAAGTGGGATGAACGAGCGTAATGTGCAAACTGCGGTTAACTGCTTCTGTGGTTAACTGCTCGGCGCCGCGGGGATCTGCAGTAGCAGTTCAATCTGGCTTAAATGGGTTCCCACCCAAGCACTGTTGATAGGGCCCCACGTTTGAATGTGGTAGTAGCCACTGTTATTGCGCACCCCATCTTGCACAAATGCGATTTGAATGCCGATGTCACTGCACGCGGCCAGGGCATCTTGTACTGTGCGGCGTGGCATACCGGTCAATTTTTGCAGCGATAACAGGTTGTGTTGCCCATCATCAATCAGATGAGCCAAGTAGAGTTTGCGAAGAAATGCGATTTGTTGCTTGGTTACTTGCTCTGCTTGCCACATGTTCGCTCGCCGTTCCTGTTATGTACAAAGGCACACAACTGATTAAGTGTTAGTCGCTACAAATTACTTGAGTTTACCCACAGTGACAATGTAAATCGCGCAAAACACAAAAATAGCTCACAAGCATCCTATGTCACTGATTACAGTAACAAACACCACCAAGCAGGCCGTGAGAAACCAGCACGTTTCTCACGGAGTTATGCGCCTATAAGCTACTTCACTACCAGCACAGGGCATTTCGCACGATTCGCAATTTCCTCAGACACATTGGTATTGAGGAAATGCGCGAAGCCTGAACGTCCGTGGCTTGCCAAAACGATCATGCCGATATCGGCGGTTTCCGCTTCATCAACAATCACTTCGACAGGATCACCACGACGGATCACGGTTTCTACCCGCAACTCAGTGTTCAGCTGCGCCAATAGCCGGTGCATGCTTTCAGCCGCCGCTTTTTCCATGCTTTGGGCCAACTCTTCTGGTGTCACAATCAGCAACTGATAACTGGCATCGGCAATTGGCTGATCGACCACATGCAGAATACGCAAACCCACTTTATAGAAGTTGGCCATTTCTACCGCGTACGCCAACGCATGGGACGCTGTTTCAGAAAAGTCTGTGGGCCACAGAATGTCTTTATCACGCATTTTGACCTCCTAATCGAACCGACATTGGTTCGAGAGTATCAAGCGGCACAGAGCCGGCTTTTCCTCTGAAAAACCTCTCTGCAAGGCGCTACGACGAGTGTTGTCGCAGCCAAGCAACAGCCTCATGCCGTTGATTGAAATATTCCATCTCAGTGGGGGTAAACCAATCCGCCACCTTGGTCATCCACGCTTGCCAGTCGCGGTTCCCCACCACGGCAATTTTGCGAAATTCACGCCCGTGTTGCACCCCAAGTTTGAGATCATCCCACATTGCTCGCGCTTCCCAGCCATCCAGCTCAGTAATGTCAACCACGCAGTAGATATGCGGCTGAACCACTTTCTCCAGCGCCGCTTCTAAGACCGGCACCATCATTTGGTAGTCTTGGTGAGTCAGTGTGCCAATGGCCTTGATGATGAGGTAAAAATCATCCTTGCCACTGTGCTCAATACCGATGGAAATGCCGTGATATTTGCTCTCCATCTTCGCCTCCGCCCATCACCTTTGTCTGGCTTATAAGGTTAAGTCTAGTGACAAATCCACCAACTTCCGTGATCTGCATCACTAAACCTGCGGCATACTGGCAAGCCTGTTTTACGCCTTAATCGGCAGAGCGCACGCTATCAAGTGCGTGGCACATCTGGGTAATGCCTTGAATGGCGCGAGGGGATTGGCGCTGCAAAATATCAGCATCAATTTCAACCAGATGCTGCTGAGCTACCGCAGGAATTCCCTGCCAATGCTGCCAATCGATACTCTGTGGATTGCCCTTTTCTTGGGCGCTAATGATTAACTGCGGCTGCAGCAATAATAGGTTTTCTAAGCTCACTTGCGGATAGGGCGACGCCGCATCGTAAAATACGTTGTCTCCGTGGCAAACATCGATGATCTGTTGCACCCAACTACCCTGCGCCACCGTCATCAACGGATTCGACCACAGCTGATAAAACAGTTTAACCTTGGGCTTAGCAGCATTCTGCTGCACTAACGCGGCTAACTGCTGCCGATATTGCGCTGCTTGTTGCTGAGCCTGAGCGGTATGCCCCGTGAGTTCACCGAGCGCTTCCAGCTCATCGGCCACAGAGGCTAAGGTCTCAGGATGGCTCAAATAGAGTTTGAAGCCGAGTGACTTAATTCGCGCCAACACCTCTGGGCTGTTGCCCCCTTGCCACGCCACCACTAAATCTGGCTGCAACTGTAGTAAGCGATCCAGCTGGATCCCTTGATAACCACCAATGCGCGGAATCGCCTTTGCGGCTGCGGGATAATCCGCGAAATCGCTGGCGGCAACGATTTCATCGCCAGCGCCAATGGCATACAGCAACTCCACCGCATGAGGGGCTAAAGCCACAATCCGCAGTGGCCGCGGCTCAGGCGTTTGCGCCCAACTGGCGCAACTCAACCCGCACAGACAACAGGCCAACAACAGTGTTTGCAATCGATTCATCACAGCCAAAATTCCATCGTTCCCTCACATAACCAAAGCGCAGATTAACGGGAAAGCGTTAGCAATACCAGTAACGTTTTGGCCAACTTACTGGCGAATAAGCGCACAAAAATCACAATAACAGAGTAAAAACGTAAATACCGACCAAAAAACATTGATTGTTAAATAACATCTACATAACATCGAAATTAATCAATAAGATAACGATAAAAAATTTATTACGCCGTGCAATTAACATCTTTTATTAACGCATCTTTAGTACTCATTATTGCTGGATTTTTAACCTCTGGCTGCCAATCCACCCAAAAGCCTACAGAAGCATTAAAAGTTGATTCTGAAATGACCGCATTGCAGCAAGCATTTGCCGCGCGCGGGTTTCAGCGCAGCCCTTTAGGTAACATCAACTATCTCAGCTCGCATCAGTGCGGCGCGATGACGCTACAAGCCCATCGCGGCTCAGTGCGCTATAACGAGAACTCCACCAATGCGGTGATTGATGCACTGGATAACCAATTTCCGATTGTCGAAATTGATGTGCGACTGACGGGCGATGATGTGTGGGTGGTGCATCACGATGCTTACACTGGCCGCGCCGATGGCACGGTGGATAACAAGCGCCGCAAAATCGCCAGCATTAATTTTAAAAAAGAGTGGGGATACCTGCGCGAGCGCGACCTGAATAGCGGTGAATTGGTCGGAACGGTACCGCCAACTTTTGTGGAGCTGGCAAAAGTATTTCGCGCCAGCGCCCATCGTGGCCAACAGCTTAATATTGAAATTAAAGGCAGTGCGGGCAATAACGCTATTGAGATGCTCGATTATCTCGCGTTTAAAACCCTCGGTGCCGGTAACTACTTTTATTCCAGCTTGTCGCTCAGCAGCCTAGAACGTGTACGAAAAATCAATGATGAAGTACAGCTGTTTTTTATTCAAAGTCCAGCACTGGCCTCGTTAAAGAAAGTCTCTGCCGATCTGAAACGCGGCGCCGCCAATGACCCGATTTATGAGCGCAATAAAGAGGAGTTGGCCGATTACGAAGGTTTTGGCAGTCGCCACTATCGCGAAAAACGTTACGATAATCGCCGCGGATTAGAGCAGCTCAAACGCTCGCTGAAGCGCAACTTCGGCCTAGTGATGGATATTCGCCAATACGCGCCAACTGCGACACAGATTAAGCGACTGGTAGGCAGCCAAAATATGCCTGTTGCCACTTACACGGTGAACAGCCACGCTTATCACGCTGACTTACTGGCTAAACTGACCGCCAACGCTCGCCCAGATTTCGCCATCATCGATGACACCCAATACGGCTTTTGCAGCCGCTATGCGCTACCGCCGATGCGTGCTTACAGCGGCACCACACCACTGACCAAACAGATAGCTGTGTTGCCGCAAGATTTGGATTTAAGCCGCATTAATGAGCTGAACACTTACTTTGCGCAACATCTGTATCCGGCAATTGATGGCAGTTTGAAATCATTTGGCCAGCCTGAAAAAGGCCCGGTGGATGTGCCGGGACAAACCCAATATGTGCCGGTATTTTTAGATACCAAAGCGGGCGCGCGCGAGCACGGCACCGAGGTGGATCTCACCCCTGCCGAAGCGATTCAAATTGAGCTGCGTGGCAAATCTTCCAGTGATTCTTCTAACCACAATACGACCCCATGAAAATGAAACCCCGTTATTGGCGCATCCTGTTTGTGCTCCTCAGCGCCGCCTATTTAGTGCCGGAAGCAATTTTTAACGCCCAATTAGTGTCGCTGGTTGGCTTGGGCACGCCCAAGCCAGAGCAACTGGAACACTTAGAAATCTATGGCCGCACAGTCTCTGGTATTGGTGTCACCCTACTGTTAGCCGACTTGCTACCTGCGCTGTTTTATCGCACAGCACTGCGCGGTATTGCCACCCTCACCTTACTCACACTGATCACCTGGCCGACAGTATTCTTTGGGCAAAAGTATCTGATTGAAAAGCTATTAGTTCGGCCATCAACAGCTGAACAACGCCAATTTGCCACCTTGAGTGCAGCGCTGCGTGATGCGTTGGCGGCCAATGCGGTGGAAATCACCGGCCTGAGTTATGACCCGAAGGAGATGAAATCGTCAGAGAATCTGACCTTTTTGGCGCTGTTTGGCGGCATGACCTACGCCGACCACAACTTGGCCGATAACCTTGAGCGCTACAAAGAAAAAATCATCGCCAACTTTGTACAAAAGCGCGCTTATGATCAGTTTGACCAAAGCTATGCCGACTATGGCCAGCTGTACCAAGAGCTTTCTGGCCATTACCAGCAATATGCGGAAGGCTCCAACCGTTACAACCAAGCGTTAGCGGATATTCCCAAACGCGAGCAGGATTACTGGCAGCAAGTCGAACAAGAGATTAACAGCGGCTGGGCTCAGTATCAGCAAGCGCAAAAAGCGCAGATTGCCAAGGCCGAGGGGCGCGCGCAAAAGTATGGGCCGAAGATT
Organism: Shewanella avicenniae; assembly: GCF_017354945.1. Lineage (NCBI taxonomy): Bacteria > Pseudomonadati > Pseudomonadota > Gammaproteobacteria > Alteromonadales > Shewanellaceae > Shewanella > Shewanella avicenniae. The sequence continues at coordinate 728,468 of NZ_CP071503.1, read as the reverse complement.
TATGACTACTTTGAAGCAGTCGCCAAGTGCCGAGAACGCTACGATAAATCCTCTGAGCGTGAACGCCGTGAGCAATGCATCACCCGCCTTGATGCGCGCTACAAAACCGAAGTTTCTAAAGCCGGCTTTGGCTACATTGAGCCTGACTATTGGTTGATTGTGGAAGATGTTAGCACCTCAGAAAACATCCTCACCTCGATCGTGGGCGGCGTACTTACTGGCGGACTTTACACCGGCATGCAGGCGTTAAGCGCGGCCACCGGCGGTGATGGCGGCTTTAAAGACAAGCGTTACAAATACACTAACAGCCCTGAGTTTTATCGTAACAAGTTCCTCAGTTTGCCCGCGTTTCAGCAGCAATTTGAACAGCAAACCGGTTATCCGTTTGGCATTAGTGAGCTGACTGATTTTCGTATTCATGAGCACACTCAGCAGCTGCTGAGACAAAAACTGAGTGGCAAAGGGCTGCAACTGGCTAACAACTGGCAGATAGCCGATCGGCCGAGCTTTTATCGCGCCGTGGCCAGTAAAGTGCAGCAAGATGCAGATAAACAATGGCAATCCGCCATGGCAAAACGCGGCTTAGCACTGCCGATCAACCTCAACTGGCAACAGTTCCAACTGCATAGTGCAGTGCAAGCTAAAATCGCCCAGCGTATGGGCGATCTCTATGTCGACAATATTCAAGCCGATTGGAACCAAGCCAACTTTAAGCGCTATGTGCTTGAACCCAATATTGAAAAGCGCACCCAACAATATTTGGCGATGTTAAAAGATGCTGAGCGCGAGTTTGCCGATGGCGGTAAATATGCGGAACACGGTAAACAAGCGCTGCGTTCAGTGATCATTCCGCCTATCTCAATGTCGCTAAGCCTGTTTTTGCTGTGTATGACTATCATCAAACTGCCACTGAAAATAGGCCAACTGTTTAGCGCTGAGCCGAAAAAACAGCCCGAATCTGCCAATGAGGCCAATAGTGCCAATAACGCCAACGGTGCTGATGCGGCAAACGCAGGCGCTCAAACCACCAGCCGCGGCAAACGCAGCGGATTGATGTTACTCAAATTCCTGCCACTGCTGCTGTTGATTAGCCTGCCGCCACTGTTGGTACATAACCGCTACACCGAGCAAACCGACAGCCCAGTGAACTACTTCCTCGGCAAGGTTGAGCAATCAGGTAATTCGGTCATGGCCTATGCACTGCGCTGGACCTTGCATGTGCAGCCACTGCTACATCCGCTCGGGTTAGCGTTTGAGCAGCACAGCCATATCTATCGCAACTTTGCGCCAGTAGCGCACCGGCTGGCCGAGCTGGATATCACCCGCCAGTTGCTGGAAGACAGCGACGTGCGCCGCGCTGCTGAGCAACTTATGAAGCAACAAGCCAACCTGACGATTCAAGCGAACGTGGACAACCCCACCATTCGCATCATGAATATTGGCCCGCGTTTTAGCCAAGGCATGCACCTAACACCCGGAAATTACGATATCCAAATATCGGCACCCGGCTACGAAACTTACCGCCGCTGGCACACAGTGCGAGCAGGCGACCAGCAGTTATCCATTAATTTAACGCCATTGGGCTGAGGACCAGCATGCAGCATTGCAACCAACCCATTTTCAGCAACGACAAGTTTTGTGGCCATTGTGGCGACAGCGTTGCCAGTGATTCACTCAAAGTAAAAGGCATTGAGCAGGTGTCCACCGAGACCATGCAGCAACTGCGTAGTGTTTATCCTGACGCGCGCGTGGTGAGCGGCAAAGTGGTGTCGACCTTCTATTACAAACGCAAGTTCGTAAACAATAACAATAACTTGATCTACGGCTATTGGTGGTTAGAACTGCAAGATGAACAAGGCAATATCGAAACCACCTCGATTGAAGCGGAAGATGAATTTTTCAATTCGATCCAGAAAGGCGATGTGCTAACCCTACTGTATCCCACCAGCTTCAGCCTCAATTACCGCATTGCCGACAGTGATGCCCGCAAGGTGGTCAAACACAACAATACTGCGCTGTGCGTGCTCAACCACCTGCCCACACAGCAACGCTCCATCCGTGGTCGCGAGTTAGATCCACCGGCGCGTAAAACCGCCTCGCTCTGGTTTTGGTTGTGGATTACCATCAGCTCGATAGCGTATTTTTGGCTGAATCTCGCGCCAGTGGAGTATGCCATTGGCGCTGGCGCAATCGCGGCGCTTATTTGTTATCTGATTGAACGAAAGCGCAATCTGACCAAGTATGAAGCTGGTCAACATCGCTTTGCGGTACTGAAGCAATGCATGCAGCAGCTATTGAGTATCAGCCGTGAAGATTTGGGCTATCACTTGCAACAACGGCCGAATCAGTCCAGCGATGTGATCTGTTTTAGCTGTAAATGCCGTATTCCACAGGCCTTTAATTACTGTGTCAGCTGCGGTGCCGATCAACAATCGCAACGGCAAAATCTCAGCAGTATTGTCGAGCAAGAAACCGCATTAATGCGCCAATACGGATTGGAATATGCAGCGTCTTACACCCATAAGAATGTGATGAGTGCCAATCAGCATGGCACAGTCGAAATTAAAGGGTTTATGGCCAAGGTGCTCGGTAAAGCTGTGGAATCTGACGTTTCCGATGTATCGGTAACAACCTCCACGACCACTACCACAGATCACTACTATGGTAGCCGTTACAGCCACAGTACCTCGCACACCAGCACCCGCACCGATCGCAACCGCGATACTGGCATCAGTGGTGAAGTGGCCATGCTCAGTGAAGACGGCAGCAAAATTACTTGGCAGTTCAGCGAAGAGATCCTCGGCGATCTGGATGTCGGCGATTGGGTGTACTTCTGCTACAGCGACGTCAATATTGGTGGCACTTCGCAATACAATCGTGAGTTTGGCTACAACATCACTAAGAAACGCGAATATTCTCCGCGCACCTTTGAAGGTTTTGGTGGCCTCACCGGACAAGGCTTGTGGTGGGTGATGGCGATTTTCTTCGGCGCCTGGACCTACAGTGATGTGCGCACCCCGTTTTTTCCACTGCTGGATCTGACCTACAACAGCTTTACTGCCCCTTTGTATCAACAGCAGTGGTTTATCAAATACTTACCTTTACTGATTTTTGGAGTGTTTAACATCTATCTGATGCTGCATGGCTATCTCTACAGTCGTGGCAATCGTAAGCGTCAACAACAGCTGTTGGGGCGGATGCGTGAGCGAATCTCTGAGGTACGCAAAAACTTGGGTGACATTCAAACCAAGATCCAAAGTTGGCAGTAGCCACAAAATTGAGCCAGTATGTTCTTTGTACTGGCTCAAGCAATGTAAATGCGTGGCAAATTTGCCAACTTTTAGGTCAGAATAACGAATCAAATCATTTCAGTTAAAAACAAGTTACTGATTTTTAATTAAATTAAATCTGGCATTACACTTGCTATGTCAGTAACAAACCAACACGATTTTTAGTTTTGTTATTTGTCAGGGAGAGAGTCTCATGGGTCCGTTTGAAGTGGCAGTTGTCGCGATCGTCTGTGGTATTGTGTACAAAATTGCGAATACCTATCTAGAACATAAAGGCGCCATTGCCGCCGAAGCTGAGATCAAGCAATTGCGTGAAGAGCTCGGCGAACTCAAGCAGCGTCTGGTAACGGTTGAACGTATTGTGACCGACGACAGTTACGACCTAAAAAGCAAATTCGACAATCTTTAAGCCGTATTCGCTGGCAGCGGTTGCTCACCACAACGGCTGCCAGCGTCATCAACTTATCGCCACGCCTTCAGCTTCCCTTCAGCTTCAGCCCGTCACAATGACCACAACACTCTTAGCCTATGCGCTTATCTTCGAGCCTCAAGCAGTGGCTGCTAGTGAGTTCAGATTTAACTATGCTAAAAGAGCATAACCTTTGAATATTGTGCCGCGTCGACGGTTTTTCGCCGTCAGCAGTATTGCCAAGCAAACGGATAACGCGAAAGGATAGCCTTATGAAAAAATCACTGTTGATCATTAGCAGCATTGCCGCCACGTTAATGCTGTCTAAAGCCCCAGCATGGGCCGCGCCGCAACCAGAGCAGCATCAAGGCAAGTATGCTGAGAAAGGAAACCCGCAGCACAACCCGCAATATGGCCAAGATGAACATGGTCAAAAAGGTAAAGACAAACAAAAAGATAAGCAGAAAGATAAAATAAAACAGCAAGATAAAAACAAGTTCAAAGATAAAGGCGCCCATCAACCGATGGCGCTTGAACGTGCCAATCCACACTCTAATGCCGCCTATGCACTCAGTAGCCATAACAAGCACGTGTTGCAGAGCCATTATCAGCGCATTTTGCCGAGAGTCGATCGTCATAAACGCCCCAAATTCTCCCAAGGCGAGATGATTCCTGATAGATATCGCCAGTACATCACCGCCGCGCCAGACACTTTAGTTCGCCGCTTAACCGATGTGCCACGCGGATGTAATGTCGGCTACTACCAAGGGTACGGCGTGGTATACGACCCAGAGACCTTTTTGATTGTGTCCTTGGTTGATTTACTGCTTAACAACTAGGTTGTCGCTTTATTAACTAGGTCATCGCTTGGTTAAAAAAAGAAAGGGAACTCAATGAGTTCCCTTTCTAATTGCGCCTTGCCTGAGTGGAGTCCGGCAAAAAGTGGCACAAGGCTTTACAGCGAGAAACGCCCCACTAAGCCTTTCAGTTGACCACCCAGACCGGCCAAGTTTTCTGCCGACTGAGCAATATCATTTGACGCTGTAGCTGACTCTTCAGCAATGTCACGTACACGAATCACACTGCGGTTAATTTCTTCCGCCACGGCCGATTGCTCTTCAGACGCCGCTGCAATTTGGTGGTTCATGTCTTGAATGGTCGATACCGCGCGGGTGATCTCTTTCAGCATTTCACCGGCGTTGCGCGACATTGATACCGCATCGCTGCATTGACTCATGCTTTGCTTCATGCGCGCCATCGATTCCTGACTACCGCTTTGCAGGTTAATAATCAGTTTTTCGATTTCACCGGCTGAGTTTTGCGTGCGGCTGGCAAGGCTACGTACTTCATCCGCCACTACCGCAAAACCACGCCCGGCTTCACCGGCACGCGCCGCTTCAATGGCCGCGTTCAGTGCCAGCAAGTTGGTTTGCTCAGATACTGACTTAATCACATCCAACACCGCATCAATCTGCTCAGTGTCAGTGCGCAATTTATCCATCGCCAATGAGGTTTGGTCGAGGCCGTTCGCTAGCAGCTCAATTTGGCGAATGGCTTTAGCCACCATATCTTCACCAGCGGCAGTTTTTTCATCCGCCATACTGGCAGAGTGTGATGCCTGCTCCGCGTTGTCAGCCACATCCTGCACTGATGCGGTCATTTCATTCACCGCGGTGGCGACCTGATCGGTTTGGCTACGCTGCTCTTGCATACCAATGCTGTTTTGCTCTGTCGCAGCAGACAGTTGCGCCGCGGCGCTGGTCACTTGCTCAACAGAGGTTTCAATCTGCCCCAGTACTTGCTTCAAGGTGCGGCTCATTTCACCGATAGCCCGCAGCAAGTCACCCAATTCATCGCCACGTTTTGAGTCGACACTTTGGGTCAAATCCCCTTTAGCAATCGCTTTTGCCACGGTTACCGTCAGTTTCAACGGCGCAGTAATTTGTCGACCGATGAACAGCGCACACCCCACACCGATAACACCAGAGAGAATAATAATGGCAATCATCAGCTCCTGTTTAGCGACTTTGCCTTGTTCGCGCTCAACAGACAAGTGATTAACTAGGGTATTGATATTGTCCATCAGTTGTTTAGCAGCCTTGCCCAACTGTGTAGATGCGTTATCCGTTTGTTGATTAACCACCAGCAACGCGTCCAACTCAACATCGTAACGGTTGAGAATCTCGATGGCTGCCTGAGTTTCAAAGCCCTGCAGACCAGTGATGTCATCCAGTAACGCTTTGATGGCATTTTTGATGGTGCTGTAGTTGGCGCTGGTACCGTCATACACATAACCACGCATGTAGTAACGCAACATGGTCATCTGCTGACTGATGGAGGTCGCGTGCTGCAAAACGTTATGATCTTGTGTCTCTTGCGCTTTGGCGGTCATCTGGTCAACTAAGGTGGCAAATGTGCCCACTAACTTGCGCCCGACTTCAGGCCCTTTGCTCATCAATACGCTACGCTCATCTAATAGCTTGGCGAAGCTCTGAATCGCATCGTCGTATGTCCCAAGTAAACCTATCGCTTGGTCAATGCGCTGCTTATCGGCAGCTTCGCTGAATTCTGCTTTTTGCGCGCTCAGTAATGATCGAGCATCCGCACTGATTTGCTGAATTTTGCTCACCAATGATTTATCACCATTGGCCATAAACTCAATGCGATGTAGCTTGGCTTGCAGCAAGCTCTTATCTAGGCCATCGAAAGCCTTTAAACGATCGCCGCTGTGATTGAGCGACACATTGGTCTGATAACCCACATATGCGACTACCACCATTAGGAACAACACAATACCGAAGCCGATATTTAACTTGTACGTCACCGATATATCGTCAAACCATTTCATCAGTGCTCTCATCAACAACATCTCCACTCTGATAGATACGCGCGATTATACCGAATGCCATTTACAATACTTTGAGGTAGCTAACCAAATGTAACGATTCACTCATACATATGATGTTAATTAGCGATGGCAAAATTAGCCGCGGATAAAACAAACAGCACGTTGGCCCTAACTGTTACGCCTAGCGAAAGCTATTTGGCACCATTCCGGTCCAGCGTTTGAATAGCCGTCTGAAGTTATGCATGTCATTAATATTGAGGCATTCCGCCAATTGGCGATTGCTGTAACCGTAGATGTAGAGTCGTAACAGTACCTCATCACGACGTACTTCATCCAACAGCTGCTGAAAGCTAACGCCATCCTGTTTCAAGCGGCGTTTTAAAGTAGCGGGGCTGCATTGCAGGTAGGCCGCGGCACGTTCGAGGGCAATACCACTATTTAGCTGACGTCTGACCAAGCGCCGTAGTTGCGATTGTAAACTCTCGCGGATGGGGCGATCCGCCAGCGCCAACTGTGCCGATGTCAGCAGTTGCTGCCGCCGCAACGGCGCGGCTTCAACAAACGGCATAAACAGACATTCACGTTTGAGATAGATAGCGCAGCATGGCGTGTCAAAAAGAAGTTGAGAGCCTAATGCAGCATGAAAATGCGGTTGCCATTCCGCCGCAGCCCAAGGTAAATCGATCTGCAATTGCAGATCTGCGCCCAACTGTTGCCGCAGTAAGGTACGTATCGCAGACAACATGGCGCTAAAAATAAAACGTTGTTGTGCGCCGAGTCCAAACGAAGGCTGCAGTTGCAGCACAAGTTCATCCTGTCGTTGCCGCACTCGCAGCATCACTAACGGTTGCAGCAGAGGTAACAACTTTTGCATCAATCTGAGTGCTTGCGCTAAATGGGCAGCGCTTGACCACAGTGACGTCACTAACGAGTGGTGATTCAGCGCTTGTTGCTGGCCATACAGCAACGCCAAGGCATCGGGTTCAGCATGTAGTTTGCTCAAGCGTTCGATAATGAGTAACCACTGTGCTGGGGTGATTTTGCGCTGCGGATCGGCCAAGTCTTGATAAAACAGCCGTGAGCCACGCAATAATTTATCAATATCAAGCTGTTGCTGCTGTGCAAGTTCCACCAGCCCACTGACTAAACCTATCGGTAATACCGCATCGTTACTGCCAAAGCCGGCGCTGAATGTCATGCTAAGCCACTCCTTGATCAGCGGCGTAACGACAACGTTTGTGCCAATCTAAATGCAACGACAACCGCGCCATTAAATCCGCAGCGGTTTCTTGCTCGTCCCATTCAAGCACAGCGGTGGTGACTGAGACCTCTGCCGAGGTGCTGAGTTGCTCTTGCTTGAGCAGTTCTTGCTTGAGCAACCTAGCGACAATGTTTTGTGCGGCATCGGTATCGGTGTCAGGCAGCAACATCACAAAGCGATCGTTGGCCAAACGGCAGGCTAAATCTTGCTGACGTAAGCCTAATTCAATCATGCCCGCCAGATTTCGTAAGCAGTTGTCACCCGCTAACATGCCATATTGGCGATTAAAGTCGGCAAAATGGTCGATATCAACAATGGCGACAGACAATGGCTTTTGTTGGAGTTGGTGCAGTTCCAGTTCGCGGGTTAACTGCAGCATAAAGTAGCGGGCATTGTACAGCTGAGTCACCGCATCGATCAGGCTATGTTCACGCTGAAAATGCTCACGCTGCGCTAATTGGCGATTGATATGTTGCTGCTCTGCCAACCAATGCACCAATCCGATGCTGATCAGCACCATCCCTATCGGCACGGGCAACGACTCTAACCAAGCAAAAATCCGGGTGTTGGGATAGCGGATAAACTCGTCCAGCAGATCTAACCATGTGGTTAACCAGTAAAGACTCGTCCCAATCAACAACAAATTGGTGACCTTGCCGCGTGGCCGACTGATCATCAACAACCATAACCAGAACAGCGCCATGAGGCTCGCGGCAAACTCGCCGACAATGTCAAAGCTATCAAGTTGTTGCCACGTTTTGAGCTCACCAATAAACGAGGCCGCAATCGTTAAGCCCGTAGCGGCTAATAGTGTTAGCAGCAGTTTGCCTTGGTGTAGCTTAGGCCAAGTAAAGATATTCGTTTTCATGCTCGCGAGGCTACTGACGCAATGTTAAACATTGATGACAGCCGAACCTCAACGCCTGACTTTTACTTATGAAATCAGTGAGCTGATGTGACCCCTAGTCAAAATAGCTCAGGGTTTTCACCTTCTATCAACCATTCTGCTGCCGGCCAACCTGCAAGCTTGCGTTATTTGGCTGCATTCGCGCGATTTTGCTGAGTTTAACCGCGGGTCAAATCAGCTCAATCTGACCTTAGCTCCGCGATGTTTGGCGCCTTTTTACTGATGTAGCGCCGTTCTGGCGCAAGGCTGAAATGTTACTGACACATTTAGTTCTTAGCGTAAGCGGCGTTTAGGGGGAATTACTTTGACCGGAGAATCATCATGACCCGCAACACCTTTGGCGCTAAACCACTCAACACCGCCAAAACACCGTTGGCATTAGCCTGTGCCATGTTACTGGCAATGCCGGCTGTCGCCGCTGAGATTAAAGGCCAAGTCGTTGATAGCACCGGCGCTGCGATTCAAGGCGCACCGGTGAAATTGGCCGGCACCAGCCGTATTCAATTGAGCGATGCCAGTGGTGAATTTACCTTTAGCAACCTCGCCGCCGGTGACTATCAGTTGCAAGCAGGCACCAGTAGCAGTGTGGTTGAACAGATCCAACTGAGTGCCGAACAGGTCTATCAAACCAGCGTCACGCTGGCCGATGCCAATATTGAGCATGTGTCAGTGATTGGTCAAAGTGGTGCGCTTAGCCGCTCGTTAAGCGCCCAGCGCAATGCCGACAACTTTATTACGGTCTCATCTGCCGATGCTATTGGTGAATTTCCAGATTCTAACGCCGCTGAATCGCTGCAACGGATGGCAGGGTTATCGATTGAACGCGACCAAGGCGAAGGCCGTTTTGTGCGGGTACGCGGTTTATCCCCCGATCTTAACGCCGTGACTTACAACGGCAGCACGTTGCCAGCGCCTGAATCAGGCACTCGCGCCGTGGCCTTGGATGTGATCCCATCGGATCTGTTGGAATCACTCACTGTAACCAAAACCCTCACCCCAGATATGGATGCCGATTCACTGGGCGGCGCGGTGGATATCAAGAGCTTGTCTGCTTTTGACAAAGAAGGCCGCTTTACCAAGCTCACCGCTGAAGGCAGCTTTGATGAACATGAATCTGAATATGGCAATAAGCTGGCTGCTACCTACAGTGACCGCTATGCCATTGGCGGTGCCGATGACGATTTTGGTATCGCACTCGCCGCCAGTAACGCCGTGCGCAAATTTGGCTCTGACAACGTGGAAACCGGCGGTAAATGGGATATTGGTGACGAAGATCTGCTAGAAAAAGTGCAGCTGCGCGACTATCAAATCGAACGTGAACGTTTGGGGTTGGCAGCGAACTTTGACTGGCGCCCCGACGACAATAACAGCCTCTATCTGCGGACCTTGTACAGCCGCTTTAGCGACCAAGAGTCTCGTAACGCCATCGCCACTAAGTTTGACGACGGCTTAGCCCTCGGTGCGGCTGACCAAACCGCCGAAGTCAGCCGTGAGCTGAAACACCGCAAAGAAACCCAAACCATTAAATCATTCGTGCTGGGCAGTGATTCCCACATCGACGATTGGAAACTATCGACACAGTTTGGCTGGAGTGAAGCGGAAGAGAAAAACCCGCACGGCATTTCAGGGGCGACGTTTGAAGGTGAATTTGACCAAGGCGTCAGCTACAGCAGCTACCGTAAACCAGTACTTACTGGCGCAGCAGATTTCTACGATGCGGCGCAATATGAACTGAAAGAGATCGAAGTTGAATCAACCGATGCTAAAGACCGCAACATCAATGGTCGCCTCGATATCAGTCGCAATCTGTATCTCAACGACACTGTGCTTGAGTTAAAGGCAGGCGGCAAATTCAGTCGTCGTCAGAAGACCAACCAAGAAACCCATTGGGTCTATGAAGATTTGGATGAGCAAGGTCTTGCTGACGATGCGTTGTTGATGAGCGCCTATGCCGGTGATGAGGTGGACTATGGCTTAGGCGCCTTTGGACCAAGCATTTCACCAAATAGTATTCAGCAAATGCTGGGAACACTCGACGCAGCCGATAACCTCGATGAACTGGAATCAACCATCAACGATTATCGCATCGATGAAGATGTAAACGCCGCTTACCTGATGGCAACCTCAGACTGGGGTGATCTGCGCATGGTGGCGGGTTTGCGCTATGAAAAAACCGAGCTGACCGGTGCCGGTTGGGAATTTAGCGAATTGAGTGATAGTTACAGTGAACGCCACGTAAGCCACGATTACGACAATCTGTTGCCGTCGATCCAATTCCGCTATGGCGTTGACAGCAATCTGGTGTTGCGCGCCGCCTGGACCAACTCATTGGTACGCCCTACCTTTGAACAAGTGTCACCAGGCTACCTACTGGAAGGCTCATTAGGCGAGTTAGAAGCCAGCTTTGGTAACCCACAGCTGAAGCCGCTGGAGTCATCCAACTATGATATTGCCGCCGAGTATTACATGGGCGAATCCGGTATTTTGTCGGCAGCGCTGTTCTATAAAAACATCAAAAACTTTATCTATGAAGCAGACTTAGCCGGTCGTGACGGCTATGAAGACTTTGATGAAGCCAACACCTATATCAACGGCGACAGCTCAAAATTGTATGGCGCAGAATTCAACTTCGCCCAAAAACTGGATATGTTGCCATCGCCTTGGAACGGCTTGTTGTTTAGCGCCAACCTGACCCTGAGCCACTCAGAAGCCAGCATCAGTTGGTTGGATGATGGCGAATTACAAAGCCGCGATATTCGCTTCCCAAGCCAATCCAATACCACAGGTAACATCGCCGTGGGTTATGAAAATGAATACCTGAGCTTACGTTTGTCTGCCGCGTATAAATCAAACTACATGACCGAAGTGGGTGAATTGGATGACGCCAACTATGACATCTACCAACAAGATCATATGCAGATCGACTTTATTGCTAAAGGCTTCGTCAGCAAGGACATTATGGTCTACTTCAAAGCGCTCAATATCAACGATGAGCCTTATTACACCTACACAGGTAATGAACGCCGTAATGCCCAATTTGAAGATTACGGCCCAACTTACCAAATCGGCATCAACATCAGCGGGTTTTAAGCATGCATAAGTCACTGTTTTATATCGGTTGTGGCTTAGTCCCAACCCTGCTACTCAGCGGGTGCGAGCAAGTGAGCACCGCGGAAACGCAGCCAAAGGTGCTACCGCAGGTGACTGCGGCCAGCGCCAGTTGGCAAAGTTCGGATGCGACCCTGTTGTTGAGCGTGAGTGAACAACAGGGGATGACACTGCGTAATGCCCAAGGTCAGCGACAGCTGGATGGCGCGTTTGACCAATTGAGTGTCAAACGCTTCGGCGAGCAGCAATGGGTTGCCGCCACACTGGATGAAGTGACCAACAGCATTACGGTGGTCAGCTTTAGCGATAGTGCGCTCAACGTCAGCCAGCAATGGCGTTTACCTCAGCTGCAGCCAGACAGCCTGTGTTTATTTAACGATGCACAAAACCATACCCTGAGCTTATTTGTGCAAGACGGAGCAAGTCGTGCTCAACAGTGGTTACTGGCGCAGCATCAACAATGGTTGCCAGCACCTACTTTGGTGCGCTCGTTAAATCAACCGCATGGCATTAAAGATTGTGCGGTGGATGACAACGGCGGCTGGCTGTACACCTTGGAAGAAGGGGTTGGCATCTGGCGTAGCCCAGCAAGAATTGAAGCGGTAGCTGAGCGCACGCCCATCAACCTGCTCAAACCTTGGGGCGATCTCGCCAGCGAACCTGGCGCACTGCGCACCGATAGCATGGGCAACCTATTCGCCATTGATGAGCAAGGTTCAACCCTGAATTATTGGCCAGTCACCGCGTTGCAAACCGCAAAAGCTGACCGTAAAACCAAGCCGCAATCTATCGCATTGCAACCGCATGAGGTAGAAACCCTGTCGGCCACAGTGTCGCACCCTGGCAGCACCAACGTATTACTGAGCTACAAAGATGGAACAGCAGCGGCGTTTTCTCTGCCTACTGCGCAAGTAAAGCAGCAAAAGCCGCTACCTATGGTGAGCGCCAATGCCGAAACACCTGCAGCAGATCGCACTGGCGATGTCATGGATGATCCGGCTATTTGGGTCAACACGGTCAATCCGCAGCAATCGCGCATTTTGGGCACCCACAAAAAAGATGGTTTGTACGTTTATGATTTGAATGCCAAGCAAGTCGCACGCTTTGGCGATGGCAAACTCAATAACGTGGATGTACGTGATGGCTTCCCGTTTAACGGCGAAACTATCGGCTTAGCCGCCGCCAGCAAACGTGAAGATAACTCGCTGATGTTTTATGGTATTCACCAAAATGGCGATGTATTCCGCATTGGTAAACAGCCATCAGATCTCGACCCTATCTACGGTCTGTGCATGGGTAAAATCGATGACAAATTCTATGTATTTGCCAACGATAAAACCGGCCGGATTGATCAGTACCTGATCAGCGCCAGCAACGGTGAACTTACGTCGAAAAGAGTGCGGCGCTTAACCGTGACCAGCCAGCCCGAAGGTTGCGCGGTGGATGATGAGCGCGGTCGCTTGTTTGTCGGTGAAGAGGATGTCGCGGTTTGGACCGCCGATGCTCACCAAGATGCCAGCACCACACTCAGCAAAGTGGCAGAGATTGGTGATGCATTGGTCGCCGACATTGAAGGGATGGAAATCACCAGTGGTGATAAGCCATTACTGATTGTCTCCAGCCAAGGCAACGACAGCTACGCGGTATTTGACGGCATTGCCCCTTATCAGTATCGCGGTAGTTTCCGTGTGGGTCTTGATGCACTCAGTGGCATCGATGGCGTGTCGGAAACGGACGGGCTTGATGTGGTCAGCACACCGGTAGGCAGCCAATATCCGAACGGCTTACTGGTATTGCAAGATGGCCGCAATCGCCTGCCAGATGAAGCGCAAAACTTTAAGTATGTGGATTGGAACACCGTACTGAAGACGCTTGAGATCAACAACTCAAGCAACTAACCATCGCAGGTTCATCACGATGGATGCCGCAGCCGGACTATTTCATCAGTAGTTCCGGCTGTTTTTTTACACAAAAATTAGCGCTATCGTTTACCAATGGCATTACCGCTACGTTGCGGATTCATTCAACGGCTGCGCCGCCCTTTTGGCTGCCCACAACGCAGCCACCATACACACGCAACCGGCCAACAGGCGTGGCCAATCGCTCACCTGCCCGCCCCAAAACAGCACGTTCACCGCAATACCGGCAGGGATCAGCATGTTGTTCATCACCGCTAACTGCTGCGCATTAACCTTGGTTGAACCATAGCTCCACCCCAGATAGCCCAACCCAGAGGTAACAATCCCCAACCACAACAGCACAGTAATTTCACTGGCAGTATCCGGCAGTAAACTCCAATCCGCTTTAGCCAACATCATCGAACCACTCACCAGCAGCGCACCGACGAAAAACCAAAAGAAACGCGCGCGATGCGGCAAGTTATTAGTATGTGATTGATGCCGATACCAGACTTGGCCGAAAGCAAAACAAGCATTGGCGCCTTGAATATAGGCAAAGCCAAGCCAGTAATCTTCGCTCAGTTCGGCCCAGCGGATCACGGCGGCACCAGCCACAGCAAGTAACGCCGGCAACCACAGCTGATACGGTTTGCGTCTGGCAAATAGGTCGGCAAACAAGCTGACATACAGCGGCGTGAAAATGGTAAATAGCAACAGTTCCGGCACCGTCAAATACTGGTAGCTGTGGTACAAAAACAGATAAGTACCGGCTATTTCAATCGCGCCAGTCGCCATCATCACCAGCGCCTGTTTAGGCGAAACTTTTTGAAAAAACGGGATGAAGATAATGAACGCAAGCGCCATCCGCGACGCCACCGCAATGTAATCATCCACCTGCCCGTGCAGGTAAACGCCTATCAGCGAAAATGAAAACGCCCAAATCAGCGTAATGAGCCACAACAACGCCATCTCAATTCGTCCTACTCACTAACGCTGCCAACCCATGCGGCAGCTTGATTAACTTCGCTGCAGTGTAACAAATAAACGCTAACATCATTGGGAATGATGTGAGTGAACCGACTGAGCTCGCCCACAAAATCTCGCGGCCCTCTGTGCCAATAAACCAAGGCGTGATAATGATTTAACAGCGATTGCTTAACCAAGCGTGGCTGCTGTGCTATTGTCAAAGCAGGACGCTTGACGACAGTTGCCGCCTATGTGATCCACGGATATCCCAAGATGAGGCCCAAACTATGTTTCCCTATCCCGAGCATTACCGCCTAGCTGCCCCACCGGTACTGACCTTTTTTATGGTGATGTGGAGCTTACTCGGGCATTGGCTCATTGGGGATGGCAACTGGCTGGTGATTTTTGTGTTAGGAGTTCTATTCCCAATCATCATGCTACTGCATCTGCATTTAGTGTTTATTACAGAGGGCATGAAACGGCTCGATCAAGCTTTTTATGGCCTCATCCACTGCACGCTTGCCTTTGTGGTGTGGACCTTCTGCTTTATGCTGATATCGGGCAAATCGATTATTTAGATAAAAAAATGCACTACTTAATAGGCAGTAGTGCAGCTCTTATTGGAAGGGCGTCAAGGGTTATTCTTTCTTGCCATTTTCGATAAATCTGGATTCTTCTGAAGCCAAAATGATATTCACAAACAGGTAATAGACCACGCCTATCGCACTCAATGCACCCGCCGTATAAATGATGTAATTCAACATAGCCGTTACTCCACCACATTCACTACATTGTGTGAGTATCTGATTCTGGGCGCTGGTAGATGACACACTCTGGATAGGGTTCGCACAAATCAGGCTTTACCACATCATCACCTTTGTTATTGGCAAAGTTACTGCCGGATGCACTTAATAGCGGCACAGCGATTACGGTTGGCAGCATCGCTAAACCTACGATTCGCTTCCACTTCATCGTTAACTTTTTCATGGTGTCACTCCATCGGTCATTCTCAGCATGTCAGTTCAAGTACTGGTGAAAACCCACTACGAACCCCGGACCGACAAAGTGACTTAATCCGCCACAACAGACCATAATGAAAAGATGACGAAAATATTACCCAATAACTATCAATGAGTTAAAAGAACAATGTCGGTGTTAGATTTTGACAAAAGTGACAGGATTACATCGCCTGTTTCAGCGACGGAGAGGGATAGTTTAGAGACATTTTTCATGGCAATGGGTTGGCGAGCGAGAGTATCATCGGCAAGATCGATGCTCACCAGTTGGCTGTTATGCTCTTGCTGTTCTACCCACCAAATACGCCCCTGCGCCACTTTCCATGCCGAGCTGAATCGAGGGGTATATTGTTCAGTAACCAATCGTAAACCGTCATGGCTCAGGTGCCAAATTCCTGATTTATGCAGTTGAGTCACATAGATTTCACCGTCTGCAGCATACTTACCCGCAAACGCCTCTAACATTAACAATTCGCTGGCGCCGCTATCGACAGCAAACCGTCTTAGCTGCCAAATGCCGTCAACCGCCACCGCCGCCAACAGATGCTGACTATCGCGGCCCCATTCGACATTGCGAACATCGTCCATTCCGCTCGGAAACGTCATATCACCCGACACTGGATTGAGGACAAACGCTTTACGATTGAGCGCCCCAGCGACCAAGCGATCATCTGGCGCAAAACTGAGTTCATCAAGGTGGGCAAATGAACTGAGATGGGTTAACTGGGTTTCGCGGCCATCGGCATGGCGCAACCAGATTTGTGGCAAGCCACTACGATTAGAAACAAATAGCAATTGTTTACCATCATGGCTGAGTGCCGGCTTATAGTCGCGACGGCTGCTGAAAATCCAACGTTTTGGGGCGGCAGTGCGCGGCACTGGCCAATACCAAAGCTCCTCTTCAAACAACTCGCCGACCACCGCCGTCAGTTGCCCGGCGGCGTTACTCACTGGAGAGTTGATTTCAGATGCCACGCTGGTAATCCGCTGAATTACATGACTGGCTAAATTTAAGCGATACAGCTGCCCCGCTTCGCCACGGTAAATCATTGCATCACCGGCTGCATTCCACGCGATAGAGCGTAATGGGTAGCCAACGCGGACGATGTTACGCCACTCGCCAGTGTCGATATCAAACAGCAAAACCTGAGTGTCAAACCAGTCGATGCTGCGCAATACCGCCATCTGCTTGCCGGTTGGTGACAACGCCATGGCGTAATCCCCGCGCCCGGCAATGTGCGGCTGACTCAGTTGTTCTCTGCGGCCATCCACCAAGCTCAATCGGAATAAACGCTTGTAACCTTCTACGCCATCGGCATCCACATAAAACAGCGCCAAGCCCGATTCAGCCCAAGCGATACTGGTCGATTGGGTAGATTGATGACAAGTAAACTCGGCTTGTGCTGCCGTTGGCTGCTCAAGGTTATACACCATAATGTGGCAACCCGAATCGGCGCCCCAGCGCAGATACGCCAACTTGTTGCCATCACGACTCCAAGCGGGATAACGCATGTTGACACCCATCGCTGAGGGTAGTTGAGTGATACTTTGATCGGCCAAGGTCAGCAATTTTAGCTGCCATTGTTCGGCCTCTAACTCTCGGTAAGCGAACGCTAACTTTCGCCCATCGGGCGATAATGCGGGGTCAACTTCTTGGCCTTCATTAAAGGTCAGCGGCTTAATCTGCATAATGTCATCTTGGGTGATGCCAGTGTTAGTCGAGCCCAATTGCGGCAGCCACCACCAGAGGATCAACAAAATAACCAGAATACTGCTGAGAAAGATTAACCGCGATGAGGCGACTTGTGTTTTTTGCCCTACGGGCGCGGTGTCAACCGTCACCATAGCCCCACTGGCATCAGGCGTAGTCGTGGCAAATGCTTCACTGACATCATTTGCCGACTCAATGCCAAGCACTTCTACCTCAGCTATCAACACATAGCCTTTTTTAGGCACAGTGCGGATAAACTGGGGGGATTTAGCGTTATCGCCCAATGATTGCCGCAACAGCCCGATAATGCGGTTAATAGCATTGTCAGACACGAGCCCGCCGCTCCAAACTTCAGCAATGAGTAACTCTCGAGTCACCACCTGCTCTGCATGACGGATCAGACACAACAGCACCTGCATCACACGACTTTCGAGGCGGATCTGCTCCTCCGCTCGAGTCAGTGTCAGCATTTGCGGGTCTAATACCCATTCATTGAGTCGGTATTTGGGCGGCAAACGTAAAGCCTTTTTAACAAACCTGAATAGTGGTTACGATACTAATCGCCAACGCCCTAAATGAGAAGTCTGAACCGAGTGAATTGTCGATCTTCGCTCAACTTGCACCCGCGTAAATTCAAGGTTAAAGTTGCGCACCTTATCCGCCAGCCAGAGCTGTTATGAGTGATTTTGTTTACCAGCCGCCGATGATCCCGTGGTTAAATATCCTGTACCAGGATAAAGACATCATAGTGATCGATAAACCTTCCGGTTTATTGTCCGTGCCCGGCCGCGCAGCAGAACATTATGACAGTGCCTATAGCCGCGTACTTCAGCTGCACGAAGGTGCGCAGGTGGTTCATCGACTCGATATGGCAACCTCTGGTGTGTTGTTGCTGGCCCTGCGCCGCAATGCTGAGCGTGAGCTTAAGCGCCAATTTCAAGAACGTGAAACCAACAAGGTTTACTATGCGCGGGTCGCAGGTCATATGCGTCACAACTCGGGCACGGTGGATTTACCGTTGATCTGTGATTGGCCAAATCGTCCCAAGCAAAAAATCGATCATGACATAGGTAAGCCCTCTGTAACTCACTACGAAGTGATCAGCAAAGGCAAAAACTCCACATTAGTCAAACTGATGCCAGTCACTGGCCGCTCTCACCAATTGCGCTTGCATATGATGGCGTTAGGCCATCCTATTTTGGGGGATAATTTTTATGCAGATAGTGTTGCCAAGACGATGTCACAGAGACTTCTGCTGCACGCAACCTATTTAACAGTAGATCATCCTTACACAAAAAAATCCATGACCTTTTATGCTGCCGTACCGTTTTTACATCCGATTAACGAACAGTGAGTTTAAGGAATAGTTTACAGTTAATCTTGCATTAGATGATGTGGATCACTGGCAATTAACTAATAAAACACGTAAATTTGTGCTGTTTATAGGAACATAAGGCAAGTTGTTGTGGATACATCATTCCAAAGAGATCAGCTAGACAACCAGATCCTCGAGGCGTTGATGCAGGACGCGAGAACGCCGTTCGCGGAATTAGCAAAACGCTTTAACGTGAGTGCTGGTACCATCCATGTGCGCGTTGAAAAGATGAAGCAAGCGGGCATCATTACCGGTGCTCAGATTACTGTTAATCCAAAAGCACTGGGCTATGACGTTTGCTGCTTTATTGGTATCAATCTTAAAAGTGCCGGAGATTATCCTTCAGCGCTGGCCAAGCTAGATGCCTTAGAAGAAGTGGTTGAGGCTTATTACACTACCGGTAATTACAGCATTTTCGCCAAGGTCATGTGCCAGTCAATCGATGCGTTGCAGCATGTACTGATTAATCGTATTCAATCGATTGATGAAATTCAGTCGACTGAAACACTGATTAGTCTACAGAACCCGATTTCTCGCGCAGTAAAACCTTAATATATTTCGGGTTGTGGTGATTGATGCCGCTCATGTCATGAGCGGCATTTTTATTGCTCACACCGCACTGACGTAAATCGACTGCATAAAAAAATCCGATGGTGCAACACCATCGGATTTTTCATTTAAGTAGATTTAGCGTATTGGCTAACTGAAATTAGAAGGTGTATTTAACACCAATTTTCAGGTACCAAGTAGAGCGCTCATCTTCCCATGTTGGGTCTTTATACAAGCCGCTGCTCAGTGGGCTATAGATGATTTGACCATCATTAGCCACAGAGAAATCAGCAAAACGCTTAGAGTAACCGTTGGTCTCAACTTGACCCCAATCATCATTCAACAGGTTCAGGAAGTTTTGTACAGTCAGATAGATCTGACCTTTATGTCCTTTCATGAAACCTGGAACTTCTTGAGAAATAGACACGTCCATGGTGTTAATCCATGGGCTAGTACCCGCGTTCTTATCCGCAAAACCACCCGCGTAACCTTCTAAACCTGCAGGAATGACGTAATCATTCATAAACTGCTCGTAAGAGAAGTTATTCGCATAACCTACAGTTGTGTCATCTGGACCAGTAGGGATATATGGCAGATACAGTGCAGCGGTGCTAGTCAAACGTGATGGATCACCCAGTGCAGTGCCTGGACGACGCATTGCCCAAGTAAATGGTTGACCAGAACGACGTTCGAAGAACGCATTGAACTTGGTCTCATATCCTTGGAAGAACTCATGAGAGTAACCCAGCGTCAGCTTCAAGCTATGTTTGATTTCATAGTAGCTAGTGCCCACATAGTCTTCGTTACGGTCAATCACGTAGTTATAACCGTAGTTAGAACTTGCAGTAGAAGAGGTACCAGCGTTACCTTCATCAACATCCTGATGGGTATAAGACATGCTCATTGACAGGCCGTTTTCCCATTCTTTGCTCAAACTAGTGGTCAGAATGGTAGACTTACCGCTCTTGTCAGCGTTAGTCAGCATCAGGTCGTAACGGTCACCATTAAGTGGTGCGTAAACAATGCGACCATCTGAAGTGACTTCACCAGTAGGAGCAGAGTTCAGGTTACGCCATGCGTTATCGTCTTTATTCTTCGCGTGAATAGCTTCAGCATGCCACAGGTAGCCATCGCCCATGCTTGGAATATCGAAGGTGTAATCAAAGCCTAAGCTAAAGCGCCAGATTGATGGTACTTTGAAGTTAGGGTCGATTGGGTTCACTTCACCATCGCCTGGTTGCAGTGTTGCTTGCACTTCAGCAGGCACACCACGGATATCGACGTTAGTCAGATAGCTATCATCTGGCATTGAGCGATCACTAAAGCTCACCAAGGTCACACCATCGTTACTGAAGGCGTTAGACAACCATACGTTAGGTTTACCGCCGCTGTAACGACCAGCACCAGCGCGAACAGTCAGGGCATCAGTTGCATACCAAGTCAAACCTAAACGTGGCAGCAGGATATCCAAGCCGTCTAAGTTTTCTTGGTTAGAGAAGCCGTAACGGTCGAAGAAGGTTTGGTTGAATGCTGGCTTGTCGTCTGCAAAATAACGTTCGTAACGCAGACCATAAACCAAGTCGATGCTATCGCTCAGTGCCCACTCATCTTGAACGTACAACGCGTTAGTACCGATAACGAAGTTAGCCGCAGCATCATTCACGTCACCAGTGTAGGCGTTTGCATAATATAAAGTTGAAGCATTACCCGCTTCATAATCCGCAATGCTGTCAAATTCCCAAGCACCCAAAGCGTTACGAGCATACAGGTTGAAGATGTCTAAACGTTCGTAGTTCCAACCTGCAGACAACTTGTGATCACCCAGCAGATATTCAGCTGACAAATCAACTTTCCAAGTTTTGGTTTGCAGTTCGTTTGCTTGACGAGCATAGTCAGGACCGAAGACTAACTCATGATCATGATCAGCATCGGTATAAATAGTGACTTGACCAATTGCCTTGCTAGGAGGGATTTGACCTGTCGCCACATCTTTGTAAGACACTGCTAATTCAGTAGAAAAACTATCTGTCCAATCTGCAAACCATTGCAGTGAGTAGCTTTCCATATCTTGAATATTGTCATACCAGTTAG
Organism: Shewanella avicenniae; assembly: GCF_017354945.1. Classification (NCBI taxonomy): domain Bacteria; kingdom Pseudomonadati; phylum Pseudomonadota; class Gammaproteobacteria; order Alteromonadales; family Shewanellaceae; genus Shewanella; species Shewanella avicenniae. The sequence continues at coordinate 707,039 of NZ_CP071503.1, read as the reverse complement.
TAGAAGCACGCAGTGTGTCTTCATTACTAGTGGTATTGCGCAGTTGGTTACCTTTCACTTTGTTGTAAGTAAAGGCTAAACGATGGTCGTTATTCACGTTCCAGTCGATTTTTGCCATGTACTTCTTGTCGGTAACTTCTGGGCTTGCGTTCCAATCACCGATATCAAACCCATAAGTTTGGTTAGTGAAATCGCGAACGCGTTGATAATCGGCCATCGTCCAAACAGTTTCGTTTGGCGCGCCTGAACCTTCAGGGCCATAGTTTGCAGTTTCTGGCTTGCTGAAATCTTCATAGTTAACGAAGAAGAACAGTTTGTCTTTGATCAGCGGACCACCCAAGTTAAAGCCATAGGTTTCACTTTCAACACCGGTAACATCAACTTTTGCACCAGTATTAGGGTTCTTCGCTTTACCCGCCCAGCTATCGTCAGTCTTTTCATAGAAAACACCGCCGTGGAATTCGTTGGTACCTGACTTGGTTACTGCGTTAACACGCGCACCAGTAAAACCACCGTATTTAGCGTCAAATGGGTTGGTTTCGATTGATACCTGTTCAATTGCATCCATAGATACAGGAGAACGTTGGGTTGGGTAACCGTTTGAGTTCAGACCAAAGTCATCGTTCAAGCCAACACCGTCCACACTGATGCTGTTGAACTTAGGGTTTTGACCTGCAACAGACATCGCGTTGTCAGAACCACCCAGAGTAGAAGCCAGTGGGTTTTGGCGGATGATGTCTTTCAAATCACGGTTGAAAGAAGGTGCATTTTCAATTGCATCAAGACCAAAAGTGCTAGAACTACCACTGTTGTTGGTCATTGCAATACGGCTACCAGTAACGGTGATACGCTCAACGTTACTTGCAGCTTGCAATTGTTCATTCAAACGGAAGGTTTGACCCAATTGCAGGAAGATGTCGCTTTCTACAGTGTCTTGATACACGTCAGAATCGATAATGATCTGATATGGACCACCTACACGCAGACCAGACGCACTGAACGCACCAGAGGCGTTAGTCGTTACTTCGGTCACAGTGCCTGATGGCTGGTGAATCAATGTAATTTTGGTGTTAGGAGCTGGCTGTCCGTCAGGTCCTGAAATGGTACCACGCATAGAAGACGTCGTGTCTGCAGCGTAGGCCATTGAAGATGCGCCGATGGCAAGTGTCAGTGCCAAGGCTAAACGGCTTTTGGTAAATCCCTGAATCATCATTAGATCCCCTGAGTTTTTATATTGATGTTTGTTACGTAAACCGTTACGTTCGTAACTAAACCGCGTTGGCCAAGGGTACACTCCAGCCAACGAGGTCGTGTTATACCATAAAAGCGTTACACTTTTGTTTAACACTGCCTCATCATACACACAATTGTTTCTTTTTTGACCGGAAAATAAACATTACGGCCAAATTTTTTCCAATCTCGTCACGAGGTTCTCATGCGACCGCTCTGGGTTAATTCGTTAAAATATATCTTTTTGTTTTTATTACCTTTAACTAGTAACAATGCCATGTCAGCTAACAACCAACAGCTCAAAATTGCCACGTTCAATGTCAGTATGGAAGGCAGTAACTACTTAGAACAAGGGCAAAAAATCCCCACTTCGAACAAGCTACAAACTTTGTTACAAAAAGATGACAATCCGCAAATCCGTAATATTGCCGAAATATTGCAACGGGTACGCCCTGACATCGTATTACTGAATGAATTTGACTACATCGCCGATGCAAACGTCGGGGTGAAAGCCTTTATTCGCCGCTATCTCAATCAACCACAGCAAGGCGCAGAGGCGATTGATTACCCTTATTTCTACATTGCACCGGTCAACACTGGTGAGCCATCGCCCTTTGACCTCGACCATGATGGCAAAGCGTCCGGTGTCGGCGGTGATGCGTGGGGCTTTGGCTTCTATCCCGGCCAATATGGCATGGTGGTGTTATCGCGCTACCCCATCGACAGCGAACATGTGCGCAGTTTTCAGCAGCTAAAATGGGCCAGCATGCCCAATGCGCAGCGCCCAGTTGACCCACAAACGCAGCAATCGTGGTATAGCGATGAAGAGTGGCAACAGCTGCGGTTATCGTCTAAATCGCACTGGGACGTGCCAGTCAATGTGAATGGTGAATGGCTGCATGTCTTGGCGGCACATCCAACCCCACCGGTATTTGATGGCCCTGAAAATCGTAATGGCTTACGTAACTATGACGAAATCCGCTTGTGGGCTGACTACCTCAATGGCGCTGAAGCCGCGGGCTATATTGTCGATGACCAAGGCAAACAAGGCGGCTTTGAGCAAAATGCTCGCTTCGTGTTTGTTGGCGATATGAACTCAGCCCCATATAAAAGTGCTGAGCAAAGTGGCGCTATACGGCAGTTATTGGATCATCCATTGGTGAACGGCAGCTACACCCCAACCAGCAAAGGCGGCGAGGCGTATGAGAAAAATAACCCGCATGCAAAAGCCTTTACCGCGTCATGGAAAGAGCGCGCGGATTATGTTCTGCCCTCAAAGGCTGGTATGAAGATTATTGAAGGCGGTGTTTTCTGGCCTGAAAAATCCAGCCCGCTATTTCGCTTGATTAAAAACCGCGGTGCATCATCCGATCATCGCTTAGTTTGGCTGACCGTCGAATTAACACCACTGCCGTAACGAGAGTGATAACCCATTAAAAAACCCCGAATTTTCGGGGTTTTTTATTAGTATTCACAAGCAACTTATTCACAAATTACTTTTGCTGCCACGGGCGCAGACTTTGCTGGCGCACGTCCAATTTTTGCCCGTCAGTCAACTGATAGTAATCTTTCGCCATGGCCGGTTCCCAATCACCATATGATGGGTTTGGCAGCAAAATAAACTTATGACCAAAGGCATCCTTGTTGGCATCAACCAGCGCATTGCGTGGCTGTTGCTGCTGATGATAGGTGTTGATTTCAGGGAAATCATTTAGGTTGTCCCCCATAAACAACACCACTTTGTAACCATCTTGCTCAATAGACGCCAAGCGTGGTGCTTTGTTCGAAGTGTCTTTCTTCAAACGCAGGGTAAACTCAGTCACATTTGGGAACCCCAGCTTTTGCAAGTTTTGCTGAGTTGCGGCAAAGGTGCGATCTGAGCGGTTTGACACATAAAACATGGTGCCGCCATTGGCCGTGACAAAGTTTGCCAAATCGACCGCGCCCGCAATGGCTGGAGTTTGTACGCTGTTCACCCAAGCATCCCAACCTTCGGTGGTATAGCCTTGATGATGCAGTAACTGCCAAGCCGCATAGGGTGAGTTATCAACCATGGTTTCATCTAAATCCACCATCACCGCTAATTTGCCCTGCTGTTTGGTTTTGGCCAGCTCAAAGGCGACTTTCGCCATGTTGTACGCTTGGTAACAAAGCGCGCGGTATTCACCTGAATGTTGCATCCACACCACGCTTTGGGTGTTTTGCGCCACAAGCTCCATGGCGGCATGATTCATTGGAGCCTCAGCCTGAGCGGCTGCCGCCACTAACGCTAATGGAACGAAAAGGTGCGCTAATTTCATAATTTCCTCAAAACTCGATATCACTGTTGGCCAAAAGCGGCCGTGTTATTCTGCTAATGCGGGCAGTAATGCCTTGATATTACCGTCAACCGGCTGCTGCAATGGCAGCCCTAAAATATGGGCAATCATAGGATAAACATCCACGTTATCAAATGGTTTAAGCATTACACCTTGCTTGAAAGCCGGACCCTCTGCCACAAACAGCGCCCCCATATCTTTGACGTAACTAAAGCCATGCGCGCCATGATGATCACGCTCCGCTAACGGCTTTTTGGTGAATAATGCCGGTGCATCGACTTCGATAATCACATCGGCAATCCGAGCACTATCGGTGTAATGCCGCGCCGCCAAATACTGCTCATCCAGCACGCGATAACGACCATGAGCTGCAACGGCGAGTTTTTGCTGTTGTGCGGCAATATCCGCCTTGGTGGTGTCAGGCTTGGCGTAAATCAACAACCGTGTTGACACGTTGACGATATTAAATTTGCTGCTATCAATTGGTAACTGTTGATAATCAATTGCTTGGCTTGGCTCAATCGTCGCCATACCGTGGTCAGCCACCACAATCAAATTCACCGGGAAATTCACTTCGGCTTTTAATCGATCGCGTAGACGGCCAATCAGCTTATCCACCTGTTGCACCGCGGCAGCCGTTTCGGGCGCATCGGGGCCAAACAGATGACCTGCTGTATCTACCGCAGAAAAATAGCCCATCACAAAGTGAGGTCTTGCTTGCTCGGGCAACTTGAGCCACTCCACCATTTGATCGATGCGATCTTGATAGTCAGCTTGTTGCGAAAAGTGGAAGTAATAAGATGGTGTCATGCCACCGATACGCGCATCGGACTCAGGCCAGAAATAGGTGGCAGCTTTGACGCCGTTCATCTCCGCCAGATTCCATAACGGCACACCTTTCAACCATGTCGAGTCTTTTAAACCATCGCCCATTTTGTAGCACTGTTGCCGCTGCTTATCACAAAAGTCGTTATCGACAATGCCATGATGGGTTGGATAAAGCCCGGTCGCGAGGGTGATATGGTTAGGGAACGTCTTAGTGGGATAGGCTGGGCGCAGCTGTTCTGCACGTACGCCATGCGTGGCAATCGCACCGATATTTTTGGCATCAAACTTTTCAATGTAGTCCCAACGGAAACCATCCAATGAAATCATAATCACGGTGGGAGTGTCGTTTGGTGCTGTTGCCGCGTGAACCGCAACACTGGCACACAAGCTCATGCACGCCAGCAACGAGCAGATCATCTTCTTCATAATATTAGGAATTTGAGAACAGTGGGTCTTAATGGCAGAACAGTATAACGGAAGATGCCGCGACAAAAGAGGCTTTAATTGTGAAAAAACGTGTATGTTCAGCATCCGCCAATTTTGGCCACGCTGCGACAGTAGCAAAAGTGAGCTAACTCTCACCCTCGGCATTTACTTTCACTCGGCACTTGAATCCCCACCTTAGCAAACCCACATAGTTTAGCAGTGCTTACTTTGGCCGAGCGTTTTCCGCGTTTTCGCGCTTTAGAGTGAGATAAATTTCAATTTTGTGGTGCCTTAAATGCAACAGAACCCAGCGACTCAAGACCATCGTATTCTTTGTAAATCCCTCGGTAAGCTACTGTATCGTCCTTCTATTTCGGCCAAAGAGATGGTGCAAGCCAACTATCCACAAGTGTTTGTAACCAACGGCGTGATCGCCCTGCTGTGGATAGCCTCACTGTTACCTATCGTGTTTTACAGCGCGGCAGATCTGCCTTGGTACGGCTGGGTTGGATTAGTGGTCAGTGCCGCTATCTGGTTGTTGGCTTGTAAATTATTGATGTCGAGCGTGCCGCAGTTTTACTCTGCCCGCTGGGATTTTATTGGCGAAAAAGGGATTTTGTCACAACGTAAGAATCGTCAAGGCAAGGTATTAAGCCAAACCATGATGCTATTTGACCACGAAATTGCCTGCCGTCAATTGGCCGATACCTTGGAAATTCGCCAAGGCAAGCAACGCTTGCAGTTCAGTAAAGCGACCTCTGGCAAAGCTTATCAAGCGGTACAGCAACTGCTGCAAAACTTTCGTCCAAAAGCAAAAAATAAACGCCCTCGCAATGGTAAGCGCTAATCGATAGCAGCTCACCTGAGAAACGGGCAAGCAAGTGACTATTGTTTGCCCAATCTTTCTTGGGTCAAATATCCCTTATCCAATTAATTTACTTGAATAATGCGGTTTCACCTCTGTGAAGCGACGACTTCTTTTTGCTGTGCAAATAAGGTTAAAATCGGCTGACCAAAACACGCTTACGGGAACCGCAATGGAACTGCAAATTGAAGTTACACTCAGGGATGGCACCAAATACCGTACCCGTAAATACAAATCAGAGCTGAGTGCTAAACGCGGCATCTTCAAGTGGTTAGAGCAACATCAGCATCTGCCCGATATCTCTGCCAGTTATTTCTCGCCCGAACTGCGGCAACATCAATCCTTTGATCATCCTGAGCAACTGCAAATGGCGCAGCCGCAAGCCAATGTCGATTTCTATCAGTCCAGCGCTTGGCGCAAACTGCGCTTACAAGTGCTGCAAACGCGCGAACATCGTTGTGCCATCTGTAATCGCACTCAGGCGGAACATAACATTGCGGTGGAAGTTGACCATATCAAGCCGCGTTCAAAGTACCCAGAATTGGCGTTAGCGCTAGATAACCTGCAAATCCTCTGTTTAGATTGTAATCGTGGCAAAGCAGACGATGAATATTGAGGTGCAGCGCCACGTGTTTTGCAGTTTTGTTAAGCGAGAATTCACGCTTTGCTTTGAGAATAGCGCGCAAAATGCCCGTTACGGCGGCCAAATGACATCTTAGCTAACAAAATCTTACATGCAGTTTTGCTTTGAAGTCCGTAGGATGGGACAGTACAACTCCTAGCAGCCGAGATTCAGTGAAGACTCGGCCCAAGATAACAATAGCAAACCACAAGGATAAACATGGCAACGACCTCTGCCGGACGCTGGCCACGCCAGATCCCGTTTATTATCGCCAGTGAAGCTTGCGAGCGCTTTAGCTTCTACGGCATGCGTAATATTCTCACGCCGTTTTTAATGACAGCTCTACTGCTCTCGGTGCCCGAAGAGTTACGTCAGGGTGAAGCCAAAGATGTGTTCCACTCGTTCGTGATTGGGGTGTATTTCTTCCCGCTGTTAGGGGGATGGATTTCTGACCGTTTCTTTGGCAAATACAACACCATTCTGTGGCTCAGTATTGTCTACGTCATCGGCCATGCATTTCTGGCCATTTTTGAAACCAGCAAAACCGGCTTCTACTCGGGGCTATTTTTAATCGCGCTGGGTTCGGGTGGGATTAAACCGCTGGTGTCCTCGTTTATGGGAGATCAGTTTGATCAGAGCAATAAAACATTGGCGCAAAAAGCCTTTGATATGTTTTATTTCACCATCAACTTTGGTTCATTCTTCGCGTCGCTGTCGATGCCGTTGATCCTCAAATTCTGCGGCCCCGCAATCGCCTTTGGCATTCCGGGCGTACTGATGTTTATTGCAACGCTGTTCTTCTGGTATGGCCGCAAGCGTTATGTGCATATTGAACCGCAAGCGCAAGACCCACACGGCTTTATGCCGGTGATCAAAAGTGCGATTTTCACCCCTGTTGCAGGGCAAGCGAATAAAGGCTTGCTGCTGAGCGTTGTCGGCGTGGCATTAGCGCTACTGGCTTTATCGCAAATTCCACAACTGGGCTTAGTCACAGCGCTGTGTTTGGCATTGGTGATCATTATGGGTTTTGTTGGCACAGGTGCCTCAATGCAGTTACAACGCGCCCTGACTAGCCACCCTGCCGAAGCGGTAGATGGCGTTAAATCGGTATTCCGCATTCTGATCCTGTTCGCCTTAGTAACCCCGTTTTGGTCGCTGTTCGATCAAAAAGCCTCAACCTGGATTCTGCAAGCCAACGACATGGCCAAACCTGAATGGTTTGAGCCCGCGATGATGCAAGCGCTGAACCCAATGCTGGTGATGCTGCTAATCCCGTTCAACAACTTTGTGCTTTATCCAATGCTGCGTAACGCAGGCATGCAGGTGACGCCACTTCGCCGCATGGGCGCTGGCATTGCCTTCTCGGGCATTGCTTGGATTGTGATTGGCACCATTCAGTTGATGATGGATGGTGGTTCAGTCATGTCGATCACTTGGCAGGTTTTGCCATACGCGCTGCTCACCTTTGGTGAAGTGTTGGTATCAGCAACTGGGCTGGAGTTCGCCTACAGCCAAGCGCCCGCGTCAATGAAAGGCAGCATTATGAGCTTTTGGACGCTGTCAGTGACCGTCGGTAACTTATGGGTGCTCTTGGCCAACGCCAGCGTCAAGCATGAGTCAGTCACCGCCAAAATTGCCGATACGGGCATCAGTGTCACCGCGTTCCAGATGTTCTTCTTTGCCGGATTTGCACTGCTTGCCGCCTTGGTGTTTGCGCTTTATGCCCGCTCCTACACCATGCAAGATCACTATCGCGCCAGCTAATCAGGGGCTTGAGTTGGCATAACGAACGCCAACCGTCACACAAGAGCGAAACATGAAAAAGGTCAGCAGCTGCTGACCTTTTGCTTTGATGAGATTCATCGCAACATACTATTTTGCGCGGATAAAACTCGCCATCAGTTGCGCGATTTGCTGACCTTGATGCTCTGCTTGGTAGCTCACTAACGCGGTGGCCGCTTTATCTTCGCCTATATCCTGCCAACGTTTGCGCAATAGGGCTTCTGCATAAGGTTTAGTAAACTCTGGGTGAGGCTGAAATGCCAGCACCCGAGAATCGATATAAAACGCCGCGTTGGGGCAAAAGTCATTTTTGGCTAATAACTTAGCTTCAGCAGGCAACGTCACCACTTGGTCACGATGGCTGCAGATCAGCGACACTCTGGGTTGCTCAATCGCCGCCCAAGTCGGCAACTCACACCAGTGATAATCCATGATACCGACGCCCCAGCCTTGTGCTGCACGTTGCACCACTCCCCCAAGACTATGCGCCAACAATTGATGACCAAAACAGATACCCAACAGCTTTTGCCCCTGCGCAAAACGCTGCTGCAGGTACTGTTTCAGCTGGATAATCCAAGGTTCATCACTGAAGGCATCGGCCTTAGAGCCAGTGATCAGCATGGCATCATATTGCTCCGGCGCGTCAGGATAAATCCCTTCAATGACGCTAAAAATGTCGCTGTGTACTGCAATGCCAGCCTCAGCAAACATGCGCTGAAACATCACACCATAGCCATGATATTGCGCTAAAAATTCAGGGTGCAAAATATCGGTTTGGAGAATGGCTAACTTCACTTTTTATCCTTCATTAAGGCACATCTTCAACGATTGCTTGGCAACCATTACCACACGGTTTTTATCTTGCCGCCATCAACGGCGAGGGTACTGCCGGTAATATAACTGGCGGCATTGGATAACAGAAATACCGCGGCGTTAGCAAATTCAGCAGGAGTACCGTAACGCCCCATGGGCAGCTCAGCCTCTTGCTGCTGACGCACTTGTTCAGCGCTGATTGCTAATGCCTCTGCCCGCTTCTGGTTAAGCGTTTTGAGGCGGTCAGTATCAATCAGCCCAGGCAATAGATTATTAAAGCGAATATTGTCGCCAGCATAGGCTTGCGACAAGCTTTTCATCAACGCAGTAACCCCTGAGCGCATCACGTTGGACAGCAGCAAGATATCGATCGGTTCTTTTACCGAAGAGGAGGTAATGGTCAGCACCGACCCGGCACCCAACGACTGCATGGATGGCAACACAGCGCGAATTAACCGCACCGCACTCATCAGGGTGAGTTCAAATGCAGACTGCCAATCGGCATCGCTAAAATCGAGAAAATCGCCCGCAGGTGGCCCGCCTGCATTGACCACCAGCCCAGAAATTGCCCCTAAATCCTGTTCGGTTGCCGTCACCCACTGCGCAATGCTGTCAGCGTTAGCGGCATCAAACTGATAAGCATGTACTTCGGCGCCCGTTGCCGCACGAATGGTCGCTGCCGCAGCGTCTATGGCCTGTTTATCGCGGCTCGCCATCGATACCCGCGCACCTTCTTGAGCACACGCCAGCGCAATGGCATAGCCCATGCCTTTACTTGCCGCCGCAACCATTACCGTTTTGCCTTTGAGTTGTAAGTCCATGTTCACATCCACTGTTAGCCAACTAAGGCATATGACATTAGCACTTTGTGTTTTGCGAGGCTAATGCGTAAGCGTGCCGCTCACTCCCTAGTTAACATGTGCCAACCTAAGTGGCGCGCATTAAAAATGTCATTCAGCATGGATTGTTGCGTATTTAAAACTTAATTTCCTATCGCGATACCAATAAAAAAGTCATCATTTTAACCATTAATAAATTAATCAGAACAGGGTTAAAGTAACCGCTATTAATAAGCTTAATAATCATTGAAATAACCAAGAACACACAACAAAATCACTCCAATGCTAAAAATTTAAAACTGTTATTAATCAGATGCTTAATATTTAATTCATTTAACTTAAAATCAAAACAATAAAAATGTGTGTGCTATTTTGACCAAGCAGCAGTAAAAGAAGATCATTTTTTGAACACTTTTAAAATTCATGTAACCAATTTGTATTGATTATTCATTAGAATGCCCTCGGAAATATTTTCAGTAATTTCCAATGACACAAACAGAACGCCATGGATATGGCAAAATTAGACTGAGGGTAGAATGAAAATCAATCTGGCATTACAGCTATCGGCTGTGCTTGTCTCTGCTTCCGCCTTTTCCGCAGATATGGTCATCACTGGCGTAGTCGATGGCCCGCTGACCGGAGGCATTCCTAAAGCAGTAGAAATTTATGTCGTCAACGACATAAGCGATTTAAGCCGTTGTGGTATCAACTTAGCCACGAATGGTGCCGCAGCTCCGGCTTACCACAGCACATTTAGTGGCACTGCAACCGCGGGTAGCTTTTTATACGCCTCTTTTGAAGTGCCTGGGTTTAGCGCGTTTTTTGGCTTTGAACCTGATCAGAGCACACCAACTTTCAACGGTGACGACGTTGTACAACTGCAATGTGACGGTGTGGTCATCGACAGCTTTGGCGAGCTAGGTGTTGACGGTACTGGTACGCCTTGGGAATACATGGACGGCTGGGCACATCGAAATAGCGGCACAACTGCTGATGGTGCGCAATTCAATTTGGCCAACTGGAGCTTTAGTGGCCCGAATGCCTTAGACGATCAAACCAGTAATGCGACTGCGCCAACCCCGTACCCACTCGGCAGCTTTGTCTATGGTGATGACAACGGTGATACCGGCACTGGCGGCGATACTGGCACTGGCGGCGATACTGGCACTGGCGGTGATACCGGCACTGGCGGTGATACTGGCACTGGCGGCGATACTGGCACCGGCAGCGATACTGGCACTGGTGGCGACACGGGTACTGGCGGCGATACCACGCCATGCTTTAACTGCAGCGAGCTCACCCCAGTTGCTGATCCGGCCAGCTTTAGCGATGCGGCTTATTATGCAGCGGCAATTAATGCTGAAAACAGCGGTGCCGATGCGGCCACATTAAAATCCGCAATCAACAGCGCCATCAGCCACGGTCAGAAAAAACTCAGCTATGGCGAAGTATGGACAGCACTGACCCATACCGACGAAGACCCTGAGAATGCCGATAACGTGATCCTGCTGTACAGCGGTCGCTCAATGTCAAAACACAGTAACGGCTCTGGCACTCAAAGCAATAACCAAGATAACTGGAACCGCGAACACGTGTGGGCCAAGAGTCATGGTTTTAGCGCGGAATCCAATGAAGCTTATACCGACATTAACCACTTGCGTCCTGCCGATATCTCAATCAACGCTTCTCGCGGTAATTTGGATTTTGATAACAGTGATAATCCGTTAACTGAAGATCCACAAAACCGTATCGACGGCGATTCATTTGAACCGCGCGATGCCGTAAAAGGCGACGTCGCCCGCATGCTGATGTATATGGATACCCGCTATGAAGGCAATGGCGATGTCACCCCTGATTTGGTGTTAGTTAACCATCTGACCAGTGGCGGTGCCCCTGAGCTGGGGCTGTTATGCCGTATGCTAGAGTGGGCCAAGCAAGACCCTGTCGATAACTTCGAGCGTAAGCGCAACAACGCCATCTACCAATACCAAGGTAACCGTAACCCTTACATCGACCATCCAGAATGGATTAGCGAAGTCTATGGCGATGCCCAATGTGATGGCAGTGATAACGGAACGGGTGGTGATAACGGCACTGGCGGCAATGAGCCAGAAACACCGCCTGAGCAACCACTGACCCTCGGCCAATGTGCTGCGGATGCCACGCTGATCAGCGCGATCCAAGGTAATGGCGATGTATCGCCACTGGCGGGTGAAACAGTGGTCATTGAAGGTGTGGTGACCTCAGTCAACGCTGGCGCTAAAGCATTCTTCGTGCAAGAAGAAGCCGCCGATGAAGATGGTGATGCCAATACCTCTGAAGCAATCTACATCTACAACCGTAGCCAACCAATGCCAGCTGTTGGCAGCGTGGTACGTGTGATGGGTGCAGTTTCGGAATATCACGAAAAAACCGAAATCACCCTGAGCGACATGCTGAACTGTGGTAGCGGTAGCATCACACCGCTGGCCATTACTCTGCCATTCAGCTCCAAAGCCGATATGGAACGTTTGGAAGGCATGTTAGTGACTGTTGATGGCGACCTGATGGTAACCAACAACAATTCACTCGGTCAATATGGCGAAGTGACCTTGTCGAGCAAGCGTCTGTTCACCCCAACCAACCTGTACAAGCCGGGCTCTGCTGAAGCGATTGCACTGCAACAAGCGAACGCGCTGGATCAACTGGTATTGGATGATGGCAACAGCAAGTCATATCCAGACAGCCAACGTTATCCAACTGGCGGTTTGTCTGCGGCTAACAGCCTGCGTACAGGCGATTTGGTCACCAACCTGCGTGGCGTCATTGATTTCAGTTATGACGTGTATCGTTTGATCCCAACCGAAGAACCGCAATTTATTGCCAACAACAGCCGCCCAGAACATCCGCCAGTGGCCGTGGGTGATGTGTCTATTGCCAGCATGAACGTGTTGAACCTGTTCAATGGTGACGGCAATGGTGCAGGCTTCCCAACCTCGCGTGGTGCAGACACTGCAGAAGAGTATGAACGCCAAGTAGCCAAAACTGTCGCGGCAATCATCGCCAGCAATGCCGACATCATCGGGCTGATGGAGATTGAAAACGACGGCTTTGACGCCAACAGCGCAATCGCCGATCTGGTGAAACGCGTTAACATCAAACTGGGTGAAAACGCGTATGCCTTCATCAATGCCAACGGCAAAGTCGGCACTGATGAAATTACTGTGGGCATGCTTTACCGTCCAGCCAATGTCAGCACTGTGGGTGACGTACAACTGAACCTTGATAGTGTGTTTAGCCGTCCACCTATGGCACAAGGCTTTAAACTGGTTAACAGTGATGAGCAGTTCACCGTAGTGGTTAACCACTTTAAATCAAAAGGTTGTAGCAATGCCAAGGGCGCTGACGCCGACCAAAATGATGGCCAAAGCTGCTATAACGCCAAGCGCGTTCAGCAAGCTCAAGCCTTGTTGCAATGGTTTGCGACTGACGAAACCTTAAGCCAACAGCCAAACAAAGTGATTATCGGTGATTTGAACGCTTACGCGAAAGAAGATCCAGTCACGACCTTGACTGACGCAGGCTTTGTCGATCTGATCAACAAGTTCCAAGCTGATGCAGGTTACTCATACCAGTTCGACGGTTTGTTCGGCTACATGGACCATATTCTGGTCTCTGCAGGCTTAGCGGAAACCGCGGTAGATGCTGCTGATTGGCACATCAACGCTGACGAGCCAACGATTTTGGACTACAACACTGAGTCTAAATCAGCGCAGCAACTGGTGGACTACTACGCGGCAGATCAATATCGCGTCTCAGATCATGATCCCGTCATCGCAACCTTAAAGCTGATTGCTAATAACGCACCTGCCTTATGCCAACATGAGATCACTCAGCGCTGGCAAGGTGGCTTCCAAGGGGTTATCCGCATTACTAACCAATCTGAAGAGACTATCAAAGGTTGGCAAGTCGACTGGGGTTATGACAATGGTGATAGCGTCACCAATCTGTGGAACGGCAAGCTGCAAGGCAAAGGCCCTTACACAGTGAAAAACCTCAGCTGGAACAAAGAGATTGCACCAGGGCAAACCATCGAAGTCGGCTTTAATGGCAGCGGTGATGGCCAAGATACTGACGTGACTGGCGACATCTGCCAAGCACCAGTAGTTAAACCGCATCCAGGTAACGGCCAAGTTGATCAACCGACCGCGCAATGTGCTTATCAGTTGACCAACAGCTGGCCGGGCGGATTCCAAGGCGCAGTGAAAATCACCAACACAGGTAAAGTGGCCATTCGCGGCTGGCAGGTAGCGTGGTCGTTCCTCGACAACAGCACTATCAGCAGTAACTGGAATGCACTGCTGAACGGGGACAATCCATACAACGCCAGCAACCTTGAATGGAACAAAACCATCGCGCCGGGACAAACCGTTGAGTTCGGTTTTATCGGTAACGGTAGCGGTCAAGCCTCAGCAATTAACGGCGATATCTGCCAATAATCGCTAAGCGTTGATACGAAAACGCCCACAACGTACTCTTTCAAGTGGTTGTGGGCGTTTTTATATGCGTTAACGTAACGCTAAAGATTATTCAATCTCTACCAGCACATCACCGGGAGTAATGCGATCGCCTTTTTTAACGTTGATGGCAGTAACTGTACCCGCTAATGGCGCAGTGACTTCAGATTCCATCTTCATCGCCTCAGTCACCAGTACAGGCTGACCAGCCGTCACTTTATCGCCAATCTGCACTAACACATCCACCACGTTGCCAGGCATTGAGGTGGTGACATCACCAGGTAAGCTGGCTTGACGACGTTTTTCAGCTGTACCATCGGTGACATATTCGCCCAGCGGTTCAAACACCACTTCTTCTGGCAAACCATCAATCGACATATAGAAATGGCGCTTGCCAGACCCTTTGATGCCGATACCAGTGATATCCACATGGTAACTTTCACCGTGCACATCGATAACAAACTCGGTCGGAACGCCTTGTTTCTTCTCAACACCGGCGGCGGAGCCTGCTTGGGCAATTGGCAACAGCGGTTCTGGCTCAAGGGTGCCGTTGGCACGATCGCTAAGGAACTGACGCGCTACTTCTGGGAACATGGCAAAGCTCAGCACATCTTCTTCTGAAGTGGCCAGATCGCTCACTTGGGCGCGCAATGCGTCTAACTCTGGCACCAGCAGGTCTGCTGGACGCACATCGATAATCTCTTCTTTACCGATAGCACGTTGTTGCAGCTCTACGTTCATCTGGCTTGGTGCTTTGCCGTAACGCCCTTGCAGGTAAAGCTTCACTTCGTTGGTGATGGTTTTGTAACGCTCACCGGCCAGCACGTTAAACACCGCTTGGGTACCCACGATTTGCGAGGTAGGTGTTACCAATGGCGGATAACCTAAGTCTTTACGTACACGAGGGATTTCAGCAAACACTTCGTCAATACGGTTGAGCGCGCCCTGCTCTTTCAGTTGGTTGGCCAAGTTGGACATCATGCCGCCCGGCACTTGGTTCACTTGTACGCGAGTATCAACGCCAGTGTAAGCGCTTTCAAATTGATGATATTTCTTACGCACTTCAGCAAAGTAGGTGCTGATCTCTTGCAACGCCACCAGATCTAAGCCGGTGTCATATTCAGTGCCGCGCAGTGCCGCCACCATAGATTCAGTGCCCGGATGGCTGGTGCCCCACGCCATGGTACCGATAGCGGTGTCGATGTTATCGGCGCCGTTTTCAATCGCTTTGAGCTGACACATTGCCGCCACACCGGCTGTATCATGCGCGTGCAAAAACACAGGTAAATCAACGTTATCTTTTAATGCTTTGATCAGCTCACCGGTCGCAAATGGGGTCAGCAAACCGGCCATATCTTTTACTGCGATCGAGTCAACGCCCATCGCGGCCATCTCTTTGGCTTGGGCGACAAACTTCTCAACCGTGTGCACCGGGCTGGTGGTGTAGCAGATTGTACCTTGGGCATGTTTGCCTGATTCTTTGACCGCTTCTACCGCGGTTTTCAGGTTACGCACGTCGTTCATCGCGTCAAATACGCGGAATACGTCCATGCCGTTCGCCGCAGAGCGCTCAACAAAGGCGCGAACCACGTCATCGCTGTAATGACGGTAACCCAGCAAGTTTTGCCCACGCAGCAGCATTTGCAAACGGGTGTTAGGCAGAGCTGCACGCAGTTTGCGCAAGCGCTCCCATGGGTCTTCTTTCAGAAAACGTAAACAGGCATCAAAGGTCGCACCGCCCCACACTTCGAGCGACCAGAAACCAACCTTGTCCAACTTAGGACAGATTGGCAGCATATCTTCAGTACGCATGCGCGTTGCCAACAATGACTGGTGGGCATCACGCAAGACAGTTTCGGTTACAGTGATTTTTTTGCTCATTTTTGTTATCTCTCCACTGGTCGCTAACGCCACCAGCTTTCATCCTTTACAGACCCGCGTAGGCGGCAATTGCAGTGGCAATGGCGATCGCCAATTGCTCCGGCGCACGTTTTTCTGAGTAATCCAACAACTCTGGATGCGACTCCACAAAGCTGGTGTTGAACTCACCAGTGCGGAACTCAGGGTTACGGAGGATTTGTTGATAGTAAGTCGCAGTAGTTTTCACGCCTTGCAGACGCATATCGTCGAGCGCACGCAAACTTCTATCCAAGGCGTCTTCCCAGTTGAGTGACCACACCACCAACTTAAGACACATGGAGTCGTAATACGGCGGGATCACGTAGCCGGTATAAATTGCCGTATCGGTGCGTACACCTGGGCCACCCGGCGCGTAATAGCGAGTAATACGCCCAAACGATGGGAAGAAGTTATTTTTTGGATCTTCGGCGTTAATACGGAACTGCAACGCAAAGCCTTGGTAATGGATATCTTCCTGTTTGACCGACAGCGGCACCCCTGAGGCGATACGGATCTGCTCGCGCACGATATCGATACCGGTGATCTGCTCAGTAATGGTGTGCTCTACCTGTACCCGAGTGTTCATCTCCATAAAGTAGATTTCATCACCCGCCAGCAAAAACTCCACCGTACCGGCGTTTTCATAGTTCACCGCTTGTGCGGCGCGCACCGCCATTTTGCCGATATAAGCACGTTGTTCAGGGGTAATTTGCGGACTTGGTGCAATCTCAATCAGCTTTTGGTTACGGCGTTGAATTGAGCAGTCACGCTCAAACAGGTGCACAGTGTTACCGTGACTGTCGGCGAGGATCTGCGCTTCAATATGTTTGGGATTGATGATGCATTTTTCCAAAAACACTTCAGCCGAACCAAAGGCTTTAGTGGCTTCTGAAATCACTCGCGGATAAGACTGCTCAAGCTCTTTTGGATTATCGCAACGACGAATACCACGACCACCGCCCCCGGAAGTCGCTTTTAACATCACTGGATAGCCAATACGCTCAGCTTCTTCTAGCGCTTGCTCAAGATCGCGCAGATTGCCTTCAGTCCCCGGCGTCACTGGCACGCCGGCGGCAATCATGGTTCTACGGGCTTCAGTTTTATCGCCCATACGACGAATAATGTCGGCGTTTGGACCAATAAATTTGATGCCACGCTCGGCGCAGAGCAAGGCTAACTCTGGATTTTCAGACAAAAAGCCATAGCCAGGATGCAAGGCATCACAGCCAACTTCGACTGCAAGACTCACTAAACGTTGTGGACTCAGATAACCCGCTAATGGATCGTCCCCCAAGCTATAAGCTTCGTCGGCACGTTTTACGTGCAGCGCGTGTCGATCCGCATCTGAATAAACCGCCACTGAGCGAATCCCCATCTCGGCACAGGCGCGGATAATTCTTACTGCAATTTCGCCTCGGTTGGCGATTAGGATTTTCTTGATCACAAAACGTAACTCCCCTGTTACAAAATGTTAAAGTTCTATGATGTAGTTTTAAACTACTTCGAATTCAAAAATAATTAAAATTAATATTTATTTTGCGTAACATAAGCTATTGGTTATAGCTGAGGTAAAATTGTGCAAAAAAGCTACATGCGGATTACGTTGCGACAATTACAAGTGTTTCAAACTGTGTGCGAACAACGTTCATATAGTCGTGCGGCTGAATTGCTGGGCTTAACCCAACCGGCGGTGAGCCAGCAGATCCGCCAGTTAGAAGATGTGCTCGATCAACGCTTATTTGAATATGTTGGCAAGAAGCTGTATCGCACCGACGCCGCCGATCATCTGCTGACCACCACTGCCGATGTGTTTCAACGGTTTGATGTGTTGGATATGCAGTTGTCGGAACTGCGCGGCACACTGCAGGGGGAAATTCGCATTGCCGCAGAATCCAGTGCCAAATATCTGCTGCCGCATCTGCTTGCCGCGTTTCAACGGCAACACGCCAATATTTACCCGATTCTCAATGTATTTAATCGCGCCCAAACCATTAAGCGTTTAAATGAGAACCGCGATGATTTGGTGATCATGACCGACGTGCCAGCCGATCTGGATTTAGAATTTATGCCGTTTCTCAATAATCCGATTGTGGCAGTGGTACCGGCAGGCCATATTTTGACCCAGATGCCCGGCGACGTGCCGCTCAAGGAGCTGCAACAATTCACCCTGCTGCGACGAGAACACGGCTCAGGAACCCGCAAAGCCTGCGAAGCGTTTTTCCACCAAAAGCATATTCATTTCGACAACACGATTGAATTTAACTCCCACGAGGCACAACGCGAAGGGGTCAGTGCTGGGCTGGGGATTGCCCTGTTGCCACGCTACTGTGTTTACCGAGAACTCCGTGATGGCTCGTTAATTGAGTTGCCGATTAAGGAGTTACCTTTGGTCAGAAGCTGGTGTTTAGTGCACCCGCGTAGCCGCCATTTGTCACCGGCGGCACAGGCATTTGAAAACTTTATTGTGCAGCAGCGGCAGTTGGTGTCGCATATTGCTGCGCAGTTTGAGGTCTAGCAGCGCTTGATGCGCGTTTATCGAGGTTAGCTTTTTTGATAGGCCAAGCGCGCTGAACCATCGCGCACATAGATGACGCCACAATATTGATAGCCGAGTTTTTCCAGTACCCGCCGCATCGGCAGATTTTGCTCATGGGTGTCGATGCGCATATTGCCCACCAACTCAAAGCACCAATTGAGACAGAAGGTGGCGATACCTTTTTTATCACTTTGCACTGCGATGCGATGCAACACCCCATAAGGCCGAGCATTTAGCCACGTGCCATCTTCAATCATCTGATAGGTCGGCTCTTCTTCGATGGCAAAGTAAAAAGTGGCAATTACAGTGCCATTATCAACACACAAATAGCTGTGGCCTTTGGCAATATCTTGCTCCAGCTGAGCTTGTGCTGGGTAACCATCGCCCCATTGTTGGGCGTTGCCATTAGCGGCCATAAACTGGCGCGCATGCTGATAGATTGCCAACATACGTGGCACATCCGCCAAGCTCGCTTTAATAATGTCCATTTCGTTTCAAACCTTAAATGAAATTTGTCATGAAGCGTGCACCATACATGTTGGCCGCAGCAGATTCGGCAAGCGGCCTAGCACGCGATGCGGCCCTTTATCACATTGTTTGCGCTCAGGAGCAACATTCAAGTGCAAAATCAGCGTTGAAAGGTTGCAGTGAAAAGGCCCATGTTTCGCCATCACAGGTCAAATCCCCCGCTTTTATATACCATTAACGTATGAGATTCGGTAAAAAAATGGCCTGAATGAATAAAAC
This sequence comes from Shewanella avicenniae, assembly GCF_017354945.1. Lineage (NCBI taxonomy): Bacteria > Pseudomonadati > Pseudomonadota > Gammaproteobacteria > Alteromonadales > Shewanellaceae > Shewanella > Shewanella avicenniae. The sequence continues at coordinate 687,638 of NZ_CP071503.1, read as the reverse complement.
GCTAAATATGAAATTGTTTATATTTTTATCAGTTATTAAAACTAAGCAATAAATAATCAGTAATTACATAAAGTGTTTAATAACGTTCAAAATAAGCGAGCAAGCGATCCGCTTCACACTTTTATACATATATTAAGTTAAAGACAGAGTAATCTAATCAAGTATTATTCATATAGATCACATAAAAAAGTGCTACAAACGGCTAGAAGTCACGTCACTGATGTTAGGCACCTCAACATAAAAACAACATAATCATTAATTTTCATCATCTTAAATAAAACATATCAACCAAAAACTTAGTATCACGACTATTGTTTCGTAAGCAACAATAAGTTTCAAAAGTCATAATAAACCACAAAAACCAAACTAATTTACTTATGAATTAGGCTCGCCAATTTAATTCCAGCATTCAGTTACTGTTATTACGCGGCTCAGGTTGAACGGCCTGATAAAAGTAACAACAAACGAATTAGTACATTATTTTAACTACAGTAATTGGTGCTTACCATGAATAAAAAACTCGTCTCATGGCTGGTTATTCTAGCAGTAGGGTGCGGTATCTGGTTCACTCCAGTACCAACTGGGGTAGATCCTAATGCTTGGCATTTGTTGGCAGTGTTTGTGGCCACAGTATTGGGTTTGATTCTTGAACCAATCCCAATGGGTGCAGTGGCGATTTGTGGTATTGCAGCCACAGCGGTCACTGGCACACTGACTATCAAAGACGCCTTAACCGGTTTCTCAAACCACGTCATCTGGTTGATCGTGATGGCATTCTTCATCTCTCGCGCCTTCATTAAGAGTGGCTTGGGAGCACGTATCGGCTACATCTTTATGAAGCTGATGGGCAAACGTACGCTAACGCTATCTTATGGTCTGCTGATCACCGACACCCTGTTGGCACCAGCAATTCCATCAAACACTGCACGTACCGGCGGTATTGTATTCCCACTGGCAAACTCAGTGGCAGATGCTTACGGTTCACGCGCTGAAGATGGAACCTCTAAAAAGTTAGGCAGCTTCCTGATGACCACCGTGTTCCACGGTACCTGCATCACTGGCGCAATGTTCCTGACCGGTATGGCGGCCAACCCATTGGCAGCTAAATTAGCTGGCGACATGGGCATTGAAATCACTTGGGGCGGTTGGGCATTAGCAGCCATCGTACCGGGGATTGTTGCCCTGTTGGCGATGCCATTGATCGCTTACTTGATCAACAAGCCTGAAATCACTGCCACACCACAAGCGCCACAAATTGCTGCTAAAGCACTGGCTGACATGGGCAAAATGAAAATGTCAGAGTGGATCACCCTGTTCACCTTCATCGCACTTATCGTGCTGTGGATTGGCGGTAAAACACTGGGTATCAACGGTACTACTGCAGCAATGGTTGGCCTGATTATTCTGGTGAACGCTAACGTACTGAGCTGGGATGATGTGCTGAAAGAAAAAGGCGCATGGAACACTCTGACATGGTTCTCTGCACTGGTAATGATGGCGACCTTCCTGAACAAACTGGGACTGATCAAATGGTTCGGTGGTTCAATCGCAGCGTCACTGACCGGTCTTGATTGGCCAATCGCGCTGGCAGCACTGGTAGTTATCTACTTCTTCATCCACTACGCCTTTGCATCATCAACGGCTCACGTAGCAGCACTGTATGCGGTGTTCTTGGCTGTAGCAGTACAACTGGGTGCACCTGGCCTATTGGCAGCGCTGATCTTCGGTATCGTATCTAACCTGATGGGTTGTGGTACTCACTACGGTACTGGTCCAGCACCTATCCTGTTTGGTGCGGGTCACGTGTCACTGCCTAAATGGTGGGGCATGGGCTTAATCATGGGTATCGCACAACTGCTGATTTGGGGCGTTGTCGGTGGTATCTGGTGGAAAGTGATCGGTCTGTACTAATCAAGCAATTTAGCACCGAGGCACTGCGCTTCGGTGCTTAAGTTCTTCAAATGAGCAAAGGGAACGTCATGACAATTATTAAAAAAGCTGACTTCATCGACAGTATCGAAGAAGCACTGCAATACATCTCCTACTATCACCCACTGGACTTCGTTAAAGCGCTGGAAAAAGCCTATCACGCAGAACAAAGCCAAGCAGCAAAAGATGCTATCGCGCAAATCCTGATCAATTCACGCATGTCTGCCGAAGGCAAGCGCCCAATCTGCCAAGATACCGGTATCGTTACCTGCTTCGTAAAAATCGGTATGAATGTACAGTGGGATAGCGACATGACTGTGCAAGAGATGGTGGATGAAGGCACCAAACGCGCCTACAGCAGCACCACTAATCCACTGCGTATGTCTGTTGTTGCAGATCCTGCGGGCGCACGCAAGAACACGAAAACCAACGGTCCTGCTGTCGTGCATATCGACATGGTGCCAGGTGACAAAGTTGACGTGATGATCGCCGCCAAAGGCGGTGGCTCGGAAAACAAAACCAAGATGGTGATGTTGAACCCATCTGACGACGTCGCCGCTTGGGTAGAAAAAATGGTGCCTGTAATGGGCGCTGGTTGGTGCCCACCAGGCATGCTGGGTATCGGTATCGGCGGTACTGCAGAGAAAGCTGCCGTGATGGCCAAAGAAGCGCTGATGGACCCAGTTGATATCCACGAACTGATGGCAAAAGGCGCGGAAACTACTGAAGAAAAACTGCGTCTAGACATCTTCAAACGCGTCAACGACTTAGGTATTGGTGCGCAAGGTCTGGGCGGTTTGACCACCATCCTAGACGTCAAAATCAAAACTGCACCGACGCACGCAGCCTCTAAACCTGTGTGCATTATTCCTAACTGCGCGGCTACTCGCCACGTGCACTTCCACTTAGATGGCACGGGGCCTGCGGATCTGACGCCACCGAAACTGGAAGACTGGCCAGAAGTAACGTGGGAAGTGGGCGAAAACGTGCGTCGCGTTAACGTTAACGAGCTGAAAAAGGCAGACGTAGCTGACTGGAAAGCCGGGGAAACTGTACTGCTGTCAGGCAAAATCCTGACTGGTCGTGACGCGGCGCATAAACGCATTCAAGACATGCTGGCACGCGGTGAAGACTTCCCGGTTGAGTTTAAAGATCGCTTCATTTACTACGTTGGCCCAGTTGACGCAGTAGGTGACGAAGTGGTTGGCCCAGCGGGTCCGACTACCTCAACCCGTATGGACAAGTTCTCTGACCTGATGTTGGAGCAAGCTGGCCTGATGGGCATGATCGGTAAAGCGGATCGCGGTGAAGCAACTGTTGAATCAATCAAGAAAAACAAAGCGGTTTACTTGATGGCTGTAGGTGGCGCAGCGTACTTGGTTGCCAAAGCAATCAAAGCGGCTCGCACGGTAGCCTTTGCAGATCTGGGTATGGAAGCAATCTACGAGTTTGACGTTGTAGATATGCCAGTGACCGTTGCGGTTGACTCAGAAGGTAACAACCTGCACAAAACCGGTCCAGAAATCTGGAAACTGAAAATCGCTGAGATGAATAAGTAACGGGTAAGTACGCAGTTGAGTCGCCTTGCGTCCCCTCGGACGACTCAACGGGATGCGTGAAAAAGGCCTGCTGCATTTTGCTCTTGCAGTAGGCCTTTTTTAATCGCTGATTTTGCTGCAAAAAAGCTATGATTTCGCTGGCGGGGTGATATTGCAATGTTGCTCAACTTCCGCCATGTTGTGGGCTCTATCCGCCAGTAAAAACACCAAAGTCACTTGGGTCAACACAGGCACTTTATCCACATTGGCCTCTGTCGCTTGCCAGTGCCATTGTTGCAATGAAGCAATGGCTTGCTGATCGAATAATCCCTGCGGAAACGAATCTGTGACTTTATAGCCAACCAAGGAGCCATCGCTACCGATGCCCACGGTTGTCGTCACGCAACCAGAGAGCCCTTTTTTCGCGGCTTCAATGTTATATCTAGGCTCAACCCGTTTACTGATCACCCAATACTTTTCCAGCAGATCTTTTGTATCCTCGCGGGTCAGATCCACATATTTAATTTGGTTCGGGTCAGGTTTCGTTGCGGTGGCGTTATCCGACGTTTGGCAACCGGCCAATAGCAGAAGTCCACCCACCAATAGCGGCAGTTTCATCGCGTATATCCTTATCGCGTCGTTACAGAAAATGTGAAAAGTCAAAGTAACAGACGGTCAACAAATATACAAACCATTTGATTTGATTAGACTTAGTTAGCTAATGATTCACATGCGCATACTGCAGCGCTGCTGCGTTACAGCCAGCCGTTTGGGTCTAAGATTTTCATGATCGCACTGGCTATCTCTACCCGTGCTTCATTGGGATAGTAACGGTTTGCCAGAATCACCACTCCTAACTGACGTTGCGGCACAAACACCACATAGGCACCAAAGCCTGCGGTAGAACCGGTTTTGTTGTACAAAGCCGCGCCTGTAAGTTGTTCAGTTACCGGCGTCACCGCATGGGGTTGCAGGATGACCTCACGCGAATTTCCCGCCAACAAGTTGGCTTTGCTGAGCGGATAGGGATATTGCTCCCAGCCCAGTCCTTGGCGCATAGCCCCTAGTTGATAATAGCCTTGCTGAGTATGGCCAATAGCTTGCTGATAGGCAGGCGGTAACGACTGACTATCCAGTTGTAATTGCACATATTGGAGCATATCGCTGGCACTGGATTTAATCCCATAGGCTTCAGCATCTAGCACATCAGGCGTAACATGCACCGGCTGCATATTGCGGTTATAGCCCCAAGCGTAATCCGCCACAGCATCAGCGGGGATATCGATATAGGTGTGGTGTAATCCTATTGCTGGCAGCAGTTGTTGCTCGATGAGTTGCTGATAATCCTGCCCCAAAGCGCGACTGACCAAATAGCCAAACAGGGCAATACTGGGGTTGGAGTATTGCCGCACCATACCGGGCTTAGCCGTGGGTTGCCATTGCTGAAAATAAGTCTGCATCGAGGCATCATCGTGCACTGATTCAGGGAACTGTAACGGAAAACCACCTGCTGTGTAGCTGGCTAAGTGCAGGAGTGTGGCTTGATCGACTGCCGTACCGGTTAGTGCTGACCTGTACCGACTGGGATGGTCGGCTAAGGCTAACTTGTCTTGAGTTATCGCGTAGCCTGCCAGCAAGCCATTGAAGGTTTTACTGACTGAGCCAAGCTCAAACAAGGTCGATTCAGTCACCGGCGTTTGTGCCTCGATATCGGCCACACCAAAATTAAAAAACGCCTGTTGCTGCTGGTGGATAACGGCAATCGCCATCCCCGGCACTTGGTATTGCGCCATCACGGGCGCTACGGCATCGTTGACTACAGTTTGCAATGAATTTTGCAATGTATCAGCCAAGGTTGCAGACGTTTGTACTGCCATCGCTGTCGGTATGGTGAGTACGCTTACAGCACTCATCAGTATCGCTACGCTAAAAGCTCTCACCACAAAAACTCCCAGTGTTTCAATTACAATTCAATCGATTGCCACAATGTTTAGCTCATGCCGCAACATAACAGCAATTGCAGACAAGATACATCAACAGCCGCTAATACGCAGTCCAACATCGGCCAAACCATTGGCAAGCTGTTGCACAAAATAACCCCAACAACGCGCTATCCATTTGTGACCACTGCCGATAGAATCGATTGTCCCTCTTATCGCTTTTAGAGACTAGCGATGCAATCGGATGTATCACTCAAGCGCCTACAACAATTTCCGCCATTGATGTGGATTTTGCTGTTTGGTGGCTTTATTACCCGCGGCAGTTATTACATGGTGTGGCCGTTTTTAGCGGTTATCCTTTATGACAAGTTTGCTATGTCCGCAACGGAAGTGGGTTTCATCCTCTCTAACGCCGCCATTGTCGCGGTGTTCACCAGTTTTATTGGCAGTTCGTTATCCGACAAAATCGGCCGCCGCACGCTGATGTTTATTACGGGACTGCTCTATATTGTGTCGTTTTCTTTGCTGGCCAATGTGGACAGCGTCAATGGTTACATCAGCGTCATCACCTTGTGCTCAATCGCAACCTCGCTGTGGCGCCCACTGAGTTCAGCCACCATTGGCGATTTGATTAAAGATCCGCAAACTCGCGAATTGGCGATGCAAAGCCAGTATTTCACCGTGAACGCAGGCTGTGCCGTTGGGCCAATGGCTGGCGTGTGGTTTGGCTTAACAGGGCAACAATCGAGTTTTTACATCACCGCGGCGGCATTCGCCCTGCTGCTGGTGCTGCTGTATTGGGGCTTTAGCTACAGTGATATCAAACAGCGGGCGGCTAACCTTGCCCCCACTATTAAACCTGATCCGATTGGTTTTCATGTCACCCTAAAAGTGTTATTGGCCGATCGGATGTTTCAATGCCTGATCCTTGCCAACATGGTGTGCATGTTTATTTATGGCCAGATGGATAGCTCGCTGATCCAATACTTAACCCGCGCCAATGCGCCGCAACTGCTTACCTTAATCTCCAGCATGATATTTACCAACGCATTAGTGATTATCTGTTCGCAGTTTATTTTGCTGAAAATATTGGCCAAATTGACCTTGGTGCATCGGATTCAGTTAGGGCTGTTGCTACTTGGCATTTCACAACTGTGGTTAGCACAAAATCCAATCGACCTGTTTTGGGGCTGGATTGGCGCGATTGTGATTATGAGCTTGGCAGAAACGATTCTGTTCCCCACCATGAATGTGCAGATAGACAGATTAGCGCCAGACAAATTGCGCGGTGCTTATTTTGGCGCGGCGTCGTTTTATGAATTTGGCTTTGCCATGGCACCGCTGGGCGGCGGCATCGTATTGGATCATTTTGGTGGTAGTGCGCTATACATTTTTGCCGCCGCATTAACCATTGTCGTCGCAGCGATGTATCAGTTATTGCACCGCTTGGCGCGGCCGGATTTTAGTCAATTTCAACCCTAAAACTGCAAAGTACGACTAACCTTTAACACACGCAATAGCAAGGCATTCCGCGAGCAACCATATCGGCCACAGCTCGCAAGCCGAAGCGAAAGTACACCATATTAAGGAAGCTAGCTGATGAAACTGTTTGAAATGGCGCTTACCCCCAACTGCAAACGGGTGAATATCTTTCTAAACGAGTTAGGGGTTGAGCTGGAACACGTGCATGTGGATGTGCGCGGTGGCGAGAACCTGACTGCCGACTTCGCCCAAAAAAGTCTGAATGGCAAAGTGCCAACGCTGCAGCTTGATGAGCACACCTTTATCTGCGAAAGCATGGCCATCTGCCGCTATTTTGATGAGACGACACCCTCTGAAAGCTCGCTGTTTGGTGATAGCCCGTTAGAACGTGCACGAGTTGAAATGTGGAACCGAATCATTGAATGGGATGGTTTACTGCCAGCATTTCAAGCGTTTCGCAATATCTCCGGTGTTTACCAAGATCGAGAAAACTGCATTCCGGCATGGGGGGAAGAGAGCAAATTACGGGTGGAAAAATTTTTACCTAAGTTGGCGCAGCAGCTCACTGCGTCCACCTTTATCGTCGGTGACAAATTAACGGTGGCCGACATCAGCGCTTGGATTTTGGTGCTGTTTTGCGAAAGCCGACTTGAGCTACCCGTGCAGCAACAATATCCAACGATAGCCGCGTGGTATCAACTGTTGGCCAGCCGCCCAGCGTTTGCCTAAGCCATCGCTGGGTCACATGCGCGATGCCGTTGGGGTGCAGTCATCGCTGGGTCACATGCGCGATGCTGCTGGGGTGCAGTCATCGCAACGGCACGGTAGAATGGCCAGCTTTGGTTAAACGGTGCGCCGCTAAGCCGCAAACATAACTCTGGTAACTCCTCATGGCAAGAAATAGCAGTAAAAAATCCGCCAAAGGCTCTACTGGCCACAACAAAAATCTGACCGAAGAATTTATCAAAAAATACGCCGCTAAAGCGGGCGTGAACGAAACCGCTTCCGGCTTGTTTTACCGCGTGATTGAAGACGCTGACGGCGCTAAGCCGGGCGAGTTTGATACCGTCAAAATCCACCAACGTATTTTGCTGGCCGATGGTAGTGTGATCGATGATACCTATCGTAAAGGTTTACCCGAAGAATTTGCCCTTGCCGAAGGGATTGAAGGATTGCAAGAGGGCTTGCTGATGATGAGTAAAGGCGCCCGCTATGAGTTTGTGATCCCGCCAGATTTAGCCTGGGGACGTAAAGGCAACGGTGGCAAAATCGGCCCAAATGCAGTGATGTGGATGGACGTCAGACTGGTGGACTTTAGCTAAGTCACCCCGCCGACTCATGCCCATATTAGCGAGCAGTTAAAGTAAACATTTCAAGATCTTGGTGTGGGACTGCTCCTCGTCCCCAAAACTAATAGTTAAGTTAAACCGAGTAACCGATGAAAAAATTACTGTTATTTCTAATCATTGCTGGTGCCGCTTGGCAGATTTATCACCACCGCGCGCAAGTGACGCTTGGGCCAGGGGTGACGGTCAGTGAGCTGCCGCAGCAAGCGAGCATCGAGTCACCGGTTATCCATAATGTTGATGGCTATGCGATCCAAGAGGTCGCCAGCTTCGCCATTAAGGCCAAAGTGTTGTCGCGGGAAAATTATTATTGGGGGCGAGAAGCGGATCTGTCGCCGGTCGATCTGGCATTGGGCTGGGGCAACATGTCCGATGAAGCGGTGCTGGAGCATATTGAAATCTCCCAATCAGGGCGGTTTTATTTCTGGCGCACCGCAACCTTGCCCATCCCGCGGCGTGAAATTGAAACCCATAGTGCCAATATGCATCTGATCCCAGCTAACGCTATGGTAAAAAAGACGCTTGGTCGCGTTCGCAAAGGCGATCTTGTGGAAATCACTGGCAGCTTGGTCAATGCCTCAAGTCCTGATGGCTGGCGTTGGCACAGTTCGCTGACACGTGAGGATACCGGCAATGGCGCTTGTGAATTGTTCTGGGTGGAAAACCTATACATCTTCACGCCCTAATCACACCCTTAGACTGGTTTACTCGCATCAACGCTGTTTTAACGGCCTTCGCGTTAAACAAAACGCCCTATGCATCAACATAATCATGGTCGAGCATGTCAGCAGCGAGCGTATGTTGCTTTGGCTTTGGCTTTGGCTTGGGCATTGGCATTGGCTTGGGCTGGGGTTTGCCCGAGTCGTCGCCGCTTAATCCAACTGCTTAAGCGTGACTTGACCTAATTGGCGCATTTGGCGTTGAATCCACGCGGTGCGTTGTTGGTTGTAACTGGTGCCCAATTTGAGCTTCCACGGATTCGGTAAAATCGCTGCTAATGCTGCGGCTTGATAGCTGGTTAACTTGGCCGCCGAGGTCTGAAAATAATGCTGCGCCGCAGCCTCAGCGCCATAAATACCGGGGCCAAATTCAACGATGTTCAGATAGACTTCCAATATCCGCTTTTTAGGCCAGCCTAACTCCAGTAGCAGAGTAAACCAGGCTTCTAACCCTTTGCGCACAAAACTGCGCGACGGCCACATAAACAGATTTTTCGCCGTTTGCTGGCTAATGGTACTGGCACCACGCAAGCCCTCGCCTTTCTTTGCCTCGGCCAAGGCACTGCCGATCTGCTTGAAGTCAAAACCAAAATGTTCTGGGAAACGCTGATCTTCGCTGGCAATCACCGCCAATTGCAGCTGCGGTGAAATTTGGCTGAGTGGACGCCATTGCTGTGATACATGAGAAATTGCTGCTGGCGGCGCAATATCTCGCGCAAGACGCCAACTCCAAGTCGGAGGATCGATAAAGCGCAATAGCGCAACGGGCACAATGGACAGCAGCAACCATGCAATCAGCAAACGGCCTAACCAACGTCTCAGGGTTTTCCCCATGGTAAATATGACTCCACACTGCCACTCAAAGAAAAGAAAAACTGCATAAAAAAGCCGATGTAACATCGGCTTTTCACTACATGATACTGCGGAATGGCAGCCAATGGCTAATGCAGGTTCTTATCCAAAAATGACTTAATCGCCGCCAAGGTTTTCAAGCGATGTTGCTGATTCGACAGATAGTGATCGCCATACTCTAGCTCGATAAACTGCACATCTTTGTCGGCGCTTTCAAGCGCGCTGTCCATGTACTTACTGTGCTTGACCGACACCACATTGTCGTCACTGCCGTGGATCAACAGCACTGGCCGATTGATTTGCTTGGCATAGGTGACCGGCGAGGCCGCATCTAACTTATCCGCATCTCGGCCAAACTGCTTGCGCACCACATCAGCGTTGGTAAAGAAACGCGCCTGACTGACCAGATAAGCGAGGTCGCTCACCCCACCGAAACTGGCGGCACACTTAAAGTCTTGTGGATATTTAGCCACGCCCATCAGCGCCGCATAACCGCCGTAGCTGGCGCCGACAATGCAGGTATGCTTGCCATCCGTGTATTGATTGTCTACCAGATAGTGCGCCGCATCTTGCAGGTCATCCTGCATCTCTTGGCCCCACTTCTGCATCGCGGCCATCGCAAAATCATAACCATAACCAACAGAACCGCGGAAGTTGGGTTGAAATACGATATAGCCCTGCTCAGCAAAATATTGGCTCCAATAATCAAAGCTATCATCATCGCGCGACATTGGCCCACCGTGAGGCAACACTATAGTTGGTGCGGCAGCGCCCTTTTTAAAATCGGCAGGAAGGGTGAGATACGCTTCTAACTCAAGGCCATCGCGCGCCTTATAGGTCAGCTTGTGTTTGTTGTGCATTTTTTCAGGCGTCACATCAGGATAGCGACTGCCGATATACACCAGTTGTCCGGCTTTGCGATCGCCAATAAAGTAACTGCCACTGTCTTCTGCTGACTCTGAATAGAGCAGATATTTGTTACCATCTTGGCTCATATCTATCACTGCATTGTAAGCATCGGGGATCGCCTTCGCTAATGCCTTCTGTAGCTTTTGGAAATTTGGGTCCCAATAAACACGGCTATCTTTAACGTTGGCAGTAACAAACCCAGCAACATCACCAGTTTGATCGGAATAGAGCAGGTTTCCCGCCACATCATACTTGCCATCGGCATAGACCAGCTGGCGTTCACGGGTGGTTAAATCCATTTGAAACAGGGCATCTTTGCCCTCATGCAACGCAGTAAAATAAAGGATATTAGGGTCTTTGCCGAAACCTTTAACATGCACCGCGTCAGGGCTAAACACCTCGTATTCGAACAAGCGCTCGCGGGTACTATCATCCTTCATCAAATCATAGAAGTAAGTGGTTTCATCTCGTCCTGCTGCAATGCGCACTTTGCCTTGTCGATCGGCGATCCAATCAATCACATAGGGGGTATTGCGTTGCACTTGTTCGCGGCTATTGCTGTAGATATCAACCTTATAAACCCCAGGCTGACCGGCAAGTTCATAATCGATTGCCATCAATACATGGTCAGGGTCATCCGGCAAGATGCTGATAATATCGTCTTGGAACTGCGCTACCCGTTCACCTTCACGCTGCTTAACCGTGAGCTCCAACTTACGTTCACCGGTAACATCGTAGGTCATCAAACGGGTGATGTTATAACTCAGGCCCCACTCACCCCGCACATCGCGCACGTGCACTAACAAGGTATGGTTATTGGCCCATTCGTAGCCATCGAAAAACACCTTGAGGTTGTCCGACTGCACCACGTAATCCGTCTGTTTGGTATTGAGATCGTAAATAACTAAGGTCAGTTGGCCATGTTGGTTTTGCACGTAGGCTAAACGCTGCCCGTCTGGCGATAGATCAAATTGACTGAGAAATGGCAGACTGCCGTACGATTCCACCGATAAGGGCGCGCTGTTGGTCGCTTCAGCGGCGATGGTCGGCGTGGTGAACATCCATAGTGAAAGTAGCGCCAAAGGCGCGAGAAGAAATCGTGCTTTCATAGCATCTTTGCTGGCAAATTCCCTGCCCTAACAAGCCTTCAGACAATCAGCCAACGGCTCCTTTATGTTGTGTGAATTATCAGTGCTTTTGGTTATCTGCGCCAAATTATCATACAAGTTAAAAACTCCATATGATTTAGCTCACAAAGCAATCACTGCTATGCTGTTGATTTAATGTGAAGACGAACCCCAAGACCATGAAGCCAAGCCACTAGCTTAAAGACTCATTTCACACTTTACTTTGCCAATTGTTGATAACAGTTATCATTTGTATTAGCATCCATTCCTCATTTTTGGGGGAGTTCTGCATGGCTAAGTTGTCCAACCGTTTTTGGTTTTCGTTTCATGGCTGGTGCTCACTGCCTATTTGGGTACTGTTTTGTTTTATCTGTTTGACTGGCACGGTAGCGGTGATCAGTCATGAACTCACTTGGCTCACCAACCCCAATGCCCGTGCACTCAACCCTGATGAGTTGCCCGCCAAAAATGCCGCTGAGCTGGTTAAGATCGTCCAACAAGCACACCCCACTGCCGAAGTCAGCACGCTACTGCTGTATGAGCCCTATTTGACGGCAGGAGTGATATTTAGCGATCAGCAACGACCATTCGCCACCGCCTATGTGAACCCCTACACTGGCGCCATCCAAGAGATCAACGAAGGGCTAACTTTTATCGGTTTTATGCGCTCGCTGCATGGCTGGCTGTTGTTTCCTTGGCAACATAACTACAGCATCGGTTATTACTTAGTGTCCGCAATGGGCTTTGTGTTATTAGGAGCGCTGATCAGCGGCTTGATGATTTATAAGCAGTTTTGGAAAGCCTTTAGCCAACCTAAAATTCGTTTCAATCAAGGCAGCAAAACCTTACTGGCCGACTTACATCGTACAGCTGGCGTTTGGTCGATTTGGTTTATGGTAATTATCTGTATCACTAGCCTGTGGTATCTGCTGCAAGGCATTTTGATGCACAACGACATTGAGGTTGAACCGCACGCACCGCTGGTGGCCATCACTGAGCTGCCGTCGGCAAAGCCCAACGAGTTTCCCGTGTCATTGGCACAAGCGCTGGCAACCGCCAAGCAGCAATATCCGGCATTTAGCCCCAGCTATATCGCCTTGCCGGAACATAATCGCGACAACTACCATCTGTACGGCAGCGGCGCTAATCCATTTTTTGATCAATATGCTTATCAAATGGCTATCAACCCTTGGCAGGGTGAGATCAGCCAGCAGTTAGCACCCGATAACATGAATACCATGCAAACTGTGATGCACATTGTTGACCCGCTGCACTACGGCACCTTGGGCGGCATTTGGACCAAAATCATCTGGTTTATCTTTGGCGCGCTGCTGACCGGCATGTCGTTCACTGGCTTTTTAATGTGGCGTAAGCGCTTAGTTAAGGTAAAGCCGCCGCGCCAATCACAAACCACAACACAAACCGCAGCCCAAACAGCGCAGCCCGTTGGAGAATCTCGCTAATGGCCAGACGTAACGCGACCTTTTGGCACCGTTATAAATTTTTGTTGAGTGGTTTGGTGTTGCTGTTTTCTGCGGTTTTCTTCTATCAGAGTTTGCACCCAAGCTTTCCGCCCAGTTTAGCCAGTCAGCAACTAAACGAGTTTGAAGTGACACCGATGCCGCTCGATTTAGCCGCGCCATATCAGCATGATGGCGCCTTTATCAAGGACTTTATGGTGCTATATAACGCCGGAAATCCTGATGATATTCGCCAAGCTTTTATGAGTATTGGCCCACAACCGATACCATTTGCGCAGCATCAACAGCTCGACTTGGGCATACTCCACGGCAGTCGTTATGGTCTGCATGTGCATGCCTTAGCGCCCGAACAGTTTAGCGCCGCAGACCGAATTTGGTTGACCATTGAGCGCTGGCAGGGCGAACGCCATACTATCTCCTGGCCATTACCCCAAGCTTGGCTGGAATAACAACAAAGGGAGCATTTGCTCCCTTTCAAACTCAGTAAACAGCTCATCGCTTACAAGGCGTTGGCATACTCAATGGCAAATTTCACCAGTTCACTGGCACATTGAAACCCGAGCTTATTTTTAATATTTTGCCGCACCGCATCGACCGTTTTCACGCTTAGCCCAAGCTGCAGCGCAATCTCTTTACTGGGGTGGCCTTTCCCCACCAAGGTGAAGATCTCCAGTTCCCGGTCACTCAATGCTTGCACACCAAAGGAGCTCGCACTGCGTTGTTTGGCCGAGCCCATCGCATTGCCGAGTAACAGCTTGGTCATGCTGTCGCTCAAATATACCGTACCATCAAGCAGCTTTTTAATCGCCACCAGTAAGATTTCCGGCGGCTCGCTTTTCATCAAGTAGCCTTTCGCACCTGCTCGCAACGCTCGCTCGGCGTAAATCTCCTCGGGGTGCATGGAGAACACCAACACCCGAGTCGCGGGATAAGCGCGGCTCATCTCTTTCACTAAATCGAGCCCGTTTTGCTTATCTAACGACAAATCAACAATCGCGATATCAAAAATCTGCTGCTGCAATAACACCAACGCCGCTTGCACACTGTCAGCCTGCGCCGATACCAAAAAGCCTTGTTGCTGCTCAATCAGGCTAGATAAACCTTCGCGAACGATAGCGTGATCGTCCACCAGCAAAATATTAGTTTTTGTGGTCATACCCTATGATTTCCGGCGCAATTAATGGGTCGCTAACGGCACTTCACAGCGAATGCTGGTGCCATGGTCATTGGAGTCGATATGCAATTCTGCATTCATAATCGAGGCACGAAACTGCATAATTTTCAGCCCCATAGCACCAACTCTTGAAGTGCTATTGTGCATACCACAGCCATCGTCTTTTACCTCAGCAACCAGCCGCTCAGCATTAGCATCAATGCTGATCTCAATCTGCTGACAGCCACTGTATTTCAGCGCATTATTCACCGACTCATTAACAATATTGAATAAATGGGCGCACAACACTGTGTCATCGATGTGCAGCTCGCCGCGTTGATGGAACACACATTGTTTACCAAATAGTTCCCGCACCGACTCTGCTAACGAATAAAAAGCACGGCTTAATCCATCTGGGCCATCGGGAATATGGTTGAGCCCTTGCAACACGTTATACATGCGTTTGCGGGCGCGGCCGATACTCTGCACCATCTTTGAAGCAATGGTTTCTAGCGCAGGATCTTGACCCACCAATTGATTTGCTAGGGCGCTGGCAAGAAAACTTAGCCCAGTTAACTCCTGCCCAAGCCCATCATGAAGATCATGGCCAATGCGCTGCCGTTCACTACTGCTCAGGCGCAATATTTCCCGCTCAAGATTGCGCCGTTCAGTAATATCGCGAGCAACCTGCACCACGCCATCGAGTTCACCCTCATGATTAAACGCGGGATAGGCCGAGATTTGTAGTACGCGCCCTTGATTTTGCAACTCACCAAAGGCCGGTTGCTGGTTGTTAAATACCCTGATCACCGGGCATTTATCGCAGGACGACTGATGATTTACACAACAATCACAGTCATCTTGGCAGCCTTTACTGGAATCGTTGCGAGCAATCTTGTTCGCCCACAACACATTGCGTTGCTTGTCGTGGAAGGTCACCCGTTCAGAAATCACATCTAAAATCAGTTGCGCCTTTGATTCCGCTTTTTGACATTCCTGTTTGGCGCGATATTCTTCGGTCACATCTACAATTAGGCAGTGAGTTTGAACAAACTCGCCAAATTCATCAAACCGTGCATTACCATGTACCATTACATATATTTCACGCCCTGATTTATGGCGTAATTTCCACGGAATACTGCGCGCTCTTCCTGAACATCTAAAATCAGGAAATGTGACTTCCAAATGATATTTAATATCTGCTTTATTAAATAAAAAGAATGAAAAAGGTCGACCAAAAACTTCCTGTGGCTCATATCCAGTGAGCTCACTAAATGCATTATTTGAATCAATAATAATCGCATTCACATTCATCGACATATAAGCCAACGGAATATGATCAAACATCAACCGATAGCGTTCGTGAGACGCTAACAAGTCATTATATTTATGCCTTAGACCGTCCTCATCCTGCGCGGCTTGCTGAATGTATTCCATACCTTCACTCACACATCATCATGCTATTTAATGGTTCCGAGTTTACTACGTGCGCCAGCAAATACCTTTTAAGTCAAAGTTCATTTGAGAATTGAGTCACATATCTGCAACGCAATTTTTAAAACTTAAAAATTAACTAACTGCCAATACCTAAATCAATATAGGTAACACTACCTATATTTAACAATTCATATTTATAGAATCTATTAATAAACCTATGTTTTAAATAATTTAAAAATAGCTTTAGCAAATACTTTAGGTAATAACACCTAGCTGCTTTTAGGTAGTAAATAGCTAGTTAACATCGAACCATAAATTTTAAAATTGCCTCGCAAAATAAAACTCCTTAAAGCTCATTTTGCAGCACCTAATAGAGGCAATAAAAATGAAAATTACCACGTTAGTTTTTTCAATGATGATGCTCTGCATTGGCGGTGTCAGTATCGCCCATGCACAAGATTTTAAATGGCAACAACACCACCTACAGCAAGGGATTAAATGCGCGAGTTGCCACGGTAGCGATGTTAACGCCGCCATCAAAAACGATACCTGTCTCAGTTGTCACACCAGTTATGAAAAATTGGGTGAGCAAACCAAAGATATGCATTTGAACGTGCATCAAAGCCCACACTTCGAACATCTTGAATGTACCGCTTGCCACACCAGTCATGACCAAACCACCGCATTCTGCCAAGACTGTCATGGCCCGATCGAGCGTGACGCAAAGTTCAGCAAAATCAATAAATAACCATACCGAGGGATGAGAAAATGAAATCTGTATTCAAAAAAGCATTTGCCCTAGGTGTCTTGGCTGTTGCTTGCCAAACTGCATACGGCAAAACCATTACCTACAATACTGACATTGCCATCGTGGGTGGCGGCTCTACTGGCCTCGCCGCCGCAGTCACTGGCGCTGAAGCTGGTGCCAAAGTGATCGTATTGGAAAAGAACCCCTACTTGGGTGGCAGCTCAAACTTTGCTGAAGGCTTGTTTGGGGTAGAAAGCGATTGGCAACGCGGTAAATCTTATGGCCTCACCAAAGATGAAGCGTTTGAACATATTATTGAATACTCACACTTTAATAATGATGCCTCGCTGATCCGCAAGTTTGTTGACGACTCAGCAGACAACCTGAACTGGCTGCATGAACGCGGCGTTGATTTTGACGTGGTGCAAATCTCGCCTAAAGAACCAGAAACCTGGCACTTGATTCAAAATCGTAAACGCTTCCATCACGGTGCGGCATTGGTGACCGCCCTGCAAGAGCACGCTGAAAAAGATGGCGTAGAATTCCTGATGCGCACCCCTGCCAAAAGCCTTATCTATACAAATGGCAAAGTCACTGGGGTACGCGCCAAAGACCACAAAGGCAACGATGTGGTGATTAACGCCAAAGCGGTGATTATCGGCTCCGGTGGTTTTGGTAACAGCCCAGACAAAATCGATAAATGGACCAAATATAACGGCGCGAACTTCAAGCCAACACTGCCATTGAACAAAACCGGTGACGGCATTGAGATGGCCAAAGATCTGGGCGCGGCTCATGAAGGTGAAACCTTGATGTTGCATCCAGGTACTGAAGGTAAAGGCATTGTGCCACTGGGCAATATCTACACTATGACTTGGCAGCCAGCCAACATGTGGGTCAACGCCCACGGCAAGCGCTTTACCGATGAAACCGTTGCCTTCAGCTTTGCTCATGCGGGGAATGCCATTGGGCGTCAACTGGGTAACTATGCTTGGGCGATTTTTGACGATGCAGAAGTTGACCATGCCATCAAAGACGGGGTGGATAACGGCGTTGGCGTATTGGTACCGGTGATGACCAAGCTAGGTAATATTCGCACTGAAATTAAAAATGCACTGGCCGCTAAATCAGAAAGCTTCTTCGCCGCAGACAATATTGAACAGCTGGCAAAAGAGATTAATGTGCCGGTCGCCAACCTCAAAGCCAGCTATGCGCAATACAACAACGCAGCGAACAATCACTACGATGAAGCCTTCCTCAAAGACCGTATGTGGACGCGTCCGTTAAATCACGGCAAGTTGTACGCCGTCAAACTGATGCCTTATCACTTCACCTCAGTGGGTGGTTTGAAAGTCACCAATGACATGCAAGTGGTCAACACAGATGAAAAACCGATTACCGGTCTTTATGCTGGTGGTAACGACGTCGGTGGTTTGTATTCAGACACTTACACCCTGTGGGCCTCTGGTCACGCGTTTGCCTTTGCGACGTATTCAGGTCGTGAAGCAGCAAAACACGCAGTTGAATACATCAAACAAGGTAAATAAGGATGCTGACAATGAATAAGAGTTTAGCCACTGCCGTGGTGATTGCTGCGGGATTTGCTGGGTTTCAAGCCAATGCCACTGAAGGCGGCGGTAACGCTTACCCAAACGGCGCTGAAGGCTTTATGTCGGGAGCATTGCCACCGCAAGGGCTGTATTACCAAAATTATCTGAACCATTACACAGTGAATAAAGTCACTGATGCCGATGGGGATAACACTGGCACAGATATCAATCTACAAGCGACCGCTGATGTATCGCGTTTCATCTACATGACCGATAAAAAGCTATTCGGCGCAGATTGGGGCATGTACACCACCATTCCGCTGGTTCACCTCAGTGGTGAAGTGGCGGTCAATGGCACGCCGGTGGTGAGTTCTACCACCAGTGGTTTGGGCGATATCTCAATATCACCACTGATGTTGGGGTGGCATACGCCAAACTTCCACTATGCCTTTGCACTGGAAGTGACCGCACCAACCGGTGAATACAACATGACCCGTTTTGCCAATCCAGGCCGCAACTATTGGGTATTCACCCCGGTGTTTGTTGCTACGTATCTAAACAACGGCTTTGAAGCATCTGCCAAGTTTATGTACGACTTCAATGGCAAAAACGACGACACCGATTACAAGTCAGGTCAGGAGTTTCACTTTGACTACGCCGTTGGCTACCATCTGAATAACCTCACCCTGGGTGTGGCCGGTTATTACTACCAACAGCTGACTGGCGACAAACAAAATGGCCAGAAGTACTTAGATGGCTATAAAGGCAAAGCCTTTGCCATTGGCCCTGCGGTGAAATTTGATACGGCGGCAGGCTACTCCGTCGAGCTGCGCTATCAAACGGAAGTGTCAACCGAGAACAAACCGGAAGGTGATAAGTTCTGGTTGAAGTTCACCACACGTCTGTAATCGCAGCTGCTTAATTACCGCAATATAACGATTGTTGTTCCCTGCAAAGCCCACTGGTTGACTCAACAGTGGGCTTTTTTTCGCTTAGATTGCGCTGAGATTTTGCTGCAATTTAATCAAACCTTCGCTCAATGCCTGTTGCTGCGCTGCAGATACACCTTGCGTCATCGCCGCCGAAACCTGCTGTTCAAGCAGCAAGGCTTGGTCGAGTAACACCTGCCCTTGCGGGGTTAACTGCAACAACACGCTGCGTTTATCTTGCGGATGCGGCACTTTTACTAACCACGCTTTATCGGTCAATTCGGCCAGTAAGCGCGTGACCTGCGCTTTATCGCGCTGCAGCCCTTGCGCTATCTGCAGTGGCGTCACGCCAGTCTCAGCCTCTGCGCCGCGCCCTACTTGGCGTAGCACACGAAAATGCAGCAAAGATAACTCCGGCAGTTGTTTGCTGAAGGCCGATAGCAACGCGGTTTTGTAGGCATCTAACACGGAAAATAGCAGTTGACTCACGCTCATTAGTTGACTTTATCAATTAAAATTCGAGATAATTGATTTTATCAACTAAACAATCATAAGAATAGCGATAGAGGAAAACCATGCCCCATCAATACCGAATTTCCGTAGAAAAACTCAATGACACCCAGCAAACCGAGCAAAGCCTGAGCTTTGAAACCATCAACCATGACGACATCTTTAAGATTCTCGAGAAGGTTGAAGGTAAGTTTGGCTTTAGTGAGGAACAGCGCAACAACTTCTTTGTGGGCTTAAAGTTGTTTAGCGAAGTGATGCTGCAAGAGCATAAAAACCCGCTGTTTGATGAGTTTGGCCCGCAATTTAAACAGTTTATGAAAAAGCTAAAAACCAGCGCATAAAAACGCCACCTTCAAGGTGGCGTTAGTGTTTAACCCATGGTTGGCAACGATGGCATTACAGCCCCAACTCAGCCTTCAGTTGTGCCACCCAAGTGCCGAGGCGGTCATCAGTTAAGCTGGCTTGATTATCTTTGTCGAGCACCAAGCCAACAAAGCGATCATCCACCACCGCAGCAGATTGGTTGAAGTCGTACCCATCAACAGGCCAACTGCCCACGACTTCGGCACCGCATTCCACCACTGTGTCATACAACTCGCCTAAACCATCAACAAATTCATCGGGGTAGTTCACTTGGTCACCGAGACCAAACAGTGCTACTTTTTTCCCCGCCAAATCCATTGCATCAAAGTTAGGCATAAACTCTTCCCAGCTTTCTTCCTGACATTCCGCAGAAAGCCCGGGTAATTGGCCTTCACCGAGCGTCGGCGTGCCCAAAATTAAGATATCGTAGCCCGCGAGGGTTTCTGCCTCGACACGGTTGATGTTCAGTGGCTTGTCGGCCAGCTCATCACCCAGCAGCTTTTGCAGTTGTTTGGCCACTTTACGGGTACTACCTGTGTCTGTGCCAAAGAAAATTCCGATTTGTGCCATAGTCCACCCCATCAACAGATTTATGATTTAGTCAGCAATTGCCTTGTCTTTCACTGCAACTCCTTCACAGCAGCAGTTGCAATTCACGTTCCTAGACTATCTCATTGAAAAATATACTAAGTTTTAATTCATTCACTTCAGTAACGAACAAATTTGTCGTAAAGCTGACAATTGGTTCCAGCACTGCGGCTTAATCGTCATCATCGTCGTCATCGGGCGCGACCCAAGTGATCGGGCGATAGATCTCCACTCGATCGCCATCCTGCAGCTCGGTGTCTAGAGCGCAAATCTTGCCAAATACGCCCACCTTCTGTTGATCTAAACGGATGCTAGGGAACATGGCCAAAATGCCAGATGCTTCAATGGCCGACATCAAGGTTGCGTGTTGCTCCACATTCACCGGCAGCCACACCTGCTCTTCGGGTTGGGCGTACACCACACTCACTTTCATTCTCAACCTCCAGTCACTGGCGCAGCGGCCAGCGCACGACGTTCTAGCAACAGTTGCTCGGCCTTTTGTTTAAATGCCAACACCGCCCCTAACACCAAAAATCCCCCCGGCGGCAGGATCACCAGCAACAAGCCGCGATATTCGGGGATCACAGTGGTTTCTAAAAAAGCGAAGTGTTGCCCAAGCAGCAAGGAGGCATTGGCAAATAGGGTGCCGCTACCCAAGATTTCGCGAATGCCACCCAGCATGGTCAGCACCCACGTAAAGCCCAAGCCCATCGCCAATCCATCAACCAACGACGGCATCAACGGCGATTTGCTGGCAAACGATTCCACCCGCCCGAGAATGGCGCAGTTGGTCACAATTAGCGGAATAAACAGCCCTAACACTTTGTGCAGTGGATGTAGCCAAGCGTTGAGCAGTGCGTCAATCAAGGTCACCAAAGAGGCGATAATGATGATATTGGCGGGAATGCGCACCGCTTTGCTGATCACCCCTTTTGCCATTGAGGTCAGGGCGTTAGAAGCGATCATCACCACCATGGTTGCCAAGCCCAATCCGAGGCCGTTAGTGGCACTGCTGGTGACCGCCAACAGTGGACACAACGCCAGCGACTGCTTGAGTACGATGTTGTTATCCCACATGCCAGCAGCCCAAATCTGCCGATACTGATTTTGCTGCGAGCTATTTTGCTGCGGATTATGTTGCGTCATGGGCTGGTTTCTCCATGTTGTTGGCCAGTGCTTGCATCGCACTATGCACCCCTTTCACCACCGCGCGTGGCGTGATGGTGGCACCGGAAAATTGATCAAAGTTGCCGCCATCTTTTTTCACGCCCCATAGCGGGGTGTTGGCTAACGAATGTTGGTTGAACGAGGTGATCCACTGGCTTTTGGCCAGCTCGATTTTGTCGCCTAACCCTGGGGTTTCGGTGTGGCTGATAATCCGCACGCCGGTGATCACCCCGTCAATATCAACCCCAACTAAGAAGCTTATTTTGCCGCTAAAGCCCTCTTCAGCGCCGCGCACCACATAGTGCGTCGTGCTGCCAGCAGTATTTTTTGCAGTAAAAATTTCATAGCTGTGATTGTTGAGTACGATAACCTCCGGCGCCGCAAACACCTTGTTGGCATAGGGCGCACCGGCCAGCACTTCATCCAATAAGGCGTTTTGATCTTCCTCGATACGCAGGTTAATCAAGGGTCGCGTCCACAACTCCATCAGTACCAAAATCAAGGCGGCACCGCCGCAAATGGTGGCTAACAAGCCACTTTGGTAACTGATGCTGTCTTTCCATTTCTCTAGCGCTAACTGCATCACGACTTCTCCATCACAGACTTGCTACCAAAGATGCTTGGGCGCAGGTAATGGTCAATCAAGGGGCTGGCCGCATTCACAATCAGCACCGCAAATGCCACCCCTTCTGGATAGTTACCAAAGGAGCGGATTAACCAGATCAGCGCACCACAAGCGCCGCCATAAATCAGTTGGCCACGAACACTGGTCGGTGAGGTGACCAAGTCGGTAGCAATGTAAAATGCCCCCAGCATGGCGCCGCCACTGAGCAACTGCGCCAGCGGTGAGCTAAATGACTCAGGCGCAAACAAATAAGCAATGGCCGCCGGAACACAAAGGCCAGCAATGAATGACAGCGGAATCGCCCAATGGATGATGCGGCGATACAGCAGCACCAGCCCGCCCAGCAAAATCAGCAACGCGCTGGTTTCGCCTAAACTGCCCGCAGCATTGCCTAAAAACTGCGACAGCAGCGATACCGGCTCAGGGTTTAAGCCACTTAAAGGCGTTGCCGCCGTCACGCCATCAAACTGTAACCAGCCTTGCGGCACCGCCACTTGGTTGCCGCTGAAATCTATCGGAGTCGGCACAGCCCAATTGGTCATCTCCACAGGAAAACAAATCAGCAGCATTACCCGCGCTAACATCGCAGGATTAAACAGGTTTTGCCCAAGGCCACCGTAAATCTGTTTGCCGACAATAATGGCAAAAGCGCTGCCAAATCCGGCTAACCACACTGGCACTGTGGCAGGTAAGCTCATGGCCAATAGCAGCCCAGTCAGTAGCGCCGAGCCATCCAAACAGGCATTGGCGGCGCGATTCATCAACTTTAAGCAGATATATTCAGTCACCACCGCCATCACGCAACAGACCAACAGGGTTTGTAAGCTGGCTAGGCCAAACTGATAAATCCCCATCAATGCCGCGGGCAACAAGGTCAGCACCACGGTGTACATGATGCGACTGCTGGAGTTGCTGGTATGGGCAAACGGCCCAGCTTTGGGTTCAAAATCAATCATTTTCGCTCTCCTGTGCGGTCGCTCTGGCCGGACGTTTACGCGCCGCCGCTTTGGCAGCTTTGGCGGCGGCCTTGGCCGCGGCTTCACGTTCTAACCGCTGTGCTCTTTCTTCGTTTAACGCCCTTGCGGTTGCAGAACGTTGCGCCTTTAAGCGATTGGCATTGATTGAGCCTTTGGCAAATTGGAAGTACTGCACTAACGGCAGCGACGCGGGGCAGACATAACTGCAGGCACCGCAAGAAAGGCAGTGATTCACCCCTAACTCTTCAGTTTTGCTGAAGTCTGATAAGCGCGCGTAGGCCGCCATTTGGAACGGCATTAACCCCATAGGGCAAGCACGCACACACTGACCACAGCGAATACATTCAGTTTGTTCGCGGGTTTTGACCTCATCGTCGGTCAAGGCCAAAATGCCACCCACAGTTTTATCAATCGGGATATAGGGCGAAGAGATCACCTGCCCCATCATTGGCCCGCCAAACAGCAGCCGTGAGGTGCTTTCTTTTACGCCGCCGCAGTATTCCAGTACTTCGTTAACTGGCGTGCCCACCGGCACTTCGACGTTACGCGGAGAGCCAATGCCTTTGCCCGATACAGTAATCACCCGGCTGACCAATGGCCGTTGAAAACGCACGGCCTGGTACACCGCCCGCGCAGTAGCGATGTTATGCACCAGCACGCCTATTGCACCTGCGTGGCCGCCCATAGGCACTTCTTTACCGGTGAGGAATTTGATCAGATGTCGCTCCGACCCCATCGGATAGATGCTCGGCGCGGCGCGCACTTCTATGGCATCATCTTCGGAGGCGGCCGACTTCAACTGCGCCAACGCTGCCGGTTTGTTATCTTCGACGCCGATAATCGCTTTCTTGGTACCGCTGGCGATCATCAACAGCTTTACCCCGGCGATAACCTCTGGCGCATACTCCTGCATCGCCACATCGTCACAGGTGAGATACGGCTCGCACTCACCGCCGTTGATCACTAGCGTGTCAGCACCGCCCTTACGGGCAAACTGAATTTTGGCCACGGTTGGAAAGCCCGCACCGCCAAGCCCTACAATTCCAGCATCGCGCACCCGCGCAATAATCTCGTCGCTGCTGAGCGCTAAGTAGTTTTGTTGCGGATGGGTTTCGCCCCAGCGTCTATCGCCGTTGGCGCGAATAATGATGGTGTCGCATTTCACCTTGGAGGGATGCGAGCTAAAGTGCGGCGTAATCCCTGTGACGATGCCGTTAACTGGCGCGTGCAGCGGTGCCACCATGTCGTTACGGCCTTTGGCAATCAGTTGGCCACGCTTGACGCTATCGCCCGCTTTGACCAAGGGTGTTAACAGAGCACCATTACGCAGTTGTAGCGACAGAAACACATTGCGCGGCCAAAAGAAACGGTCAATGCCACTGCCATTGGTCAAGGTCTTGTAGCTTTCTGGATGAATACCACCGCGAAATGGGCGGCTGAGTAAGTTCAACATATGCGCTCCTATGCCGCCGCGCTGGCTGTAGTGGGCTGTTGCGGTTTCGGCCAAAACCAGGTACGCGTATCCGGTTTCACCTGCACCATAGTGAGACAATCTTGGGCGCACACCTGAGTACAGAGTTTGCAGCCGGTACAGACATCGCTGATCACTGTGTGCATCTGTTTGGTTGCGCCAACAATCGCATCAAACGGACACGCCTTGTAGCAGCGGCCACAGCCGGAACATTCTGCCTCGTTGACAGTGGCCACCCATTGAATATCTTCCTCGCCCATTTCGACCGACACACCGAGTAGATCGGCAATGGTCTGAGTCAGCCCTTGACCGCCGAGAGGACAGGCGTTGGGATTTAGCTCGCCGCGTACCATGGCTTCTGCTGCCTGACGACAGCCAGCCACGCCGCATTGTCCGCACTGGCCTCCGGGCATCAACGCCTCGATCTCATCCACCAGTGGATTGCTTTCTACCTTGAAAACTGACGATGCATATCCCAACGCCGCCCCCAGTACCGCCCCCAGCAGTACAAAGAAAATCACCGTAATGATCATCACTTCCTCCTGTTAGACGATGCCAGCAAAGCCCATAAACGCCATCGACAGCAGGCCTGCTGTGATAAACGCAATGGGGTTGCCTTTAAATGCTGCTGGAACGCTGTTTAAACTCAGCTGGCTGCGCAGCCCTGCAAACAACACCAACACCACTAGAAAGCCGACTGAAGAACCTAAGCTGTACATTAAGGTCTGCATAAAGCTCAGCTGTTCTTGCACTGCCAGTAACGCCACCCCAAGCACGGCGCAGTTGGTGGTGATCAGCGGTAAAAACACCCCTAGCGATTGATACAGCGACGGAAAGCTTTTTTTCACATACAGCTCAGTCAGTTGCACCACTGCGGCGATCACCAGAATAAACGCGATAATCCGCATAAATTCGAGGTTGAGTGGCTTCAATATCGCCACTTCCAATACCCAGCTCATCAGCGCCGCCAGCGTCAGTACAAAGGTGGTGGCCAAGCCCATGCCCACGGCACTGTCTACCTTGCTGGACACACCCATAAATGGGCAAAGCCCGAGGAATTTTGCCAGAACCACGTTATTGACGAAGGCAGCACCGAGAAAAATCAACAGCCCATCGGTCATCATCTCGCTCCTAAATTCATTGCTTGCTTACTTAGGTGCATAGCCTGTGCCAGCGAAATAGACGCCTCCAAAATCTAAATAACATTATGAATTTATTTAATAATTTTATTTTCCTGCGTGAATAACGCAGCCAAAATTGTTTGTAGCAAACACAACAAATAAGACGAGGGGTTAAGAAGATGTTACAAACACGACAGATAGCCGAGGGACAAGTGAACAACAACAGACAACAAAACAGGTCTTAGCAAAGGGGTTAACATCGTCAGCATAACGAGCGCAAGATTGGTCAATATTGCACCAATTTTGCACAATTAATGCCTCATACCGGGAAAATCAACGCCAACACCCCCTTCAGCTTTTCAGGCATACGACAATTGTCGCAAAGCTGACAAAACCGATTAGCTGCTGAGAAATTGTTCTAAATCAAACAAAGCAAATATAAGCCAATAAATTCACACTAATCAGCAACTTGGGCATGACTCACTTTAAGGATGGTCTGATTTATGCACTTTCGAACCACACAGATGATTCTTGATTGTGCATTTTGTGGATAAGCCGTTCGCGCATTTATCCCACCTAACCTGATAAGGAAGGCTCATGGAACAACGTCACGACATACTGCAAGCATTAGCGTCGCCGCAAATTGGACTAGAAGCCTTTAAACAGATACTGCAATACGCACCGATCGCTATCAGCATTACCGATCAAGCGGGCAATCTGCTGTTAGTGAATCAAACGTTTGCCGATATCACCGGCTATCAAGAGAGTGAATTGCTGGGCAATAACTGCTCGATGCTGTCTTACAAGGCAACCCCGCGCAGCGTTTACCAAAGCTTATGGGGGGCGATTACCGAAGGCCAACATTGGCATGGTCAGCTGATCAATAAGCGTAAAAACGGCCAGCCCTATATTGCCGACATCTCCATATCAGGTTTTACCAACAACGATGGCGCCAAGCTGTATTACTCCATCCACAAAGACATTACTGAGCAACATGAACTGCAAACCCACCAAAAAAACCAGTTCACCATGTTTCAAGCGGTACTCAATTCTGCGCCGATCGCCATCGCCCTAATTGATGCGCAGCATAACGTGCTGTTCAGTAACCGCCGCTTTGAACAGCTGAGCGACAGTATTCAACGCTCGCCGATTGCGCTGCTGGCCGACAGTCTGCAAGAAGAATATGACTTTGACTCGATTGAAGCCTTTATGGGCACGCGCCAAAACCGCTACAAAGGGATTCATATTCAGCAAGAAGCGCCAATGGGCGAGCGCTGGTTTGATTATGCGCTGGCTAAGATCCCAGTGACCGACACCACCGCCGAAGCCTACTTTCATCCAGCCGATGAGTATTACACTGTAGTGGCCATTAGCGATCGCACCAAAGAAAAGCTGTTGGTGGAAGAGCGCCGCATCCACTCGGTCAAGTTGATTGCCAGCGACAACCGCTATGTGCATGCGATGCAAGAGGCATTGATGGCTACTCTGCATCAGCTGCAAGGGCCGTTCAATATGATTGAGTCGGCGGTCAAAATCCTCAAAAAAACCAGCCATGCTTGTCCAGGACTGTCGGCGATGGACGAAGCGATGATCAACGCCGTCGATGCCATGAATGAGATCAAGCAGGCGATTCCTGAGCGAAGTAATGAAGCGTTCCAACCGGTTAACCTGAACCTGATTGTGCGCGACGCCACCGCCATCAGCACCGATGAGCTGCTGCTCAGCAGCACCCATCTGCAGTTAGCGCTGAAACCCACCCTGCCGTCGATTTCTGGGATGCCGCACCGCTTAGTGTTGGCGCTGAAACAGGTTATCGATAACGCGGTGGATGCGATTCAAGCGTCGAAAGCCTCGGAGCGGACGCTATTAATCACCACCGATGAAGATGACAACGACATCAGCATCACAGTGGAAGATAGCGGCGTTGGGGTGCAGGAAGAGATCCGTCTTAAAGTGTTCCATCCCTTTTACAGCACTAAACCGCGACATCAATCTGGTTGTCGCGGGATCGGCTTATCGATTGTGCAGCAGGTACTCAACGAACATTCAGCGACAATCTCCATCGCTGAGAGTGCAACATTAGGGGGCGCCAGCATTCGTCTGACCTTCCCGAAGCATAGCTGGTGAGGTGCTTATGGGCTTAGAGATTTCGTTATTCGACCTTGAGCGCCAGTTACTGGCGGCAATGTATAAAATAAGTAGTGAACTCAACAGCAGTTTGAACTACAAGGATTCGGCCAATAACGTGCTGAAAATTCTGCACAATGAGTGCAAATTACTGCACGGCATGCTGACCATTTTGGATGCGGAACGCGATATTCTGTTGATTAAGCTGTTGCACAACCCCGGCCAAGCAGTCGAAACCGACGAAAAACAGGTGTACTACAAAGTCGGCGAAGGCATTGTGGGTGAAGTACTGAAACATGGCAGTGCGATTGTGATTCGGCAGATTGGCAAAGATAACCGCTTTGCCGACAAGCTGGCGCTGTATGACTACGACAAACCCTACATCTGCGTGCCATTGCGTGACGGCAGCAATAAGGTGATTGGCGCGTTATCGGCACAACCGCCGATGTGTGGTGATGATGAACTGGCGGCGCTGTCGCGCTTTTTAGAGATGATCGCCAACTTAATCGCCAAGAACGTGCAGTTGGCGTACAAAGTCGAAGCCAAAGAAAAGCAGTTAGTCGATGAGCGCGATGGCCTGCGGCGCAAAGTGCGTAACAACTACAGCTTTAAAAATCTGGTTGGCCACACCAAGGCGATGCGGCAGATTTTCGAGCAAATCCGCTTGGTATCGCGCTGGGATTCCACCGTACTGTTACGCGGTGAATCGGGCACAGGTAAAGAGCTGGTAGCAAACGCCATTCACTACAACTCACCGCGCGCCAACAACCCCTTTATCAAACTCAACTGTGCCGCACTGCCAGATAACTTGTTGGAGTCTGAGCTATTTGGCCATGAAAAAGGCGCGTTTACCGGCGCAGTCAAACAGCGCAAAGGTCGCTTTGAAATGGCGCACAACGGCACGATATTCCTCGATGAAATTGGTGAAACCAGCGCAGCCTTTCAAGCCAAACTGTTGCGGGTACTGCAAGAAAAGGAGTTTGAGCGGGTTGGCGGCACCAGCACCATTAGTGTCAACGTGCGGATTATTGCCGCGACCAACCGTAATTTGGAAGAGGAAGTCAGCCAAGGTAACTTCCGCGAAGACCTTTACTATCGTCTAAACGTGATGCCGATGTATCTGCCACCATTGCGGGAGCGTACTGAAGATCTGCCCGAGCTGGCTGAGCATATGATCAAACGCCTTGGGCAAGCGCAATCGCGTGAACTGTCACTCACCGACAGTGCGGTACGCGCCATGATGGCCTACAGCTGGCCGGGTAACGTGCGCGAGTTGGAAAACACCCTAGAACGTGCCTCGGTACTGAGCGAATCTGGCACCATCGGCCCAGAGTTAGTTACGTTTAGCCAAATGGAAACAACGCATTATAACGCCCCTGCTAGCATGCCTAGCCCAGCACCAAGCAGTCAGCCCCATAACGGCACGGTGGTGCGGGAGCGGGTGTTGGATGAACGCGAACAGGTGATTGATGCGCTTGAGCGCTCTGGCTGGGTTAAAGCCAAAGCCGCCAGACTGCTCAATATGACCCCACGCCAAATCGCTTACCGGATTCAGATCATGAACATCGAAATGAAAGAGTTGTAAGCCTACAACGGCCTTTGTCTGCTTTGCGACAATTGTCACTTGCACAGCAGACAGAGGCCGCCACTACTTCGCCTAAGCTATTGATTCAAATACAAACCACAGCAGGAATAGAGTTTGCAACGGCAGATTATCATTTAGTGCTAAATGCCAGAGGTCACTATGGAACTCCACACCGATGAGCGTTTGTCGGCCACAACAAGCAGTTGCCCAAGCAGCCAAACTGATGGCGCTTCAGTCAGCCACCTGTTGCCCAAAGACGTTCAACAGCAAATTGCGCGGCATCCTTGTTACTCCAAACAGGCGCACCAGTATGCGCGTATGCATCTGCCAGTGGCTCCTGCGTGTAATATTCAATGCAATTACTGCAATCGCAAATATGATTGCAGCAACGAATCACGCCCTGGCGTTGTGTCGCATCTGGTCGACCCTCACGGCGCACTTAAACAGTTTCGTGCCATTAAAAAGCGCGCGCCTAATTTGACTGTAGTCGGCATTGCCGGCCCCGGTGATGCGCTGGCTAACCCTAAAGCCACCTTTAGTGCCCTCAAGCTGATCCGAGATGAAGACCCAAGCGCACAGCTGTGCATCTCCACCAACGGCCTAATGCTGGCCGACTATGCCGATGCACTCGCCGCCCATGGCGTTAATCACCTGACCATCACCATTAACACCATTCGCCCGGAGATCGCAGCGCAGATCTATCCGTGGATCTACTACGACCATCAACGTTTACGAGGCCTTGAAGCCGCTGAACGGCTGATCCGTAATCAGCTCGCAGGGCTGGAAGCCGCCGCCAAACTGGGCATGTTGGTCAAGGTCAATACGGTACTGATCCCCGGTATCAATGACGCCGATATCGCCGAGTTGTCTGCCGCAGTTAAAGCCCGTGGCGCACTGCTACATAACATCATGCCGCTGATCTCGGCCGCCGAACATGGCACCTATTTTGGCGTGACGGGTCAACGCGGCCCCACCGAGGCAGAGCTGGCCAGCGCCCGTGAAGCGTCCGGGCAATTTATGCCACAGATGACCCATTGCCAGCAGTGCCGCGCCGATGCGGTGGGCACCCTCGGTGGAGGTTGTGGCACTGAGGCCGATAACGCCAGCAAGGCGGATAACAGCTTCAAAGTGGCCGTTGCCACCAATGGCGAGCCATTGATAAAAACCCATTTTGGCCATGCGCAACAGTTTGAGATCTATCGCCTTGATCCTCAGGCAGGGGAATTCCAGTTTTTAGAACGCCGCCAAGTGGCGCAGTATTGTAATGGCGAGAGCGCATGTCCCGACGAGGAAGCCGACAAACAAGCGATGTTTAAAGCAATCGAAGACTGCCGCATGGTGCTCTGCTCCCGCATCGGTATCGCCCCATGGCGCACCTTAGAGCAGATGGGCATTACCCCCAATGTGGATCACGCCTTTGCCCCCATTGATGTCGCCCTCGCTGCCATTGCCAATAGTCAACTAGCAGCCACGACGCACAGCCAAAAGGAGAGCAGCGATGAAGTATGCCATTACTGATAAATGCGTAGGTTGCCATGCCTGCTTATTGGTCTGCCCCAGCAATGCCGTGTTTGCCGATCCGGATAATCCGAAGCAGTTTATGATCCATCCACGCCGCTGTACTGGCTGTGAAGGGCAACACGCCGCGCCGCAATGTGCCAGCATCTGCCCTGTCGAGGAGGCCATCGTCAACGAATATGCGATTGCGGTGAATCCGCTCGGTAGCCTAACCGGAATAGAGGTGCGCGAGCATGTTAATACATCTATCGATTGAACTAACGCGTACCCAAGAGTTAGAACGCTTTTGGGCGCCAATTCTGCAAAGCTTTGCCGCGGGCGAAACGGTATTACCACCCTATCTCGGCTTAGGTAACGCGGGATTTGAGGCATTAATTACCGATTTGGCAGCCAGCCATATTGAACTCTACATTCTACCCGGGCAGCATAAAACGCCGATTCGGCAAGTGCGGCAGGATAT
The DNA here is from genome assembly GCF_017354945.1 of Shewanella avicenniae. Lineage (NCBI taxonomy): Bacteria > Pseudomonadati > Pseudomonadota > Gammaproteobacteria > Alteromonadales > Shewanellaceae > Shewanella > Shewanella avicenniae. Next base: position 655,986 of record NZ_CP071503.1, on the reverse strand, counting down.
CGTCAATCTCCGCCAAAGTGAGCTACAGGAGTTGGTCAGCCTGCTGATGGAAAATGCCAACCCCAGCGCTTGCTATGCCCGCTTTGCCGCAATGATTATTGCCTGTGGTTGCCTTGGCAATCGCCATCTGTGGAAAGATCTCGGTTTACCAGAGCGGCCTCGATTAAGCCAAATTTTTGCTTGGTACTTTCCGGCCATTTTTTCGGGCAATGACCGCAACATGCGTTGGAAGCGCTACCTCTACAAGCAGCTATGCGAAACCGGTGGTGACTATGTGTGCCGCGCCCCGAGCTGCGACCAATGCAACACCTATCAAGAGTGCTTTGGCCCAGAAACCTAGCCTCTGAAATCTAGCCCCAAAAACTAGGTCAGCGCTTAGCAGCTAAAGCAGAAACCTCAGCGAAAAAAGCCCGCTTACTGCATATTCAGTAAGCGGGCTTTTAAATAAGTTGCTGCTAGGTGAGCCGAAGCTCGCGATCACTTTTCAGTGACGAAAACCGTTTAGTCGGCCAAGTAAGAGCAGCAGTAGTCGGTGACTTGGTAAATCTTCAGTTTAAAACTGGCGTTGGCCGGCACGTTAAAACTTTCACCACCCACCACTTTCTGCCAGTCGGTCGCCTCAGGCAGGAGGATTTCAAGATCACCGGCTAAAATTTCCATAAGTTCAGCCGCTTCAGTGCCAAACTCATATTCGCCCGGCAACATAATCCCCAAGGTTTTTACGCTGCCATCAGCAAAGGTCACTTTGCGGCTGGTGACCTTGCCTTCAAAATACACATTGGCTTTTTTCGTAACGGTTACATTTTCAAACTGCGACATGCTGCCCCCTGCAAGCTAGATAAAAGATGCCAAATCATCTGCGGTGGAGTGTGCAAGTTTTTTGGTAAAAATCCAACAATATTTCAACATAACAGTGAAAAAATCACTGCATGAATAAATAAACTCAAAAATGAGTGATGATTGATGAAAATTATTTTGATGGATTAAACGCGCAAGAAACGGGCTGACGCAAGCTATACACGCTTACTCGACTTTAGCGTATTCTTCGCTGATGGGCTCTTCGGCAACCCGATATTGACGCTTGTCGCTGTTTTTTACCAGATACATAGTAGCATCGGCGCTTTCAAGTAACGCGGTAAGGTTGTAGCCCTCAACGCTAGAAAGGCTCACCCCAATACTGGCGCCGACATTCACTTTAATATCATTACTGATCTCAATCGGGATGGTAAATTGGCGCTGAATATCATCCAAAATGATGTACAACCGCTCGAGATCTTCTAATACAAACCCGACCACAAACTCATCACCGCCCCAACGCACGATGGTATCGTCTGCACGTAACACCCCAAGTAGGCGCGAGGCAATCACCTTGAGCACCACATCGCCCGCTTCGTGGCCATAATGATCGTTGACCGGTTTGAAGTCATTGAGATCCAACATGGCCAAAATAAATTGGTAGTTATGGCGGTTAGCATAGCTGAGCTGCTCTTTAAATTTCAGCTCGGCGCCGCGGCGATTTAACAAGCCCGTCAGCGCATCATGGGTGGCATTGTAGGCAAAGACTTTTTCCTGTTTTGCGCGGTCAGAGATGTCATACACCACCAACTCGATAAAGCGATTACGGTTGCCGCGCTGCTCTTCTACCAACGAAAACAGCACCCGCACCCAGATATCTTTGCCACGCTTTAACGAAAAATCCTTAAATTCACTTTTGTGACCAATACGTACCTGATTGAGCATATCTTCCAGCTCATAGGGTTCGCTAAACAACTCGGGCAAATAATACTGTTCATCCGATTTTTCACGGCTATCAAGCAGGAGTTTTTCAAAGGCGCTGTTGGCTAAAAATACCTGATTGCGGCTATTGATCAGTGCAATCCCTGCATGGGAATTTTCAAAAATCATTCGAAATTGGCGTTCGAGCTGGGCGATTTGAATATTGCGGGCGGTTTCGGCGATATAAAGGCCATGAATTTTTTGGATCAGCTGATTGGTGTGGTTGGCGAGGTAAGCAAGTTCATCATTGCCGGACAGCTGTATGACCTGCTCGGTCATGTTGCTTTCAATCTCAACCTGCTGCACTTGGGTCATCAAGTTCCGTAAGCGCTGCACCACAAAAAATTTAAAAATTAACAACATACACAACAATAAAGTGACCAACAGCGATAACTGCCAGCCCATCAGGAATAGTCCCTCATCGCGCGCTTGCTCGTTAATTTCAGTACGACTGAGCAATACGTCGATTTTACCCACCGGCGTATCGCTAAAACGGCTCATGAGCTGAAATGTTCTATCCGCACTCTCAAACGGCTTACCTTGATTGAGCGATTCATTGGATGAAAGAGTGATTCGAACAGAGGCGATCACCGGCGCGGTTTTTAAGCCGGTAATAATCTCCCACGCCAGCTGTTTGTCATTAAGATACGCCGCAGTTGCTGCGGTATTTTCAATGATTTTAACCAGACGACCTACCTGCTGCTCAGCATCTTTCTGAACAACATCATAGGCATGGCGGTAACTGATATAAGTGGTAAACGGAATAAAGATGGCCGCCACCAGCATGATGGCGAACAGTACCTTTAAATCAACGCGACTAGTCAGCCATTGAAATAACGAAAAGTACTTTAACCTCTTCATTCATTGCTCCCGCTGGGATATAGCCGATCGCATTGGGGTTTTGTGATATCAGCTTCAACATATCCTGTTCGTTGGCGACCTGCATCGGTGGCGTTGCTCGACCACTGAACATCAGCCTCGCCCAATAGGCATTCACTTCAGGTAACGACATACTCACTAATTCGCGGTAGAACTCTTCTCTGAGTGTTGAACCGCCCGGCGCATCGAGTTTCAGTACCGCCGCCCCAGAAGGAAAATAAGGAGAACGCCCCATGTACAGATCGGTCAATTGTTGCTTTGTTATCTTTGCGATCGGATTTTGTTTGTTGACCACCACATACAGCTCTTTACTAACCACCAGAGGCGAAAGCAGCAAGCTGAAGCAAAGTGCGAGCAATGTTATTAGTCTAGTCATCAGAATACTAAGCTCACACTTAAGGTAAACACATTGACCTGTTCATCGGGTGTTGCGCCAAAACTATCAGTTCGCCATAACATCGCTTTATTTTCGGTCACCCAACTGTGATCCCACTGTAATTTTAGCGCCATATCAGTACGAAAATCCCAGCGAACGCCTACCGATGCGGTACTTTGTCTGAGATCTACCCCATCAAAGATCGACTGAGAAATCGAGTACAATGGCTCAGGCACCATCTGACTGACTTGGTAACTGGCATTGATTGAGCGAACATGGCCAAGTAAACCGTATACCGCAACATTATCAATTCGACGCACAATCCCAGTGTAGGCCGCAAAAGTGGAGGGCAACAGTGGCTCTTCACTGTCGAGTAACGAGGCTTCAGCCAATAAGCTCCAATTGGCAAAACGATAGCTGATGCCGGAAGTATAGTACTGGGTAGCGGTATCAATATTCAACGCATCTAAGGTATCACTCACCCCTGGATAGGCCGCGTATAGCGCCAGCACGTTGCTCAGCTCGCTTAAACCTTCGTTCCCCAGATTAGAGAGCTTGGTATTCAGATATGCAGCACGAAAAGTAAACGCACCTTTTTCAAACTGCACCCCGGCGCCCCAAAACGGCTGTAAGTCAAAATCGCTTGATGTACCTGCGTAGATAAAGCGTGAATCAGATTTACCGTAAAACACTTTGGTATGCAGGTAACCAGAGGCAACTTGGGTTTTATGATTAACTTCAATGCCGTCAAAATGATAGAACGGAATCGCACCATAAAACTCCACCGGCGGACGCACCCAATCATAGGCGTAACCGACATTACCCACATCACCAATCATGGTGAGATCGCTGCCGATGCGGCCCGCACGAATACGCCAGTTGTTATTAGGTTCGTAGCTGACAAAGGCCAACTCAACGTTATCAAGCAGCTTATAGTCGTCACGACTTTTGGCCACCAGCTGCACCGTGGCTTGCCAATCTGGCGCAAGTTTTACATCCGCTTGCAAGCCAAACGCTGAGTCTTGCGCCAAGCTCCACTGCTGAAACTTACCCTCTTGGGTCATATCGCGTCGAAAGCCCAATGACGCCGAATCCGAATAGGCCGCACTCAAGGTAGCAAAACCGCGAAACTGGATGGCATCATCGCCAGCCGCCAAAACAGAGCCACTCAGCGTTGCTGCAAGCAACAGCGGGGCAAACAACCATTGTATTCGAGAACCTAGCATTATCCGCATCTTCATCCTTGCGAAGCTAACGAGATCAAGTAGTCAGCTTTTCAGCCGAGCCTATTGAATTTACTTACGTTATTTTACTGTTAATTAGTATAGAGAAACCATGCACAAATAGTGTAACCAGACTCAAGAAAACAACGTAAGTGCGCTGGCAATACAATAATCTTTTATTGCTGCGATAACATCTGGCCAAGCTTAACTAAATGAATATAGGAAAATAAGTGCACGCACTCACATAAGTGGATGCGCTAAAATTAGCATGCCGCTGCTAAAGCGTCACTCTTGACGATTATAAAACACATAATCAATCGAAATTTACAGTTCACTCGGCTTTGGGAATAACAAACAGAATTTTAATATTTTCATTCTCACTACCCGCGGCAATGTAGCCAATGGCGTTGGGATTTTGCTCTATCAGCTGCACCATATCTGGCTCGCTGGCCACCTGCATCGGCGGAGTTGCCCGGCCACTAAACATCAGTCGCGCCCAGTAGGCATTCACCTCAGGTAATGTCATGTTCACCAATGCCTTATAAAAATTAGCTCGCAAAGCAGAACCGCCCGGCGCATCTAATTTCAACACTGCGGCGCCGGAAGGGAAATACGGTGCCCGCCCCATAAACAGATCAGTGACTTGTTGCTTAGAGATGCTGCTTAGTGGATTTTGTTTGTTAACGACCACATACAACTCTTGGCTATTCGCAACTAAAGGCGAAGCCAAAGCGGTAAACCAGAATGCGAGTATGATGATTAATTTTTTCATTAGAATACGAAACTCACACCGAGGGTTAATACATTCACTTGTTCATTGGGCGTCGCGACAAAATTTTCCACGCTAACATCCCAAAGCGACGCTTTATTCTCAGCCACCCAGTAGTGATCCCACTGCAGCTTCAGCGCCATATTTTCAGCAAAATCCCAGCGAGCACCCAACGCGATAAGGCTCTGTCTGCGGTCTGAGGCATCAAAGGCAATTTGTGAATAGGTTCTAAGCGGTTCTGGCACGTCCTCCGAAACTTTGTAAGTGGCATTTAAGGCACGAACATGGGCGAATAAACTGTAGACTGAAACTGTGTTAAATCGCCAGGTGATCCCAGTGTAAGCGGTGAACAAGCGTGGCAGCATCTCCTCATGGCTGTCAATATACGACGCTTCGGCTAACACGCTCCAATTATCGAATCGATAGCTAATACCAGACATGAAATTGTCCGTGGCTGAACGGTATTCCAACGCTTCCATGGTTTCTGCAATTGTAGGTAAAAATGCATATGGCATGAGCGCTGCTCTAAGCAGCTCAACCCCAGTGTCCTCTAATGATGACAGAGTAACGTTGAGATAGGCCGCTCTAAAGCTAAACGATCCCTTTTCGTATTGCACCGCTGCGCCCCAATAGGGGTTCAGCTCAAACTCACTGGAAGTGTCAGCATTTACAAAATGCCCGTGCGACTTGCCATAAAAGGCCTTGGTACTCAGATAGCCAGCAGCGATATGGCTACGATGGGTTATTTCGATGCCATCAAAGTGGTACGACGGCACTGCACCATACACCTCAACAGGAGGTCTAACCCAATCGTAGGCATAGCCCACATTACCGACATCGCCAATCATCGAGATATCGGCACCGATCCGCCCTACGCGAATCCGCCAATCATTACTGGGGTCATAGGTCAGGTAGGCCCATTCAACCGTATCATTAAAAGCGTCATGTGCACGGTCTTTGAAGACTAATTGCACTGATGCTTTCAACTTATCATTCAGCTGCATATCGGCTTGCACCCCAAGGATGGAATCCGGTGCAATGCTCCAGTGCTGGGTGCGGCCGTCTTGACTCAGATCGCGACGAAACCCCAACACATCAGAGTCAGAGTAGGTGGCGCTCAGTGAACCAAAGCCGCGAAACTGAATTGACTCAGCGACAGCGGCTGTCACACTCATACTTGCCACTAATGGCAACGACGCTAACAGCAGCAAACCATGAGGTTGAATCCTACGCAATTTTTGCATCATCACTCTTTACCCGCTGATTGACGTTGGATAGTCATCTGAGTTTATTGGACTTTTAATCGAATGGATGGAACTCGTTTAGTATAGAAAAGACTATAGAAAACGCGTAATTAGGCGGCATTTATTTGTACGATACTTTGGTCAATACTTGATATCTCTTTGCTGCAGAAACGAAATTTTATCCCGAGTAATAATGAGATTTGTTTAAAACAACGGGGAGCCTGAGCTCCCCGATTCACTAATGGGTGTTCGCAGGGGAAGTTGAGGCAGGCACGGGGTTATTGAGGTGTTGCCCGAGGAAATCAAATACACGGTTATATAAGCGCAACACGCTGTCCGTTTGCTTGTCCTTCGCCACATCATCGAGATTGATTAAACTGACCGGCTTATGCAATTTTGCAGCTACATCAGCAAAATCGTCGAGCGCATTAAAGCGCGCCTTATCACTCAGCTTACTGGCAATTAACAGCGCAGCACCATTCACTTTGTCCACCAAATGGATAGGCGAATAACGTTTTAACATCTGCTTATCTTTGTCAGGATCACCAATGCGGTCGTAGACAAATTTTTGCCTCTGCGCATCGGTTTCGTAGCCGTCGGCCAAGCGCTCAACATACTCGGGTAGATCGGTAATGCCGGAAAAACTCACCGCGCAACGATACAGCTCGGGCGTTTCAATCACCCCCATCAAAGCGGCATAACCGCCATAATTCCACCCCACAAGACACGCTTGCCCTTTGGCCACAATACCTTGCCGGATCAGCGCTTGCGCCCCATCATCGAGGTCTTGTTGCATCCGTTGCCCCCATTGACGGTAACCCGCTTGCTCAAACGCTAAACCATAGCCGGTAGAGCCACGAAAATTGGGCTGCATCACCACATAGCCACGCGTTGCCAGCATTTGAGCAAAGGTGTCATATTGCAGGCCGACATTCGCTTGCGGTCCGCCGTGCGGCATCATAATCAAGGGATATTGCGAGCCGTCTTGGTAGTTCGGTGGTAGCAACAGCAATGCATGGATTTGCTGTTGGTCGCGACTTTGATAATCAAACGTCGCCGAGAATCCCAACGCTTTGGAAGACTGTTTAGAAAAGCCATAGTTAATCAACTTCAGCTTGCCGCTTTGCTCATCGTACAGATAAAAAATAGGCGGCGTTTCGGTATTGGACACAGATAACACCATCTGCTTGCCGTCATCAGTGACCGAGGTGTAGCGCAGATCGAGATTAGGCAACAGTTGCGCCAATTGCTGTTGTTGACGCTGCGCTTCGGGATCAAACAACTTCACGATCGGGGTATCGTCATCAATCACGTAGCCGTTGATTTGGTAACTGCCATATTCAAATAATGGCTGCAAAATATCGTGATTGGGATCTGCGGCCAACACCACATCTTTATTCAGATCGGTATCAAACGCCGTCAGTTGATAAAAGCCAGTGTCTTTATTGCGCTTACGGTAAACAAATAGCCCTTCATAAGTACCCACGAGGTCATCTAGATCGCTATTGTCTTCTTCATCGAGTTCGATATTCAGCGTTTTTTGCCAATCGTTCTTTTTGTATTCAAACAATTGAATTTCTTTGGCAATCGGCAAGTAGTTGAGTTTAAACAGCGGCTTACCGTTATGATCCGACATAAGTGCATAGGTGAAGCGATCGCCTTCAGCCACCTTCTCAGCACTGCCATCGTAGAGATCCACCTTATACAAACACAGACGATTATGTGAAAACGCTGTCATCATCAAATGGCGCGGATCGTCCCGCAATAGATTGCGAATATCGGTCACTCGACGATTAAACGACAGTCGGGTATCGCCCATCAAAACCGTGGCATTTTCCATGGTCGGGTCGATGGCCATTAACCGATCAAAACTGTCAAAGTTATCAGGATCGAAATCAGGTTCTTTGGCAGCGGCTTGTACTTTTTCGGGCTTAAATGGCACACGCATATAGATTAATAAGCGCGATTTATTGCCCCATTTAATGCCGATCGGCCGTTGAATATTGCCCCCGAGACGGCCTATTACCGGCCATTCGGGTTGAGAAAGATCGCGTACCGAGACAAAACGGGTTTTGTCGGAATCTCGATACCATAGCTGCGCCAGATAGCGGCCATCGGGTGAAAGCGCTGCATCAAGATGATCTTGAGGGGCGAGAAAATCTGCTAGGCTCGGCACATCGGTCGCCGCAAACAGCTTGACCGATAGCACCAACAACGCACAGGCAGCAAGGTGAATAAATCCAGCCAGTTTCATGAAAAAGTCCTTTTCGCGCACTAAACGCAACATGAAATGTGTTGGCTGACTATGACCGAAGCAGCAGTATGACGCAACGTAATTTACGCCGCATCAACGCAAAGTTAACGTAAGAAAATTTTCATGTAAGCTATTGATGATAAGCTAAATTATGCAGAGTGCCGACCTATTTAAACCGCCCAAAGCAACCAGCGATTACGCCCGTACTGCTTGCTTTGGTGCAGCGCAGCATCACTGTAGATTAGCAACTGTGCTGGACGGTGATTAACAAAGCTGACGCACAAACTTTAAACCGCACCTCTCGGTTCGACTTCGGCCACGGCTATGGCTATGGCTTACTGCACCGCATTACGCAACAACGCCGCGATTAATTCTGTCGTCGTCGCAGGTTTGCCGGCCTTAATACAACCGCGGATCACTGGGCCACAAATATCATCAATCTCCATGGTGCGGCCTTTTAGACGGTCCACCAGCATTGAGGTTTTTATCGCATCAAAGCCACAAATCAACTGATACATCTCTTCGATGTCAGCTTCAGTTAAGTGCACACCTTCGGCATTGGCCGCGCGTCCGGTTTCCTGCATCATGGTTTTCACTGTGTGGGTAAATACTGAGTGTTGGGTGAGTTCGCGCGTGTTAAGTAAGGTCAATGCCGTCAGCGGGTTCACAGCATTGTTAATCACCAACTTACGCCACAAGGCATAACTCACATTGTCGTAAACCGTGTTGGGAATTTGGGCATGAGTAAAAACTTCAGCGAGCGCCATTAAGCGTGATTGCAGCGTGGGGTTTTGCTGCTGGTTCGGCCAAGCACCGAAATCAACCTGTGCCACCCCAGTGGCTTCAACGTTACCCGGAGCGATGATATGAGCTCCAATTTTTACCGCTAAGCCGCCAACCGTGCGTTCCTGCCCCACCACTGACGCTATATGGGCTTCGTTATCCACCCCATTTTGCAATGACAAGATGAGTAACTCAGGATTGGCGTTTAACCAGTCGGCCAGTTGTAACATGAGTGGTTCAGTGGCACTGCTTTTGGCCGCCAGCAACAGCCAATCAAAATCTGAGGCGGAATAATCGCGCATTAGGCCAATCACATCGGTCGCCGCAACCGCTTCATTAAATGAAAACTGCGGATGTTTTAGCGTGAGCCCTTGTTGCTGCAACGCGGTGAGGTGTTCACCACGCGCCACCAGCAGCGCTTGATGCCCCGCCGCCAGTAACCGCGCAGCGTAATAACAACCAATGCCGCCCGCACCTAGTACCACAAATCTCATTATTCAGCTCCTTGCATGATGACCTGACTCACCATATCACTATTTTCAGTGAGATAAACCTAAGCGCTGCCTAGCTAGGCTTTCCTCATGCCGGTGAATGACCTAGACTTTAGTATTGATACAGATGTCGCAAAGGAATTGTTCTATCGGCAGAGGACGCTTTAACCGGGCACCCAGCACAACTAGGTTTAAGCGATCTCATGAGTAAATTTCTTTTCGGTTCCCTCAGCAAAACGCTCGTGGTCGCACTACTGACCTGTGTGGTTATTGCCGCTGTTACTGCGTGGTTATTGCTGCCAACAAACAACGCGCAATACCCTGCTGACCAGCTCGTTACGACGGATGTTCAAATCGAGAATGAATTGAAGTTGGTCCAAGTCACCTTAGATTCGCAACAGTCAAATCAAGATTACTTGCTCCACTTTCTAGATGCTGACTCAGACGAAAAAATCGCAGTGGTATTTGTGAAACGCGGCAGTCTGAAGGTAGTAAGCCTGCCGGTCGGTGATTACCACATCAAATTTGCTTCGGGCGCTCAATGGCAAGATGAGCAATCGCTCTTTGGCGCAGATACCGATATTCGCCAAACCCAGATACCCATGAAATTAACCGCGAGAAGAAGCGGCGCTTCCTATAACGTAATTCGACTCAATACCAAATTTATCGGGCAGCTACAGCCAGCCAAAATGTGAATGACGGCGACAGTATCTCAGGCCACTGCAACCATGTTTGATTAGCCTAGCCAAATCAATACCGCGATTAACGACAAAGTCTGCGCCGCCAAACCAACGGTAATCGCTATAGCTACGCCTAGGCCTGCCTTCTGCTTATTCACCCCTTGATTAAAAGGATCATCTAGCCATGCCAACACGCGATTGTGCTTGTTGGGGCGATAACTCAGCATCAAGCCAAGATAAATCAACATAGGTAACGCGGTAATGGCAACAGATAGCCAATAATCCACCGCGAACTGATTGAGTCCAATCGGCAACCCGAGTGGAATCACTAAGCCTAACAACACGAGGTACCACAAGGGTGCTTCAGCCCAATACTTCAACCTCTAAACTCCCACGCGAGCCAGCGTCGACACTGACTTTTTGCAAAGAGTCGAAGACTAGCATGAGTGCTATTTGATACCAAGGCTAAGCAGTTATTGATACGCCAGTAATCGATTCAGCCACTGTTTTTGCAGATACTTACGCGCTCGCTCATCATGGCGCTGCTGTAAAATCGGCAATGCCTGTTCGAAACTGGCATTTTTGGCCGGTTTATATTGATGCCAACGCACGATATGAAACCCCAGCTCGGTTTCAATCGGTTCACTGAGTTGCTCTACCGCTAATGTTGGCAATACAGCGGCGATTTCAGGAAACAGTTTGCTTTGCTCACACCACCCAAGAAAGCCACGTTCGAGTGCACTCGGGCACTCAGAATACTGCAGCGCCAACTGAGCGAAGTCTTGCCGCTGGCCAAGATGCCGAACCTGACAGATACGCTTTAATACCGCTTTGCGATGATTCTCGGGATAGTCGTTATTCACCGTGATCAGAATTTGGCTCATCTGCCAAATGGCATCACGCGCAAACTCCTGCCGATGACTGTCGTAATAGCGGCGCGCTTGCTCGATGGCCAACGGCGGAATATCAACACTGACGCGCTCCATCACCAGTTCACACAGCAGTTCATCGTATATTGCTGAGCGCAGCCCATCACGATCAAGCCCTTGTTTTTCCAGTGACTCAACAAAGCTGGTTTCACAGTCAAACTGGGCTAAACAGCTATCCCACGCTTGGCTAAGTTGCTCCGGCGACACGGTAACGCCAGCCGCCTCAGGGCTATTGATAATGGCACGTTGCAGCTGCAGCAAGCGTTCAACTTGCAACTCAACCTGCTGGCGTTGATCCATACTTAAGTACTCAGGATTGAGTTTAAACATCTCAGTGGCAGCTTTTGCCATCAAATAGCGGCGCTTTTGCGTCTCCATCGACTCCCCTCTTCTTCTGCTGGTACATCTTCCAGCGCCCGAGCAGGCACTTGCACTTCGGTGTTGGCTATTTTTACGGTAAAACTGAGTTCACCGCTGGCGAGATCGCGATCGATCCAGGTGACTTGCACCCGATCGCCTTTACGGGCTAACAGTTCACCTTGACTGGCCAGCGACAGGGTCAAACGGGCGTAATCAAGCATGCGAAAACGGCACGGCACAAAAGGGAGCGCGGCATCGATCACTTCAACATCGCGTAAGCCCACCAGTTGCCCAGTTTCTGGAAAGAACACCTCATAAATCACCTGCTCTTGCAGAAACCAGCCATGCTTGCGCACCACGCCAACATCGCCTTCGGCAACAATCAACTCGCCTTTAGCTACCCCGTAAAAGGTGCCATCGTTACGCACATTGCGCACCACACGCACTTCAGCGCCAGCGGCAAATCGAACGCCATCTTCCATCGTGTGCTCTCCGTTGTTGGCGCGACTTACACATCGCAACCGCTACAAGTACCGCAGCCCATATCAGCAAAAGCCAACTCTTGCCCGAGCTTGATGCTGCCGTAGGCAATCCGCACCGCTTTGCGATAGTGCTCCATGGTCAACGGTGGGTCGTAACGTTCTAACACGCCGTGATACAAGCGCAGCAGTTGCACTCGCTTGGTTTTGACCACTTCCGGGTCATATTTCACTTTGAAAAAGTCGAGAAAATCCTCTGCCGATTGCAGATGTTCTGGCAATACATCGGTATCAGTTGCTTCCATATTCTTCTCCTACTGGACTTGCGCCAAGAATGGCCACCGACTGCGCTAACGCGCGCAATGCGACTTCATCGGGGCTACATTTGTGAGTTTCTGACCACTGTCGCAACGTGAGCCGCAATCGCTGACATTGCTGCTCATCGAGCTCAATACCAAGTGCGCGATAGACAGTGCTGATCGCATTAACGCCTGAGTGTTTACCCAGCACCAACGTGTGTTCACGCCCCACTAATGCTGGCGAAAAACCCTGATAGTTATTGATATCTTTGAGTAAACCGTCGATGTGAATGCCTGACTCATGGGTAAACACTCCGGCACCCACAATCGCTTTTTGCAGCGACACTTGCCGCCCAGAGGCTTGCAATGCGTATTGGCACAGTGCTGGCAGTTGCCGTAAGTCGATGCCAGTTTCCGCTTTGTTGAGCACACTGAGCGCAACCACCACTTCTTCGAGCGGCGCATTGCCTGCGCGCTCACCAAGCCCGTTGGCGGTGGTGTTAATCGAGGTCGCGCCGGCATCAATTGCCGCCAGCGTATTGGCGGTTGCCAGCCCAAGATCGTTGTGAGCATGCATCTCGATCTCAAGATCGGTATGGCGCCGCAATTGGCCAATCATCTGCTGGGTTTTAAATGGGTCGAGAATGCCCAAAGTATCGGCAAATCGTACTCGGCTGGCACCAGCGCGTTCAGCGACTTCGGCGACCGACAGCAATAAGTCCATTTCGGAGCGGGAGGCATCCTCCATCCCGACACAGACCTTAAAGCCGAAATCGAGCGCCTGTTTGACGAAGCGATCGGTACGCGCCAACACCTGCTCTGGGGTACTGTTCAGTTTGCTGCCAATCTGCTGCCGTGACACAGGCGTCGACAGGTCGACCCAATCTAAACCGAGGTGCAGCGCCTGACTGATATCAAACTCGGTCATGCGGCACCACGCCATGGTTTCGCTGCGTGAGTGCGCCAGCGCCGAGGTTGCGGCGGCTGCGGCGTGCGCAGATTTAAGCGCGGCAGTAATCGCGGCGATGGTGTGTTGTTCCTGCGCGCCCATCGCCGGAATGCCAATTTCTAATTCGGGCACTCCAGCCGCCTGCATCAACAGCGCCAGTTGCACTTTTTCATCGGTGGTAAACGCCACGCCTGGGGTTTGTTCGCCATCCCGCAGCGTGGTGTCGTTAACGCGCACAAAAGGTAGCTTGTTCATTGTGTTAGCGCCTCCTCCGCGGATATTCGCTTAGGCGTAAGCCGGCGCGAACATCTCGGTTGATCCTCTGTTGGATTCGTTATCCCAGTAAGGCGACAACATCCGCAGCCTAGCCACAATGGCCGGTAGTTCCTGCAACACTGCATCAATATCGTCATCAGTGGTAAAACGCGACAACGAGAAACGCAAAGTGCCATGCGCTGCAGTGAACGGAATATTCATCGCTTTCATCACGTGAGAAGGTTCGAGCGAGCCCGAGGTACAGGCGGAGCCGGAGGAACAGGCGATGCCCACTTGATTGAGCATCAGCAGCAAAGCCTCGCCTTCGATATATTCAAAGGCGATATTGGTGGTGTTGGCCACCCGTTGCTGCGGATTGCCGGTCACAAAACAGCTTGGGATCCGTGCTAACAAGCCTTGTTCGAGGCGATCACGCATCATTGATTGACGTGCCGTTTCTGCCGCCATGCTGTGATAAGCAATCTCTGCCGCCATGCCAAGGCCGATAATGGATGCCGCGTTTTCAGTACCGGCGCGACGCCCGCGTTCTTGATGGCCGCCACGCAGCAATGGTCGAAACCGCGTGCCACGTCGCAGATACAGGGCACCGATGCCCTTCGGCGCGTGAAATTTATGCCCAGAAATCGACATCATATCGATCTCGGTATGTTGCGCATTAATCGGATATTTACCGGCCACTTGCACCGCATCCACATGCATCTGCGCGCCCACAGATTTAGCCAACTTGGCCAACATCTCGACAGGAAACAGCGTGCCAGTTTCATTGTTAGCCCACATGATTGATACGACAGCGACTTGGTCGCTCAGCGCCGCCCGAAAGGCGTCTATATCTAAGCGGCCTTTGCCATCAACACCGATCCAGTGGATCTTGTAGCCCTTGCGTTCGAGATGCTGACACAGTTGCAACGTAGCAGGATGCTCCACCACTGAGGTGATGATCTCTTTACGCTCTGGCAGTGCTTCTACCGCCGACATAATCGCAGTTGCGGTGGCCTCGGTAGCGCAGGAGGTGAATACCACTTCAGACGCATGTTCAGCGCCCATCAACAGCTGCACTTGTTCGCGCGCCTTTGCCATCGCATGGCCAACCGTCGCGCCAAGCTGATGAATTGACGATGGATTACCATAGAAATCGCTTAAAAACGGCAACATGGTTTCCAGCACTTTAGGGTCGATGCGGGTGGTGGCGTTGTTATCCAGATAAACCGTCTTCGGCAACGCCTCAGCATGGATGTTTTCATAGATCATAAGTGGCCTCCTTTTGCTCGCTTTCTTCACTGCTTGGTTGCAGCGGGAATACCGTGACGGTTTCGCCCAGTGCATCGGAAATTTTGATTTCTAAGTTAGCGAGGGTTAGCCCTGAGAGACCGCAGCCGGAGCAGTTGCCCGACATGCTGACAAACACCAGATGATCTTCAATATCCACCAGATGAATATCGCCGCCATCGGCACGTACCGCAGGACGCACCTGCTCGATGACCTTTTCGATAATCGCTTTGCGCTCAGCAAGGGCTGCATCGTCAGTCGCGGCTACCGCAATGGGCTGAATTTTGCTGACAGCCGCAATTTTTGGCGTAGCAGCCACTTTGCTGTTGGCTTTGGCAACGGCCGCCACATCAATGCCCGCTTCGGCCATTTCCTCTAATGTTTCATCCAGCACCCACTCGATTTTTTCATGGCAAGAGGTACATGCCCCACCAGCTTTGGTGTAGTTAATCACCTCTTCTAAGGTTTGCAGGCCATTGGCTTTTACGACGCGCTTGATCATCAAATCGTCAATGGCGAAACATTTACAGATCAGCTCGCCCTCTTCGTGGTCATCGTCCAACACTTCACCACGATAGTTGGCCACCGCGGCATGCAAGGCTTCCATGCCCATTACCGAGCAATGCATTTTTTCCGGCGGAAGACCATCAAGATAATCGGCAATCTCTTGGTTGGTGACTTTGAGGGCATCGTCTAAGGTTTTGCCGATGATGATTTCGGTCAATGCCGATGAGGAGGCAATGGCACTGCCACAGCCAAAGGTTTGAAAACCTGCGTCTTCAATAATTTCAGTGTCAGGGTTAACTTTGAGGCTCAGGCTGAGTGCATCACCACAACTGATAGAGCCGACATCGCCACGTGCGTTGGCGTTGCTGACCAATTTGGCGTTCTTCGGGTTGAAGAAATGCTGCTTAACTTTCTCTGAATAATCCCACATATATTCACTCCCTAACCTGTGTGACGGTGCTTGGTATCAGGCTTGGCATTTGTCGCGTAAAAGCCATACCCATGTGTCATTGGTTTAGGAGTTAGTGCAAATGGCGCACCAGCCGCCACAATTCGTTTACATTTTGATAACTGGTTGAATAATTGCGAGATTAATCAAAGTTTTTGGCCTATGCCAATCACGAAATTGAGCGCTGTGTCATGCTTGTCAGCAATTTGTACCAAAGCTGACAATTTTGTTGATATAGCGCTTGTCGCAAACAGGACAAGCGCTAGTAAGGGGAGTGAACCTAGTTTACTTAGTTACGCAAACCGCATTTATTATCCAGCCAGTCCAAAATACTTTGGTACAGCATTACCTTGTTGTCATAGAACAGGGTATCGGAGAAATGGTCCGCATCTTTGAGCTCAACATATTTATAATCCTTGTTGAACTCCTTCAGCTTATTCACAAACGCGTGACTGTGTTCAATCGGTACGCGGCTATCGATATCACCATGGATCACCATAATCGGCACATTCACGTCTTTCACCTTTTCGACCGGTGAAACACCTTTAATGGTCGGTTCTTGCAAGATGCTGAGATAACGGTTGTCGTTGAGTGTGGCGTTGATCCGATTTAAGTCACTGACTCCAGCACCGGCAATGGAACACTGATAAATGTTGTTTTCCCGCATAGCGGAGACAAACGCCGCATAGCCACCATAGCTCCAACCAAACATGGCGAGCTTTTTCGGGTCTGCCAAGTTCTTGCTTACCAAAAATTGCGCAGCATCATCAAGGTCATCTTGCATTTTAAGCCCCCAATTTTTGTCACCTGCCATCCAAAAATCTAAGCCATAACCAGTTGAGCCACGGAAGTTTGGTTGAATGACTAAGTAGCCATGATGTGCGAGCAATTGTGACCATTCGTCAAAAATCACCACATCACGAGCCCATGGGCCACCGTGCGGTAATACCACCGTTGGATATGGTGCTTTACCTGTGGTGGGCATAGTGACATAGGCGCGAATTTTCTTCCCATCGCGCGCGCTATAAGAAATGTATTTTACCGATGCCAGCTGATCTTCAGTCAACAATGGGCGGCTAGGACCAACTTTTTGCAACTGCCCTTTGCTGTTCAGCAGATAAAATTCGCCAGGATTTTTATCCGACATCACCCGAACGACAAACTGATCTTCTGCATCACTGCGGCTGATAATGCTAACAAATTGCTTTGGAAACAGCGGATAAAGTTGATTATTAAGTGCTTCCTCTTTCGGATCGATGAAATACTGCACCGGTTGTTTTTCGGTATAGGTAAAACTCGCAAGTTCGTGCTGTTTATTAAAGCTTACCGCATCAATATCAACCCCTTGCAGGCCGTATAAACGTTCTGAATAGCTGCCTTTGTCAATATCGTACAGATAAAGCCCAGTGGTATCCTCGCCGTGATTCATCAATACATAAAGCTGATTCAGGTTACTCTTATTAAAACCAACCACTTCATAGTTTTCACGGCTTTTAGCAGATACCTCTTTTAGCAGCTGCCAATCATCGCTACCTGATTTACGCACATAGATATCAATACTGTTGTTAGCTAAATTCCAGCCCTGGCCGACACGAATATCGCCTTTGTAATCGGCAATAAAACCGCCATTAATCTTGTCTGAACCACGCACCAAAATCGCGGTGCTACCGGTATTCACATTCAGCTTAATCACATCCGGTACGTAGTTATTATTGGCATCACCAAAGACTAAAATATTGTCATCATCTTCGGGGAGAGTGTTCAACAGCTGAAAGCCGCCTCGAGTTGCTTTACTGAAAGGCACTAACCAATCGCTTTTACCGTCAATACTGGTAATCGCAAACTTACTCACCCAATACTTATGGGCTCTATCTTCGAGGATCTGGCGAAAGTTAACCGCAATACGCTCGTTGTTAAGCCAGACAACACTCGACACTAACATTTTGTTAGCTCCCAAGGTCACGGGAGACTTTTTCAAATCATTAGCGTCATAAATTTCAATAATATAATCGCCGTTTTTCGAGGTAGAGCGAATCACAGAAAGGTGTTTGCCATCGGGTGAAACCGCCACTGAGCGGATAAAAGGCAACACAGAAAACGCATCAACTTCATCAAATTTGCTTTCGGCAGCCGTCGCGTTCAGCGACAAGCCGATAGCCAAGGTAATCATCACTACAAATTTCAAATAGCCGTTCATTCAATCTTCCTTAATAAAATGGCCCTAGTTAGGGCCATTTAAATTCACTACTAGTTGAAGTTAGAACTTAGCATTCAGGTTCAGGAACACTGTTCTTGGTGTTGCATAACCAACACCCAATGGGATGTTAGTATTTGACCAAGAACCATCTGGGTCAACTTTTGGTGGCTTGTCGTTAAACACGTTTCTGACACCTAAGTTAACTGTGTAGTTGTCCCACTCGTAACCCAAAGACAAGTTGTGAGTCCAATAGTCTTCGGTGTAACCCACTGGACGACATAACAGTGGACTGCCGTCATCGTTATACAAACCTGTACAACCAATGGTGTCTTCTTCGAAGTCACCCAGATCATCTTCTTCACCAGCGGCGATATAGATTGCTTGCCAGTTCATGAAGAAATCACTGTAGCGTAAGCTCAGCAACGCTTTGCCACGCCATTCTGGATAGTCTGGTTCGCCCACGTTATCGTCCACAGTACCTAACACGTCGTATACCGCTTCTGTCATACGTGTTGCAGTCACGTCCAAACCAATTTCAAGGCTGTTATCAAATACGACCACATCTTGCTTGTAGTACAGGTTGAAGTCGAAGCCTTTAGAGGTAATCAGACCGATGTTGATAAAGCTTGAGTCAATAAAGCCGAATCGACCATCATCACCACGACTTAAACGGTCACAGAATGCAGCGTTACCGTCAGCAGAGTAACATTGGTTGATGCTATACCCAGCACTTGGTTCAGCGATACTGTTGGTCACTTCGATATTGAAGCGAGTAGCAGACAAGGTTAACTCAAATGCATCGGTAAATGGTTGTTCGAAAATGATCCCCCAAGTCTTCGCAACTGAGGTTTCAGGATCCAACTCTTCACTACCACCACTGGTCACTTCAGTGCTGTAAGAGTTAGTAAACTCTTGTTCACCATTTTGGCCCAAACCAAGGGTGGTTGGGTCAACACCTGAGGCCAAACAACGTTGCAAGGTAACTGGATCACGTTCGTCCAACGATGGATCATAAGTTGCTGGCACATTAGGATTCAGTGGGTCAGTCACACGCGCATCTGCTGGAACGACACAAGGGTCAGTCAGCGTGCTGAAACCACTTTGGCCATTCAAGAAGTGCTCACGTAAGTTTGGTGCACGATAAGAAGTACCTTTAGTACCACGTAAGGTTAACCAATCTACTGGGCGATACACCCCTTTCAGGCTGTAGGTTTTGGCGGTGCTGTAGTAGGTTTCTTTTGATACACGACCAGACGCAGTAAAGGTCAGTTCTTCAATACCTGGTTTGCCCTTAATCAACGGCAAATCAACTTCGGTGAAGGCTTCACGCAAAATACGTGCGCCATCCGCACCCGCATCAGCAAACCAACCCCACAGCAGACCTTCAGACGCAACATCGTTGGCATTGGTTTCAATCTCATCACGACGCCATTCAATACCAAAGATTGAAGATACTGGCTCATTGTTCCATGGCAGATGGAACAGATCACCCCCAACGTAACCGTTGATAATCGCTTGATTTACCTTGGTTTCCATCTTACGTTCAACCATCAGGTAGTCATATTCTGCCTGAGTCAGAGTACCACCACCTGGTTGATAGATGTTTTCAGAGAACAAGTTCACTGGCACACAGCCGTCAGTACCATCGCCACAGGTAATCGAACCATCTGGATTCATCACTGTGGTATTCAGGGAGTTCACCAGACGTTCTTCGCTGATACCCATCATGTTGTTAGTACCTTTAGAGGCACTGTAAGACACATAAGTATCGTAATACCAGTTTTGCAGGCCGATGTTTTCCAACGCATGCAAATCACCAGTAACACCTGCCACTGCACGGTATTGGCTTAACTCAATATCTGCGCTGTCACGGTCACCACGAATGTTAATGATAGGACGCGCCCATACAGGACCCCAATCGGTGCCCGCAGCGGCCATACAGTTGATGCCATTCACACCACAAGGGTTGAACGGGTTGGTATCAGGTACCCATTCAAAGATCTGCGCACCAGGATCAAACGATGGAGACTTACGCTTAGCGTATAAGCCTTCGTAGTAAAGCGTGGTGTTGTTATCATCTTGGAAATTGTATTCCCCGTTTAACATTACCGAATAACGCTTATTGCGTGAACGGTAGTCACCAGACTTGTAATAGTCAGACTTCTGATAGGCATATAGCGGATCTTGCAGATCAACGTCTGTATAACCATCACCGTTACCATCAACGATTACAGCATCAGGAATACCGTCGCCGTTAGAGTCTGCCATGATCCAGGTTGGCATATAGCCAGCGTAGATGTTTGACACGTTACTTTCAGAGAAGCCTGGTACACCCACGTTGCTATAACCTGGGGTTGAGTAGAGGCTACCGAAGAAGTTGTCGAATTGAACACGGTTGGTCAGCGGGAAAATATCACAAGTATCTACGTCACCACGGGCAGTAGGGCCATAACCGCTGGCACGGATGATACGGCGACCATCTTCAGTTTCCCAAATACGCTCTTCACAACCACGGGTAAAGTCATTACCGCCACGAGAGATCGCTTTCTGATCGTTGTATTCAGCACCAACAGTCACAAAGCCGTTATCAAATGTGGTGCCCCACATGGCTGATAACACTGTCTCTTCACCACCATCACCTTTAGGCTGTGAACGAGACGCAGTGATATCAAAACCTTCCACGTCTTTTTTCAAAATAACGTTGGCAACACCGGCTACCGCATCAGAACCATAGACTGTAGACGCACCGTCAAACAGGTTTTCGATACGTTGAATCATCACCCCAGGGATCATGTTCAAGTCTGGTGAGGTAGGTGCACCACCGATACCGGCAGGTGCCATGCGGCGACCGTTGATCATCACCAAGGTACGTTCCGCGCCCAAACCACGGAAACCAATGGTTGAAGCACCTGGGCCGTTATCAGTAACGTAACCGCCGAAGGTGTTATCAATCTGCACACCGGCGATTTGAGTTGAGCTTTGTAGCATTGAGGCGGCATCAAACATACCAAGTTCACGAGAAACATCGCCATCAATAACTTGTACTGGTGAAGCTTCAGAAAACTCGGCTTTACGAATACGGCTACCAGTAACAATGATGCGCTCTACCGCTTCTTCTTCCTCTAAAGTCGTTGTAGAAGCTTGAGCACTTTCTGTAACTGCAGTTTTCTCCACTTCTGCAGCATCGTTAGCATATGCGTGAAATCCCCCCACACATCCTATCAGCAACGAATATCGAATTGCCGTCGAAAGCATGCTTGTCCTAAACATATCATTCTCCATCCCATATCTTTTTGAATTATCTTATTTTTGTTCCATTCCAACAGCGCAAATAAGAACAGATACTTGGTTAAGCTAACATCGCAGGACTTTTTTGTTAACAGGTATAAGCCACAAAGTTACATTTGAAACAATAAAATCACATTATTCATTTTCTGCTAAAACAGCATTGAATTATTCAATAATCGGAAACAATATTTCAGTAATTGAACATGTATTTAGATAATAATCATTCTTTACAATAAATTAAGTATCTTTAATTAAACCAAAAATAGAACAAACTTCGCATAGGATTGGTCAAAATCCGTTCAAGATTTGGCCACCAATAAAATGCGGTTTGTCAGCATAAGTTTTGTTACAAAAAGTACAAAAACCGTAAAGATTAGTGGCCACAATGACAGGTTTAGCCGCAGCCTGATCCGATAGAAAAACAGCTGCAACAGCGAAGAAAAGAGATTGGGGTGTAGGCAGATAATACAGCGCCCTAATGGGGTTATTTCAGCGGCGTAATACTTTGCTCAAAAATCTCAATCAAAGGGCCGAGATCCAGATGGACACCAGCGATATTAGCTTCAACCCATTGCGTTTTGCTGATGTGCGGCCAGTGCACATCAAAGCCTAAACAAAACAACATCTCTTCGAAAAAGAACCGCTGCGCACGGCCATTCCCTTCACGAAATGGATGCAATAGATTGATCTCGCAGTAGATATCCGCCACCGCTTCAAACAAGGTAGATGAGTAACTTAAGGTGGCAAGTGACGAGATCTGCGCGAACAGCTTTTCAGCTTCTGGCAAGATGCGGTCACAGTGACAAAAACGGGTACTGCCTTTGGCGATATCAACGTCGCGGATCTCGCCCGCCCACAGATAGATATCTTGAAACAGATAACGATGCAGTTCGCGTAGATGATGGAAGGTAAAATCATGGATGGTGAGCGCGGGCGCATCGTAGCAACGATAGCGCTCGGCACTGAATGCAGCTTCAGCTTCAGCCAAACGCTCAGCATTGCGAATATGCAGCAGGTTGATCAGTACATCTGTACCAGGGTAACAATATTTGTCCTGAGTCACGCCGTACTTATCTTGCATATTTCCGCTTCAGCTCCTCGATGGAAAGATTTTCATCGGTGTTCTTTAGCGCTAATCCTTCATAACCAAGACTGGTTTTATAATTTTCCATCTTTGGCTTAAATTTTGGCTTGTTTTCAGCTTTTCGTGCCATAGCGGTCGATGTCATATACCCTCCCGAAACAGCTTAAATTATACGCAAAATAACGCCAATTTGTCACCTGACGGCGGGAAGCTGATGCGGAGTAAAAGTCGCAAGCAAATTGAGCAAGCAGTAAAACAAAAGGTGCGCCGATTAAGGCACACCTTTTGATGACATTGCGTTGATGTGGTTGCTGCGAGGTATTTACTACCGTCGATGCATCATCACACCATTACGCTTACGAACCACGCAGTTCTGACAATTTGTAGTGATTACTCAGTTCGCCTTCTTTTCTATTTTCAGTAATGGTCAGCTCGTTGAAATTAGCCGCAAATGAGATTTGGCCAGCGTTTTGATTTTGCCACTCGCCCTTGTTAGGTGCCCACAACACGTGGTTACCTTCCAATTTGCAACGATAGATATCACGACTCCAATCGTCACGATTGGTGTAAGACACATAAACCAATTTACCGCTCTTATCGACCACATCAATTGTATTAATATCTTGTTGCAACGCAGTTGCCATACTGGCTCTGCAGATATCCACTGCTGAGAATTTACTTTGTACTTGGTTACCACAACCGGTAAGCGCCATTGCTAAAACTAATGGTGAAACTGCAACCAGAACTTTACCTAATACCATATATCCCCCAACGCCAACCCCAATTGGCTTTAGAACATAGAAATTGCCCATAAATGAGTGAATTTGTGCCCCCACGGCACAAACACTGTGGCAACATGGCATATAGCTCGCCCTTAGTTCGGTAACCCCTAATCCTCTACCGTTTAAACGGCCAACCCATACAATGCCATCTCACATCAACCACTTAGATGCGTACTTGAACTGCCACCTCAAGTTTGGTCGCATTAGGCGCCTTTTTCCAAAGTCAAACCGCGAAATTGGTCACTTATAGACCAATGGCTAATGTAACAAGGGTGGTTTTATTAAAATTATGTGAACGAAATAGCGAATATAAGGATGACGTGAAGTGCGTCGACAAAAATTAGGACAAAAACTCTAGATTTTCAGCAAGTTGAATTTGAATTACGGTATCACTCAATCCCACGTTATCGCCGCTAACTCCGCCAATTTATGCCCCAATGCAGCAGTAAACACCGAGCTTTCAAACAAAGTGGCGATTGTTACCGTAGGAATTTGTAACTGTTTATTGGATTAGCCTGATCGCCAACATAACGTGCTACAGTGGCACTACATCATCAATCGTTGATATTGACGATGTCGCAACACCATTCGCATTTCGGCAATTACCATAATAATTACCTTGCCGACTTCATTAACGTTGTCGCTGATCCCATCAGCAAATGGAGTATAACTTGTCTCAATTTAAGAAGAGCCTTACCTGCGCTGCGGTCGCGCTGGGTATGGCAAGCCAAACAGGTTTTTGTATGGAAACTGACTCTACCCCTACAACACAACCTCAAAGCAAGCATTATCAACAGGCTGAAAACGCCTATCGCCAACAAGCCAAAGCTTTGCTGGCGCAACTATCGCTTGATGAAAAACTGGATTTGCTCGCGGGCCCCGGCATGGATCTGACCACCTATGCCGGTAACCCAGCCATAAACCTTGACCCAAAGCTCGCCGTTGAAGGCGTGGCTGGTTACATCAACGGGGTGAAGAACGATGCGGTTGATATTCCCGCCATCAAGCTGGCCGATGGCCCTGCAGGGCTGCGTATCAAACCCACCCGCGAAGGCACCGAGCAAACCTTTTATGCCACCAGCTGGCCGATTGGTTCACTGCTGGCGTCGAGCTGGGATACCGCATTAGTTGAAGCGGTTGGCAAAGCGGAAGGCGATGAAGTGAAACGTTATGGGGTCGATTTTCTGTTGGCGCCCGGCATGAACATTCAGCGTAATCCGCTGCTTGGGCGTAACTTTGAATACTACTCTGAAGACCCAGTCATCGCCGGTAAAATGGCCGCAGCCATTGTACGCGGGGTGCAATCCAACGGTGTCGGCGCCACCATCAAACACTTTGCCGCCAACAACGCTGAAACCAACCGTTTTTTCAGTGACTCAATTGTTGAGCCACGGGTGCTGCGCGAAATCTATCTGCGCGGCTTTCAAATCGCGGTGACCGAAGCCCAACCTTGGGCAGTCATGAGCTCCTACAATCTGCTTAACGGCCAATACACTGGCCAACGTAAGGACTTACTCACTGACGTACTGCGCCACGAATGGGGCTTTAATGGCTTAGTGATGTCTGACTGGTTTGCCAGCAATGTGTATGGGTTAGCCACCGATTTTAGACGTTATATTACCGATGCCGACCATGACTCTGCCGCAATGCAAATTAAAGCGGGCAACGATTTGATAGAGCCGGGCGGTTTAAAACAGGATTTAAAAGCCTCTTATCAGCGTGGTGAGCTGACCGATGCCGATATTGACCGCAGCGCACTGGCGATTTTGACCCAGATTCAAAAAACACCTTCGTTCAAGCAGTTGCCATATCACAACGATCCCGATCTCGTCGCCCACGGCAAACTGGCGCGCCAAGCCGCCGCGGAAGGCATGGTACTGTTGAAAAACAGCCAGCAAGCACTGCCATATGCCAGTGGTAGCAAGTTGGCCTCGTTCGGTACGGTACAAATCAACACTCTCAAAGGCGGTACCGGTAGTGGCGAAGTCAACTCTGCTCACGCCATCACCATCGCCGAAGGCTTGGCCGAGCCGTTTAAAGTGAATTCACAAGTCAGCGCCTACTATCAAAGCTATTGGCAGCAAAATAAACACGACCAACAAGGCTTGTTGAGCGCGTTCCCAATGGCAGAAGAGCCAACACTGGCGGGTAACACTGAGTTACAACAACTGATTGCTGCGGCGGCAAAAACCGATGATGCGGCGGTTATTACCCTTGGGCGCCAAGCGGGTGAAGGCGAAGACCGCACACAAACCCGTGGCGATTACTTGCTGAGTGAAGCAGAGTTAGCGTTGATTGATGCCGTATCAACCGCGTTCCACGCTCAAGGTAAAACCGCCACCGTAGTACTCAATATCAACGGCTTGGTCGATACTCACGAGTGGCAAGATAAAGTCGATAGTATTTTACTGGCCTACATGGGCGGCCAACAAACGGGTTATGCGGTGGCCGATATTCTGTCTGGCAAGGTCAACCCAAGTGGCAAGCTGGCGCAAACCATCCCTGTGCGCTACCAAGATGTGCCGTCTGCGGCAAGCTTCCCCGGTAAGCCGGATAAGCACAACCCCGACATGAACATCGTCCACTATGATGATGGCTTGTTGGTGGGTTACCGCTATTACAGCACCAAACAGCAGCCAGTCGCCTACCCGTTTGGCTTTGGTTTGTCCTACACCCAGTTTAGCTACGGCGATATCAAAGTCAGTCATAACAGCTTGAATCAACAGGGGGCTGCGGGCAAGTTAAGCGTGAGCGCCAACATCAGCAACAGCGGCAAAGTGGCCGGTAAAGAGGTAGTTGAGCTGTATGTCGCCGCGCCACAAACCAAACTCACTAAACCGGCGTATGAGCTGAAAGCCTTTAGCAAAACCCAGCTGTTGCCCGCAGGCAAAAGTGAAAAGGTACAGCTGACGGTGACACCAGAACTGTTAGCCAGCTTTGACCCAAGCCGCGATGCGTGGGTGGTTGAAGCCGGTGATTATCAGTTATACGTGGCGCCATCGTCTGATGTCAGCAAAATCAAACCACTGACGGTACATGTGGATAACGAGATTGTGGTCTCGACGACCACCCACGGCGCGTTAGCAATGGTGAAGTAACTACTGGCATAAGCATGCGGTAGTCAACGACGCCTACTCGGAGCTAAGAGGGCAAATAGCCTAGCCCTCTTAGTTTTCAAAATTCTTAGTTTTCAAAAAATTGTTTAACCCATTAAAACCGCTTCATCATCTGATACATAGCGTGCAAAGAGCGCTATATTTCGGCCTTAATCCAATGCCTAGAGGGTGCCTATTATGTCGCTGTTCTCCCTTAATCAAGCTCAACAACCCGTCGCCAATACGCAACTTGGGCAAGTCGCTGGAATCCAGCAAGAAGGTTTAGCAATATTCAAAGGTATCCCTTATGCAGCGCCGCCTATCGGTGAACTCCGCTGGCAAGCACCCGCCGCTGCCGAAGCATGGCAAGGCATCAAGCAAGCAGTGGAATTCGCGCCAGCCTGCCCACAACTTTCCAGCGCCTTTACCGATGTGCCGGGGCAACGCCGCGATGAAGATTGCTTGTATCTGAATGTATGGTCACCGGCCACTGACGACAATAAAGAACTGCCTGTGATTGTGTGGATCCATGGCGGTGGCTACTCATTTGGCTCGACCGCACAGCCAATTTTCAATGGCGAGAATCTGGCAAAAAAAGGGGTGGTATTTGTCAGTATCGCCTATCGTTTAGGGCCATTAGGCTTTTTTGCTCATCCTGATTTGTCGGCCGAAAGCACACAAGGTAGCTCAGGCAACTATGGCCTGCTGGATCAAATCGCCGCACTCAAGTGGGTACAACAGAACATTCATCACTTTGGCGGTTTAGCTGACAACGTCACCATTATGGGCGAATCTGCTGGTGCTATTTCCGTGAGCTTACTGGCGGCGTCACCGCTGGCGCGTGGCTTATTCCACAAAGCGATTGCTGAAAGTGGCGCCTCATTTGGTAATGCGGTCGCAAACGGCAACATCGGCCAAAGCGTTAAACCGCTACCCGCAGCTGAAGCGATGGGCAGTCAATTTAGCGCAACTGCCGGGTTATCATTGGCCGAACTGCGCGCCCTCCCTGCCGAGAAGCTGTTGGCCAACTTCCCACGCGTGAGCGAATTGGTACTGGAATCCTCTTGGCCGGCGTTTGATGGCTACGTGATTGCAGACGATCCTGTCACTTTGTATGAAAACAGCCAACAAAATGACACCCCGATTCTGATCGGCAGCAACGCCGCCGAAGGTTCATTGTTCGTTCAACAAACCACGCTGGCACAATTCCAACAACTGCTGCAAGCGCAGTTTGGCGCTGATAGTGACATCGGCTTTAACGCCTATCCTGCCAGTAATGACGCAGAAGCCTTAACCGCCCAACAACACCTATTCCGCGATCTCGCCTTTGCGTGGCACAGCTGGACTTGGGCCAAACTGCAAAGTAAAACCGGCACTGGCGCGGTCTATAGCTACTACTTCAATCACACGCCACCGGCGTTCCCGAACATGCCAGATCTCGGCCCGACCCACGCGGCAGAAATGGCGTTCGTGTTTGATCTGCTAATGCCACCACGGGCATGGACAGCAGAAGACCAACAACTTGCCGATACCATGTCGAGCTATTGGGTGAACTTCGCTAAAACCGGTAATCCCAATGGTGCAGGCTTACCTGTTTGGCCAGCATGGGATAACGCCGCCCCACAAGTGTTGCACTTCACCCCAGCGCCAACCGTTGGCGCAGTAGCCAACCTTGAGCAACTCGAAGCGATAGATCTGTTTTTTCAACATGCTCGGGGATAATACTTGAGGATTGCGACGGTCTTCACCGTCGCTTATTGGATTTATCGCACCGAGATAAATGGAGTGATGGTGTTCGCCTGCTGCAGCGGGCGAGCTCTATGGCTGCGCCATATCAAACTTCGTTTGGAAAATCGTGGAGCTACTCGCTCCACACCTGAGGACAAGGGGGCTGGACAGCCTCGCCCCCTTATCAATCCCCTAACTGCCCCACGTCGCGAAACGCTCCGGCGCTTCTGGTTTGTCATTCTCGCAAATCGCTCTGATTCGGAATCCATACCTCACCATCGCTTCTCGTCGTCCATGACTCGATTGCTCGATGACTGCCCAACGCACCTGCGCCGCGCCAAGGGGGAATCGGTGTAACCTGCGTACTCAGCGTTAAACGTCTAACACTTAGCTACTTTTAGATTTGTAATAGTACCTACAGAAATCACAGCAAAATCATTAACCTTGACCAGATGTTAGTCATGCAACAACATCACCAAGATTCTAAATGAACTCAGGATATGGCAGATGTACTCCGAAATTCCAAGCACATGCGGACTTGTGGACGTCGCCAGCATGGATGCTGGCGTCGAGCTTACACGGATGTACTTGCAGCGTGCCACAAGGATGCGTGTGCATAAGCCTGCGGCAGGCAATTAATAGCAAACAACGCCAGTGGTCACAGATAAAACTCGATACCTAAAGGCAACTGGCGACGTCACCACCCAAAAGCGGCATCAAGCAGCTTTTGCCGCAAAGCTATGACACCCTTTCGGGCACACCTTTGAACAAGCTTGGCAACCGATGCAATCGTCGCCATCGGCGATTGCCATTACCATCATCACTTCTTCATCGTAAAGATCGTCTTCATCGGCATCTTCTTTTTCAACCAAATCAAACACATTACGTGAACAGACTTTAAAGCAGCGGCCACAGCCGATGCAGCTATCTTGGTTAATTGCCTCGATATACTGCGGCTCCCACTCTGCGCCCCCACGGGTATAACCCACGACATTACTCATTTTTTTGCTCCCTTATTATGCTGTAGCTGTGTTATTAAAATTCATTAAATACAAAGTGTTAAATTGATGTTTATCGCAGTTTGTTCACCACTCTTCATCCATCAAAGCCTGTAAACGTTCGGCCTCACCTCTTGGCGCGCGCTGCACTTGCTTGAGTGAACGCGCCAGCCAACCCATCGGTTTGCCCTGTAACTCTTGTTGTAACTCTTGCAGCAAAGAGTGAATTTCAACGCCTTCAGCCACTTTGACCGGATGAATGCCGCGCTCTAGCAGTTGCCGAATCGCCGACGCCCCGCAGGCGTTGCAAAACACCGCGGCGCAACCTGCTAGATCGTTAATCCGCGCAGGTAAACGGTCGTGGGCACGTTGTTCGCCTTCGGCGTATTCAATCGCCTCCAAAATGCGCCATTCATTTTTATCCACGCCATAAATCAACATGCCGCGGGCACTGCCAAAATGTTGTTCCACTTGGCGACGATTGCCGGTAGCAAAGGCGACTTTTAGCGGAAATTCGCCTTCGCGCGGCTGCGGTTCTATGTGTAATTTGCGTTCTGAGTAGCCGTGAAAAGTGCTCATGCGCGCTCCTTAGCCGTGGCCGCCGGGGTAACCTGCTCGGCACCAAAGCGATAGCTGCTGATATGGGGTGTCACTTCATCTTGATGGTGATGCAACACAAGGTTAGCCAGCGCGAATAAACGCTCACGGCTGCCTTCATAACCAAACTGGCGCAGATCCATATTGCCGAACTGGTCGTGGCACGGATAACCGGCGCGCAGCACAGGGGTTTCGGGTTCAAACAAGGCCGCGGCGTGACTGTTACTGATCACCAACTTGAGTTGCGGCGCCACTTGGCCAAGCCGAGCGATATCGCCGATGATCACTTCCGCTGCATCCAAATCGGCCAGTCCAGCCATATCCACCGTGGTGACAATACGCGGTTGCTTGATGCCCATTTCGCTGAGCAAGGTGGAATAACCGATGGCGAGATCAGGCTCCAAGGCGATGCCGACTGACTCATTACTCAGCACAAAATGGCAGTCGAGCATGGCATCTTGCAAACGGCGCCGCGCCCGGCTGATCCAACTGGGAACCGGCTTACCGCTGAGTTTGGCCAGTTGCATCACTAAGCTGTCCATCGCTTTGATACCCATGCCCATGTCGCAGCTCACTACTGGAATATCAAACCGTTGCTTGAGCCAGTTGGCGGTGTTCATCAGCGAGCCGCCCAGCACTAAGGTGGCGGCGCTGTCCGCCATCTGTTCTATTTCCAGCACAGAGGTGCCGCCGGTTGAGGTGGGCGAGAAATCGTCATCCCCCAGATGACCATCGAGCGACAGCGACAGATCCGGTACCATCACCGCATCCAGTTCAAAGGCATCGAGATAGCGTTTCAGCGTTTCAATGTCGGCGCTGGTCATGCCCACGGAACAGAGCACATTGAGCTGTTTGCGTGCCCGTTGTCTGCCTGATGGCGGCTGCACTAGCTGACGCACCAAGGCATCAACACAGGCGGCAAAGCCAGTTTGCATGCAGCCGTTAAAGTCGGGCGTGGCCATGTTGATAATGCGCGTAGCGGCAAATTCTGGGTGATGCAGTTTAAAATCGGCAATCACGCGGTAAGTGTCCGTGCCCTGCATTTCGGTCAAGCCAGAGGTCATCACCGCGATAATCTCCGGCGCTTCTTTGCTGCAAAGGGTTTTTAAGGCTTCAAACAGGTTTTCATCACCGCCCATCACCGCCGCCACTTGGTCAATGGCGGTGTTTTGCAGCGGAATCGGCTCGCGCAGATGCTGGATCAAATACACTTTGGCAAAGGCGCCACAGCCCTGCGAGCCGTGCAATAGCGGAATACAACGGTTGATGCCGAGACTGGCCAAGGTCGCGCCGGTCGCGGGGCTGGTTTTCAGCGGCTGGGTCACCAGCGGCGTGTTTTGTTTAGAAATGATCGCCATGCGGTGCTCCTTATGCCTTGAAATCTGTCGCCGCCAAATCCGTACTCAGATCTGGCGTTAATGAGGTGAGTGCCGCAGAGTTATCGGCGCTAGCGTCCCACGGCGAGGCACTTCTGACCGCGCTCCAAATCGGGCTATTCAGCGTGCGCACTAGCTCTTCGGCGAGGGTGATCATCCCTTGATATCCAGCGTAGGCGTGGTGGCGTTCTTGGTTGATGTCCAAAAACGGCAGCTTGGCTTTCAGGGCGGTGTACATGTTGCGGCCACCAGCAATCATCAAGTCGGCATTGTGCTGACGACAGGTGCTGATCAGTTGTCGCGCGCCGCCTTCATCCAGCATCAAAGCGTTTTCGCCCATGATGTCGATGATGCGTTGTTTGTCAGATTGGGTGGATTTTTTGGTGCCAGTGGCAACCACTTCAATGCCGAGTTCGCCCAGCGCTGACACCACTGACCATGACTTCACCCCGCCGGTATAGAGCAGTGCCCGTTTGCCAGCGAGTTCTGTACGAAACGGTTTTAGCGCCTCACGCACACGGCTTTCTTCACGGGCAATCACTTGCTCAACATGTGCTGTCAGCTTGTCGTCATTGAGCAGTTTGGCAAAGCCACGCAGCGCCGCAGAAGTGTCTTCAATGCCGTAAAAACTGCCTTCAAACCACGGCACGCCCCACTGCTCTTCTAATAAACGCGCCACGTTAATCTGCGCCCGTGAACACACCACCATCGCCGCATCGGCGCGGTGCATGGTTTGAATTTGATGAAACTGGGTATCGCCCGCCATGCAGCACAGCACCCGCAAGCCCACCTCTTCAAACAGCGGAGACACATGCCAAAACTCGCCGGCGATGTTGTATTCACCAATCAATACAATGTCGTGCACTTTGCGCGATGGGTCGTGCTGCATCAGCGGCTTTGCAGGTGGCTCAGCGGTGCCGACCACATGCTTAACCATCACGCTGCCCGCGATACGGTTACCGAGGTTTTTGTTGCCATAAAAACCGGCGGCATCGACGGGGATCACTGGCTTGTGCCAGCGCTCGGCCGCCAGTTTGCAAATCGCTTCAATGTCATTGCCTTCCAACGCGGGCACACAGGTCATGTAAACAAACACTGCCGGTGGATTATGTTCTTCAATCAACTGCTTGATGGCATGCAGCAAGCGCTTCTCGGCGCGCCCCATAATCACATCTTGCTCGTTTAAATCTGTGGTAAAACCGAGGCGAAATAGGTTCGAGCCGACGGCGCGGGTGCCGCGGTTATTCCAGCTGTTGCCCGCACAAGCAATTGGGCCGTGGACGATATGGCCGACATCGGCAATCGGCAACAAACTGATCTGCGCGCCATCGAAACAACAGCCGCCAGCCGTCGCGCCAGGCTTGGGCCGCGCGCAGCCGCTTTTACTGCCTTTGTTATGTTCACAGGCAGGTTCATCCTGAAGTAAGCGGATCTCAGAGGGTTTCATGGCACTTGCTCCTTACGTCGGTTGGTTCACCCAGACCTTTTTGGCCTGTTCGTGACGCGGTAATGAGTAAGGTGCAAATTGGAAGCCAAGAGTTAACTTGTTGTTTTTGATAGATTGTCAGTTTAACAACCGACATAAAAAAAGCGGCTTTGTCGTATTTGCGACAAAGCCGAAAACAAGGTTATCGGATAGCAACTATCTTCAAACAATTGGCTCAATCAAGATGCTCAATCCAAATGCAATGCCACCACGATGCCTGAGCAGTCATCGGGTGAAAAGGTTAAGCCTGCACAGCTGCCGGGGCGAAGTTGCATTAAATGCAAATCAAAGCTCGGGTAGCTGATATAAGGCTCGCGCTCACCCAAGTCATCTTCAAAACAGAGGGTAAATTTCAGTGTGGGGAACTCACTGCGCATTTCAATCAACACCTGTTCGTTAATGACTGAGTGAGCCGCGATTCGGTCGCCAATGGCGGAGATGCGTTGTTGAGCGGCGGTCGACATTATTCCTCCTCCATGGCCAGTGTTGGCATCAACTCAGTGAGGCCAAGCAATTTACGGATCCACGGTGGCGGGTTGCCCGCGATCACCGAACTCAGGCTTTTCAGCGCGATCTCGGCTTCTTCTGGCACCGGCTTTTTCACCGGATGGATATTGGCGCGGGTGACGCGCGCAGCGGCTGGGCCACCAATCGACAGGGTGAACAGCATCTGACAGCCTTTAAGCAAGGTCAGCATATGTTCGGCGCGGGCTTCACCGGAAAGCCCAGCATCCACTTGGCGAATATCCACCAGCTGATGTTCGCTGGCGTTGACTTCATAGACCAACACCCGCAAGCACGAGCCATAATGGCCGTTGATCATTTCGCCCTGATTGGAGGTCACGGCTACGGTCAACTTGGGGCCGAGCAATGGCGGTACGTCGATAATTTCTGGTGCGGCCACCGAGGCCACATCACTGTTGGTTAAGGTCGCCAAGGCTTCGTTAACCTCTTTGCGGGTCGGCACGTCAGAGAGTGAATTGATCATCAACCGAAACGCCTTAGGTGATAACCCCGCTAACTTATCTTCAGTCAAAGGTTCACCCAGATGTTGCACCAGCAACCCCAGCAGTGAAACTAACTCGATATCAGGCAGATTACGGCTGGCCATCGCCACTCGCAGAGCTGCTTCATCAGAAATAAATCGTGCCATTGCCCTTCCTCCTTAAGCCGCCTGTAACCGCTTCGCGCGCACGGTTATGGGCAATTTTGGCCGAGATGGCATTGGGTCGATGTAGTAGATCGCCCCATCCGCCAGATGGACTTCACCACCCCAGCGATTATCCTCATCAAACTCAAAATGGGTAATGGCCTCTTCCAGATCTTTCTTGGGCAGATAGAGACAAAATTGCCCCTGCTCGTTGTACTGAATCATTACGTTTGCCATGGTGATTCCTCTTTTTGGGTCTGTGGCATAAAGCACAAGCCAGCAGTCCGAAGACTGCTGGCTTACGGCTTAGCGAACTAGGTCAAACGCAAAGTCAGTTTTGCCTAAGTCCGATGTCTCACGGTCCAGCTTGGCCAGTACTTCGTTCACCACTGTGGTGAGCACGTACATAGCACCCTCGTAGCCCATGGTGGCGCTGCGATGCAGGTGGTGACGGTCAAAGATTGGGAAGCCAATGCGTACCAAAGGTACTTCAAACTCTGGCCCTTTCGCCTTGGTGTCACGCTCAATGAACTTACCGTATGAGTTACCGATCATCAGATCAGGCTTATCGGTAAACATCAGTGAACGGAAGTGCCACAAGTCGTTACCCACAAACACTTGAGCATTGGCACCGTAAGGTGTTTCTGCCAATTGTGCTTCCAACTTTTTGCGCCAGCGCTTGCTACCGTTATGACACAGTACATGCTTGATTTCGCAGCCGAATTCAGTCAGCAGCTTGCACATACCCATCAGGTAATCTGGGTCGCCGTAGATAGAGATAGTCACCCCATGCAACCAAGTGTGCGAGTCAGTCATCATGTCGACTAAACGACCGCGCTCTTTGGTGATAGAGGCAGGGATTGGCTTACCCGTCAGTTCAGACACTTTCATCACAAAGTCGTCAGTCCACTCTAAGCCCATTGGGATATTGAGTGCGGGTACGTCTTGGTTCCAAACGTCTTTGACGAACTTGGTAGACTTGGTCAGTTGATCCGGTTGCAGCATCAGGGTCGCAATCGCGTTCGGTGCATCTTTCACCTCAGCGATGCTGGTGCCACCTGCATACATCCGATATTCACCGTCTGCCGGTGTATCCAACACTTCAGATGGATCACACAGGAAGGAATAGTCAACATCCATTTCTTTGAGCATTCGCTGGATCACGCGATAGTTGCCAAGGTAAGTTTCAAAGCCAGGCACGAGGTTAATCTTGCCATTGCTACCCACTACCTTGCCTTCCATCTCGTTCAGAGTGAAATAGCGCAGAATACCTTCAAACATGTTGTCCCAACCGGTCACATGGCTGCCCACGAAACTTGGGGTGTGCGCAAACGGCGTTGGCACAGTTTCTGGCAAGTAACCTTCTTTTTTGGCGTTACCGATAAAGGCGTTCAAGTCGTCGCCGATAACTTCTGCCATACAAGTGGTTGAAACGGCAATCATTTCAGGCTTGTAGAGTGCATAAGCGTTTTGCAGACCAGCAAACATGTTTTTCTGGCCGCCAAATACCGCTGCATCTTCAGTCATTGAGTCTGATACGCAAGCAACAGGCTCTTTGAAATGACGGTTAAAATAGGTTCTGAAGTAAGCCACGCAACCTTGTGAACCGTGCACATAAGGCAAGGTCTTTTCAAAGCCCAGCGCGCACAGTACAGCCCCTAATGGCTGACAGGCTTTCGCAGGGTCAATGGTGACGTGCTTACGATTAAAGTTAATCTCTTGGTATTCTTTGGTGGTTGTCCAGTCAAAGACTTCTTTGACTTTGGCTTCTTCAACGGCTTCTTCAAAAGTCGCGTGTTTGCCAGCGAACAGCTCCTGATATTCTGGTTGCTTAAATAACGCATAACCAGTTTTGATATCTTCAACTTTTTGCGTCATGACTATTCTCCTACCGTGCCACTAATCTGTGAACTCCGGCTCGGGTTATCAATCGATACTGCTTCACACTGCAATTACGCAGTTTTGGCCAGATCCGCTGCTTGTTCCGCTTTCGCCCAAGGGGCCTGCATGTTTTTC
Source organism: Shewanella avicenniae (assembly GCF_017354945.1). NCBI lineage: Bacteria > Pseudomonadati > Pseudomonadota > Gammaproteobacteria > Alteromonadales > Shewanellaceae > Shewanella > Shewanella avicenniae. The sequence goes on along the minus strand of NZ_CP071503.1, from coordinate 620,201 downwards.
CAGCATGGGTTGTTCAGGGTCAGATCCATGTCGCGGGCAAAGATGGCGAAACCATCAACACCGTGATAAGGGCCTGAGTAATCCCAGCTGTGCATTTGGCGGAATGGGAAGCCCATTTTTTGGAACACATACTTTTCTTTCACGCCTGAACCAATCAAATCTGGCTTCAGCTTCTTCACAAACTCTTCGAGTTCGTAAGCGCTGGCGTCATCAAACAGCAGTGTGGCTTCTTTCATTTCAGGGGTGGTTTTCACGTAGTCGTCGTTATGGGCGAACTCATAACCGGCACCACAGATCTCCATGCCTAAGTCTTCGTAAGCACCGATGATGTGACGTGGACGCAGACCGCCGACATACAACATCACTGATTTGCCTTGCAGACGTGGACGGTATTTGGCAACAACCTGTTCCCACTGCGCACGATAGCGAGCGATCACTTCTTCAGTTTGCGCTTGGATTTTTTCATCAAAGAATGCAGCGATCTTGCGCATTGATTCTTCAATTTTGGTTGGGCCAAAAAGGTTGTATTCGATCCAAGGTATGCCGTTCTTTTCTTCCATGTAACGTACGATGTAGTTCATGGAACGATAACAGTGCACCAGGTTCAGTTTGACCTTAGGGGTGTTTTCCATCTCAGCCAAAGTACCATCGCCAGACCATTGCGCCACAACGCGGAGCCCCATGTCTTCAAGGATGATACGAGAAGACCAAGCGTCACCACCGATGTTGTAGTCACCAATAATGGCAACGTCATAATCTGTGCTTTCAAACTCTTTGCCTTCGTTTGGCGCCAACACGTGATCGCGAATGGTATCGTTCGCAATGTGGTGACCCAGCGACTGAGACACACCGCGGAAACCTTCACAACGCACTGGCACGATGGTTTTGCCAATTTCTTCGCCTTTTTGGCGCGCAACCGCTTCAATGTCGTCACCGATCAAACCGACAGGACATTCAGATTGCACTGACAGACCTTTGCTCAGCGGGAACAGTTGCTCCAGCTCATCAATGGCAGCGGCCAGCTTTTTATCGCCACCGAACACGATGTCGCGTTCTTGGTAGTCAGTAGTAATGTTCAGCGTACCGAACGCATTCACACCCGTCACGCCAGTGTAGTAGTTACGGCGACCAGCACGAGAGTACTGACCACAGCCCACTGGACCATGAGAGATATGAATCATATCTTTCACTGGGCCCCACACCACACCTTTAGAACCTGCATAGGCACAACCACGTACGGTCATTACCCCAGGTTGCGATTTACGGTTAGAGGTAATGCATTTGCTGCCAGCGTTTGCAGGATCGTTTACCGCCATATGCTTAGCGCGATCTTTGCGGGCTGCCTCTGGATAGACTTCCAGCACCTCATCAATCAAGGCCTGGGCTTGTTCTTTATTCATCTCCATCGCATGTTCCTCTTGGATATATGCTTGAAAAAGAAATCACCTGCGCGATTAAGCCAGCTCAGCCGCGGTTTTGCCGATGATTGTTTGGTCTTCCACTTCCATGATGCCGAATTCCATTAACAGGTCTTCCAGCTCATCCATGGTGCAAGGCTCTGGTACCACAAACATTTTGTTGTTGATGATTTTCTGTGCCAATGCACGATATTCATCAGCTTGCTTACAGGTTGGATCGTATTCGATAACTGTCATACGACGGATTTCAGCGCGTTGTACGATGTTGTCACGCGGTACGAAGTGAATCATTTGGGTGCCGATTTTGGCTGCCAGCGCCATGATCAACTCATCTTCACGGTCAGTGTTACGTGAGTTACAGATAAGGCCTGCCAAACGTACGCTGCCTGATGCCGCATACTTACAAATACCTTTAGAGATGTTGTTTGCCGCGTACATCGCCATCATTTCGCCAGAGCAAACGATGTAGATTTCTTGAGCTTTGTTTTCACGAATTGGCATCGCAAAACCACCACACACCACGTCACCCAATACGTCGTAGAATACGAAGTCGAGGTCTTCTTCATAAGCGCCTTCTTCTTCCAAGAAGTTGATCGCAGTGATAACACCACGGCCTGCACAACCCACACCTGGCTCTGGACCACCTGACTCAACGCAACGTACATCGCCGTAACCGATTTTCAATACATCTTCCAGTTCGATATCTTCTACTGAACCGGCTTCAGCCGCAGTTTCCATGATGGTGTTTTGCGCTTTTGAGTGCAGGATCAAACGGGTTGAGTCAGCTTTTGGGTCACAGCCGATGATCATCACTTTCTTACCTGCTTCGGCCAGTGCCGCTACTAGGTTCTGAGTAGTGGTAGATTTACCAATACCCCCTTTGCCGTAAATCGCACATTGACGAATTGCCATAATGTTTCCCTCCTCAGGATGTTTTGAATAAACAATTCGAGTGATTAAGTGCGAAAACTGCGCCAAGGTCAGCCAAACATGATATCAACATGTTTTTATTGAATATTTTACTTGTCACATGGCGAACAATGGGGATGACACTCGAACAAACAACTGTGTGTTTGTCGTGTTTGAAACAAGTTTGTTTGTTAGCAAATTGTTGTAATTTGCTTTGGTTGTTGGGGGATGGTTGGTGGATGACGGATGTCATTCTGAGCTTCGCTCTGGTGGTGTTTGGGAGTTGGTTTATTCCATGTGGCACTGATGGTGCCTGATAGTTTTAATGTGGTTAATCGCTTGCAGCGGGCTTATGCACACGCATCCTTGTGGCACGCTGCAAGTACATCCGTGTAAGCTCGACGCCAGCATCCTTGCTGGCGACGGCCACAAGTCCGCATGTGCTGGGAATGTCAGAGTACACCTGCAGGATTTGATGTGTAATTTGAATGCACAAAGGTGCTTCAAGTATGTCTCTCCTTCACTGCGCCGAGGTGGAATTGCGGTTGCCTGAGAGGGTGATGTTAAGGATTATTCGGTCTTTGCAGTGAATTCACGCAGTAAAAAATTTTGTCAGCGAATGCAAAAAAGCCAATGTGGGTAAAATTAACCGTCATGGGCTGTTGCTACAATCGGCGCTAATTCTTCCATTAACATTAAGCCGTTGTTTACTATGACTCCAAAACTTAACCGTGCCTCGTTACTGCTTGCTTCACTCTTAGGCCTCACCCTTGCCAGCGTTAGCCCACTGTGTAGCGCCGCTGACACCGCCGCCAATAATGTGGCCGCCACGGTGAATGGCGCACCCATTACTAACGCGATTGTGGATGCCTACGTCAAAGCCATCTCTGAGCAGCAACAAAAAAGTATCAGCCGCACAGACGCGATTAACGACCTCATCAACCAACAACTGGTGGTGCAAGATGCCAAGCGCCAAGGCTTAGATAAACAGCCAGCAGTGATCAATGAAATCCAACTGCGCAGCGACGATGTGTTGGCAAGCCAAGCCAACCTTGCCTACCAAGCAACACACCCAGTAACCAGTGCCGATATCGAACAAGCCTACAAAGAGTTAGAACCTAAAATCATCGAGTTCAACCAAGAGCTGAAAGCGCGTCATATTCTGGTAAAAACCGAAGAAGAAGCCAAAGCGATCATCGCTGAACTACAAAAAGGCGCTGATTTTGCCCAAGTCGCTATTGCCAAATCAACCGGCCCATCAGCGAAAAATGGGGGTGATCTCGGTTGGTTCAAACCCGACACTATGGTGGCCGAATTTAATAAAGCCCTGAGCACAATGAAAAAAGGCGAGATTTCAGCGCCGGTACACACCCAGTTCGGTTGGCATGTGATTAAGCTGGAAGACAAACGTCACCCAACCCTTGAGCAGATGGCACCACAGCTCAACGGCTATGTACAACAAAAGCGCTTTGCTGAGTATGTGGCATCGTTGAAAGCCAAAGCCCAAATTAATAAATAAGGCTTCGCGGGTGCTACTCGCACCGCTGCAGAGCCAAAGGGAGTTGGCTCTGCTTGACCGTTGTGTCACCAAGTCCGATCAAAAAATTGAATTAAAGCTGTGACTATTCAGCAACAAGCGCTTATAGGTGCAGCGTCATAAAGGCGCTGTTGGGGTCGAGTTGGTAATCAGCGAACGGTGGGCAGTCACTAAAACCGAATTTGCGGTAGAGGCTGCGGGCGGCGGCGAAGTAAGCCATAGTGCCAGTTTCTAAACTCACTTGGCGGAGCCCCTGCGCACGTGCGTGTAGCAACGCATGTTGTAGCAAAGCCGACGCTACACCCTTGCCACGCGCTGCAGGCGCGGTGCGCATCGATTTCAATTCCGCGTGGTCACCATCGAGCACTTTCAGCGCTAAACACCCCAGCAGTTCATCGTCTTTTCTGGCACTCCAAAAGGTAATCTCCGGCTGACGCAGTTTGTCCAAATCCAACGCATGCACGCTTTCGGCGGGAGATGTGGCGTACATGTCATCCAAGTGTTGTTGCAGCAAGCCGATGATGTCGGCAGAGGTCAACGGGTCGATAGTGATTTGCATCGAATGCTCCAAGTGGTTTGAGCATTCTTTATATCTAGGGTTCGGGAGGTTAGTCAAAACCTCGTTTTGATCTTTTTGTTTATGGCTTGCAGCCATAAAGGTGTTGCCTGAACGTTTCAAGTTTCACCTGACAATACGATTGTTGCCGATAAGCTCTATCGTGCTAAATCGCCTGCAGCGGGCTTATGCACAGACGATCCAGTGACACGCTGTGAACCCATCCATGGGCGCTCGATCCTCGGCGTCCCGGACGGTCACTGGTTCGTCTGTGCTGAGGAATATCGGAGTACTCCCGCCAAATCAGTGTTGTTCTTACCTATTAAATGGCGAAAGCCTAGATTATTCGATGCCTACCCAACGCACCTTCGCCGCGCCAAGGGGAATCAGTGTCGCCTGAACGTTTCAGGTTTCAGCTGACAAGATAGATACTATTGATAACTTCTATATCTCTGAATCACCATTGACGCATGCACTAATGGTGATTGATGTAGACGAATTAGTTAAATTTCGGAACAACCATCCAAAAATCAGTTCGTAAGCAATTTTAATCGTAAGATGTAGATGCTATAAAAGTGTAATATGTTGTATTGCTTAGTATTCCAAATAGGGAAAAGATTATGGGATATGGTATAGAAAAGACCAATGCGAGTGAAATTGAAAAAATTTGGGCAAGATTTGTTCCTGTTGAAAAATCAATCCATGGAATTCAATCACAACTTGAAGAAATAAATAATAAAATTCAGCTGTTAGATGACAAAACTCAATCGCCATCAGAAAGTCAAAGTCAAGCTCAAACCGCCGCCAGATCAGCAACTAGTTTTCGTACAATTGTAAAAAAAATAAAAGAAGAAGTTGAAGAGATTAGCAATGACATAAAAAGTAAATTTGAGTATATAGAACAAAGTAATTCAGAAATAACAGACGCTTTAAATTTGATAAAGAATACTAAATCTGAAGTAGAATCAAATTATGAAGAATTACTTTCAAGCCTGAGCAAGTCAAAAGAAAAAGAAGAAGAGCTAGAATCATTTCTAGAAAATTTAAACATCCTTTTTGAAAAGGCAGAAGAAGTTCGGCAGGATGTTGAAAATTCCAACTTACAAGCTAGTGAAATAGCTGAGTTTCATTCTAAATCACAAGGTATTTTACGAAATATAACTAGCTTCCATTCAAAGATAAAAGACCTTAGAGATGAAATAATTGGCTACTCCAATGAAGATAATGAAGGAAATGTTGAATATATCTGGAATGAAGGATGAATTAGAAGGTACTTATGATGCAGGGCGGGATCGTACTTTTGTAGCTAGTGTTGAGTGTGGCACCATGCTGTGATCTAATAGCTGCCCATTTCGCAAGTAGTAGCCCTGATGAACTTACTTGAACACTTGACGGTTGTTGAAGAAACACGCTCTGACATCAACCAAAGGCATAACCTTGTGGACGTCATGTTCCTTGTCTTAAGCGCTATTATGTCGGGTGCTGAAGGCTGGCAAGACATTGAAACCTATGGTGATAGTAAACTTCCCTGGCTACAAAAATTTCGCCCATTTAATCATGGCATTCCTCGGCGGCACACCATCGCTCGTATCTTGCGCACTGTGGTTGTGGAGTCGCTGCTTGAAGCGCTGTTGAATTGGGTAAATGAGCAGCGGACACATACTGGCAAGCCCATCATTGCCTTCGATGGCAAAGTGCTCAGAGGCGCTTACCGCAATGATTCAAAGACTGCGTTGCAACTGGTCACTGCCTACGATACTGAAAACGGACTGGTCCTTAGCCAGCAGCCAACAGAAAACAAGAAGGGTGAAATCAGTGTCGTTCGTCAGATGCTCGATGTCCTAAATCTTAATGGTGCAGTGATTACCCTAGATGCCTTGCATTGTCAGCGTGAAACGTTGGAAAAAATCAGTGAGAAAAAGGCGCATGTTGTGGTTCAAGTCAAGAAGAACCAGCCCAAGCTTTGGAACGCTGTTCAGTCTCAATTTCAGACTGTTTTTGATGCTAAAAAAGAGCAAGTTGTCACCGAAGTTAGACAAGAGGCTCATGGCCGCAAGGAAGAACGATATGTGTTTCAGCTCAAGGCGAAATTGCCAGAGGAGCTTGCACAAAAGTGGCCAACCATCAGGAGTATCATTGCTGTAGAGCGACATCGTACAGAGGGGCGGAACACAACGATAGATACCAGTTACTATGTGAGTTCGCTGTCCCCACGCCACAAACTGCTTGGGCACTACATTCGTCAGCACTGGCGGATTGAGAACAGTCAACATTACGTGCTAGATGTTGTATTTAAAGAAGATGAGTCGCGGATAGCACTAGAAGGTGCAGTCGAAAACATTGCACTGTTCAGACGTTTCGTAATGAATATGCTGCGGCAGTGTGATTGCGGCTCACCGAGCCAGCGAAACAAACTAAAACAAGCTGGGTGGAGCGATGATTACCGTAAAAAAGTGTTCTTTGGTTAGCAACTAATCAAAGTATGCTCCGGCCCTGCTTATGATGAGTTAAGTCAAAATTACTCCGAATTAAAGCAGGAATGGGATAACCACAAAAAATTATCTGTTGAAGAAATTCAAAAGATAAAAGAAGATACCTCAAAATCAATAGAAGAAATGTTCAATACTTATTCAAGTGGTTATGATGATATTTACTCAAGAATAAACAAACTGTTACCTAATGCTCTTACTGCTGGTTTAAGTAGTGCTTATGATGCAAAGATCACTCTTGAGACATCAGAACTTTCCGGACATAAAGAAAATTTTGGAAGAGCTATTGCTACTTTAGTGTTAATTTCTTTGATTCCATTTGGAGTCGATATCTATCTACTTGCAGCTTTGGGTAAAGATTTAATTTCTGTAATATCTGACACTCCAAAATTGCTATTATCAATATTACCTCTCTACTTACCTGTTTTATGGATAGCTTATTCGGCAAATAAAAAATCTAATCTTTCAAAAAGACTTATTGAAGAATACACTCACAAAGGTGTTTTAAGTAAGACATTTGAAGGACTTTCAGGTCAAATAAAAGAGATTGATGACGTGGGACTATCTGAGGAGTTAAGAGCCAAACTCTTGTTTAACTTGCTGCAAGTAAATACTGAAAACCCAGGTAAATTGATTTCTGATTATAAAACTACTGACCATCCAGTAATGGATGCTTTAGATAAAAGCATTAAACTTTCTGAATCTTTAGATAAATTAAAGAATATTCCCGGACTGACTAAACTTATTGCAAAACTGGAAAAAGAAAGAGAAGTAAAATTGGCGAAAACAAGTAAAAAGGTTGCAGATGGTTTGAATGCAGGTGAGATAATTGTCAATGGGCCAAAAAATAGTGTCAAAGATATTGCCTCTGAGTCAGATCTTATTTAAAAAATTTATGAGTTTATGCCAAATTAAGTAGCTAACAGGCAACGCCGATTCCCTTTCGGCGCGGTGTAGGTGCGTTGGGCAGACATCGAGCAATCGAGATATGGATATCGAGAAGCGATGGTGAGTCATGGATGACGAATCAGAGCGATTTGCGAAGATGGCAAACCAGAAGCGCCGGAGCGTTTCGCGCCGTGGGGCGGCAGGGGGATTGATAAGGGGGCGAAGCCGTCTAGCCCCCTTGTCCTCTGGTGTGGAACGAGTAGTTCCACGACGTTAGCAAGCGCAGCTTGCAATGGCTGCAAGCCATAAAATCAAAGCCCGCTGCAAGCGATTTAGCGCGAAGAGTTCGCAAACAACTCGTCAATCAGCAGACAAAACACCGCAGCTGCAAGCAACACCAACAAAAAAGCGCGAAAACTGTTTCGCGCATCCAAACAGCCTAATCCTCAGGCCCCGCTAGGGTAAAAATCAAATTCTTCCGCATATCCTTAAGCACAATACCCTTTTTCAGCAACGCCGCGCTAAGGCGCTTCTGCCACTTGGGCAACTCAGCTTCGGCGGCGGCTAACGCTTGCTCATCCGCAAACTGAAACCGTAGCAACAGCGAACCGGGAAAGTGGTGATATTCCAAATCAAACCAACATTGCACCATGCCGGGGATTTCTTCGCGGGCTTGCGCTTCAAGGGCATCGGCCACCGCGTGCACAATGGCTTGTTGTTTGAGTTGTACGTTAGAGAGCTTTTTCATGGTTTTGCAGCCTAAATTTTGGAAGCCTAACTTGCGGCGCAGCGCGTATAAGGCGCACATTTTACAGTGATATGGCGTTATGTCGCGTAAAAATCCATTGCTTGACCAAGTCAGCACAAATATGACGCTGCATGTTATATTAGAAAAAATTTATGATATATCTACAGCACGCTATTGCCGCTTACGCTTAACAGGACAACCGATTTATGTGGGATGAGATTTTTAACAGCGACCGCTATGTCTATGGTACTGAACCGAATCAGTTTTTAGCTGAAAACGTGCAGCAACTGCCCAAAGGCAAAGTGCTGTGTTTGGCCGATGGTGAAGGCCGCAACTCGGTGTTTCTTGCCAAACAAGGCTATCAGGTGACCGCGGTCGATCTGTCAAAAGTGGGTTTAGAAAAGGCCGCCAAACTGGCCGCTAGCCAAGGGGTAGCCGTTGAGTATATTCATGCGGATCTGGCAGAGTTTGAATTTGGTACTGAACAGTGGGATGCCATTGTGTCGGTATTCTGCCATTTACCGTCCAGCCTCAGACAACAAGTGCACCAACGCGCGCTGCAAGGGTTAAAGCCGAACGGGGTATTTTTACTGGAAGGCTACACGCCAAGGCAACTGGCTTTTGGCACCGGCGGCCCGAAAATGCTCGACCTGTTAATGGAGCCTGATGCCATCGCTGCCGAATTTGCTGAGGCTAACATTCTGCAACTCGCCGAAATCGAACGCGATATTATCGAAGGCGACAAACACACCGGCACTGGCGCAGTGGTTCAGCTGATAGCAAAACGCTAAGGTTGCAAATGAGTTTTAGCATGCTTCACTGCCAAGCGAAGCGGTACACTTAAGCCGCATACGCTATGCGGTAAACTAAGCGCATTGGATATCAACGCATCTTGGTACAAAAGCTCAGTGGCGCAATACCGTAACAAACTTCAACGGAGACATAGTTCACGCTATAACCGTGCTCTTCTGATACTTGGACAACCAGTTTTTCAAGCTCGGTTCGCTCTGTGGGGGCAAAAAAGTGAAGGTAACAACCCACTACAATTGCGATGTACGCTAACAGCATTAATCCTTTAACCGCTTTCATCTGCTCACCAGTCCTTTAGTTATGTGCAATAGGTTTATAAGTAACTTGCATATCTATACCGTCACAACTTGATGATGTTAATAGATTTTTACTAAAACAAAAAGGCCATTCGCATGTGCGTAATGGCCTTTTTTAATCACGTCAGTGACAAGTTACTTTTTCAACTGTTCTTTGGCGGCTTCTACTTTGGAGAAATCCAGCCCCAGCTCTTCTACCGCTTGTTTCAGCAGCGCCGGGTTTTGCATCACCTGCCCCATCAGCTGTTGCAGCTTTTCTGGGGGCAGGCCGAGCTGGCCAATAATCGCCATTGCCGCCAGAGGGTTTTGGGTCAGGGTTTGAAACAACTCGCCAATCTGCTCGTTGCTAATATTGTGTTCTTTTAACAGCGCGATAATCGGGTTCACAGCATCACCTTTTGCAGTCGCATTTCAACTAATGGCGGCTAGTTTAACATTGCCGCTGGCGTAGGTGTATCTCAGCGCAACATCTCAGCTAAGTGGTCGTGGAATCTGATTTGCTGATTCGCGCGTTTTACGTTAGCTTATGCGGCTTTTCTTTTTGAGTTAGGCGCAGGCACATTTATGTATATTGGTTTTGATTACGGCACATCTAACTGTTCGGTAGCGCATATGCTCAGCGGCGAGCCGCAATTGCTGGTGCTGGAAAACGACCAATTCTACCTGCCCTCCACCCTTGCTGCGCCAACACGCGATTCGGTGTCTGAATATCTGTTTCGCTTCTGCCAAATTGAACCGGCTGATGCCGCAGGGCAACAACTGCTGCGCCGGGCAATGGCGGCCAACCGCGAAGAAGGCATCGAGCTGCAACAAGCTGACCTATTGTTTGGCCAAGCGGCATTAGAGCTGTACTTAGCCCATCCGCAAGATCTGTATTACGTTAAATCGCCTAAGTCGTTCCTTGGGGCGATGGGCTTGCACGAGATGCAGCTGCGCTTTTTTGAAGATTTGGTGTGCGTGATGATGGCTAACATCAAACAGCGCGCCGAGCAGGCCTGCCAACAAAGCATTAGCGATGCGGTGATTGGGCGGCCAATTAACTTTCAAGGCAGCGGCGGTGAAGACTCGAATCAACAGGCGGAAGCGATTTTGCGCCGCGCGGCCCATCGCGCGGGTTTCAAACAGGTGCAGTTTCAGTTTGAACCGGTGGCCGCAGGGCTGGAATATGAAGCCAGCCTAAGCGAAGAGCAAACCGTGTTAGTGGTGGATATTGGCGGCGGGACTACCGACTGCTCACTGCTACGCATGGGGCCAAGCTGGCGTGACGCCAAGGATCGCAGCGCCAGTTTGCTGGCACACAGTGGCCAACGGGTCGGCGGTAACGATCTGGATATTCACTTGGCTTTTCGCCAGTTGATGCCGCATTTTGGCTTGGGCAGTCGCCTCGACTCTGGCTTAGAGATGCCGATGAAGCAGCTGTGGAACCCGCTGGCAATCAACGATCTCTCGGCGCAAAACGAGTTTTATGGCCAACGCAATTTGGCAGAATTGAAGCTGCTGCTGAAAGAAGCGACTGAACCCGAGAAGGTCAAACGCTTGCTGGAAGTCTACTACGATACCCTCGGTTACAGCCTAGTGCGCCGCGCCGAAGAGGCCAAAATTGCGCTGTCGCAAACGCCGGATTATCACAGCAGCATGACGCTTGAAAACGAACTGCTGCAATTTGCCATGCAGTTTGACGATATGGTGCAAGCGTTAGAAGTACCCAAGCAGCAGATCACCAAGCTGGTACAAGAAGCCATAACCCAAGGTGGCACCACGCCCGATGTGGTGTTTATGACCGGCGGCTCAGCGCGTTCACCGGTGCTGCGCCAAGCGGTGGCGGAAGTGTTGCCCAATGTGCCGTTAGTGAGTGGCAACGACTTTGGCTCAGTCACCGCTGGCCTCGCCCGCTGGGCCAAGGTGTGTTTTAGTTAAGCACCAGCGCTTGTTTGAATTTCCGCACTTAGTCGACCAGCGCTTAGCTGAATTGCTAAAACGCTAACAGCAAAAAGCCCAAACGCAATGTTTGGGCTTTTTGTATTGAATGAGCTCCGCTATTCAGTCGCTTAAACCGCAAGCGTATCTTCCGCCAACCACTCGACAAATGCTTGCGCAGACAATGGCTTGGCATAGTAATAACCTTGCAGTTGATCGCAGCCTAACTGTGCTAAATAGTTGAATTCAGCTTCGGTCTCCACGCCTTCTGCCACCGTTTTGAGTTTCATCGCTTTGGCCATCGCCACAATAGCACCAGTAATCCCCTGTTTCAGCGGATCTTGTTCGATATCGCTGACAAAGGCGCGGTCGATTTTCAACGTCGAAATCGGCAGTTGATTCAGATACGACAGGCTCGAATACCCCGTGCCAAAATCATCCATCGAGATCTTAATCCCCAGCGCGATAATGTTGTGCATTACCGCTGAAGCGCTGCGCACCTGCCGCAATGCCACCCGCTCGGTGATTTCCAACTCAATCATCTCGCCGGGCACATCATATCGCTGCAGCAGGGATTGTAGATCTTCCACAAAACCATCGTGAGCAAAGGTCGGCAACGACACGTTAATTGCCACCGGCACGACCTGTAAGCCATTGTTGCGCCAACAGGCCAGCTGTTTGATCGCGGCGTGCAGCACCCAATAATCGATCTCCACAATCATCCCTGAACGCTCGGCTATCGGAATAAATTGCACCGGGCTAATGTCGCCTTCTAGCGGATGTTGCCAACGCACTAACGCTTCGCAGCCCACCACAGATTCAGCGGCAATACAGCGCTTGGGTTGATATACCAGTCGCATCTGCTCTGAGGCTAGGGCCGATTTCAGTTCGCCACGGATATAGAGATTATTGAACGCCGATTGATGCAGCTCATCGGAGCAAAACGCAAAGCGCGAGTGCCCGCCCTCTTTCGCGGAATACATCGCCAGATCGGCGCGACTCATCAGTTGATCAAGGGTGTCGCCATCGCGCCCAGAAATCGCAATACCAATACAGCAGCTGATTAAAATTGGGCTAAAACGCACTTCATACTGGGCTTTCATCCGTTCAATCAGGTTTTCCACCAGCTCTAACGTACGGTTCGGGTGATATTTCGTAAGCACCACAAATTCGTCACCGCCAAAGCGATAAACCGTGCCCGTCGTGTCAACCACATCACGGATCCGCTCGGCGACGGCTTTTAGCAGCTCATCGCCAAAGCCATGCCCCATGGCATCGTTAACATGCTTAAAATCATCAAGGTCAATCACCAGCACTGCAACTTCGGCAGGTGTGCCGCTTTCTGTGGCGAGGTATTCGCTGTAGTCACGCTTGAGCTTGACCCGATTGGGCAAACCGGTGAGTGCATCGAAATAGCTGAGCCTGTTGAGAGTGGCTTCAGAGCGTTTTAGCTCGGTCACATCTTCCATCATTGCCGCGAAATATTTCAGCTCGCCTTCGTCGTTATGAATTGCCGAAATCGAACCACGCTGATTGTAGATTTTGCCGCTTTTGGTTTTGTTAACGAACTCACCAAACCAATAGCCTTTATCCAGCAACTGTTGCCACAACTCTTGATAAAAACTGTCGGATTGCACGCCAGATTTGAGTACGCGCGGCGTTTGACCAATTGCCTCTTCAGCGCTGTAACCGGTGATGCGGGTAAACGACTCGTTGACCCGAATAATGACACCACTGGGATCAGTAATCACAATCGCTTCGCGAGCGTGACTAATCACCTTATTGGCCAGATTTAAACGCGACATGCGCAAGAAATCGCTCAAGCGGTAACTGAGCTTGGCCGAGGTACAGTTGAAATAAATGCCCAGCGATTGGCTACTTAAACGCTGCAGAATGTCGTTACCGCTGATCCGCAGCAAACCACACAACTCTTCTAACTCATAAAGGGCAAAGTAGGCATGGGTTAGCTCAATCTCAGGACACAACGGCCAAAACTGGCCGTCATAGGCTTTGGTTTTCGCAAAAGCAAACACGGCGGCGAGTTCCGCATCCTGTGTTTGCTCAAGCTCGAGTATTTTGAAGAATCGCACATGGACATCATCCAGCGCCAGCGGGGCAAATCGCGCCGTCAGCTGCTCAAACACAGTGTCATAATCAAAGTCATTACCAAACAACATTTGGTTGACACGGTGTTGAATGCGATTTTTGCGCCTCTCAAACGGTTCAAGTTCGAGAGGCGTGGATTCATACATGCAGAATTTCCCCTCTGTTACCGACGACTAACAAGCCACGATAAATCGGGCTATGGCACCTTTTAGTTGCGTGCCTAAAGCCGCCAAGCGTTCAGTGGCTTCAGCGGTTTCGTTAGACGCTAACGCAGTTTCATCGGCAATGTCATTCACCTGCACCACGCGGCGGTTGATCTCTTCCGCAACCACGCTTTGCTCTTCGGCGGCAGTGGCAATCTGCTGGTTCATCGATTGAATGTGAGACACAGCACTGGCGATACGCTCAAACAAAGCACCGACACTTCCTGCTGCATCGGCATTTGCCATGGCAATCTCTCGACTGGTGCCCATCAACCTCAGAGAGTTATGTGCTTCATCTTGTAACTTCTGAATCATAGTTTCAATTTCAGAAGTCGATTGTTGAGTACGTTGCGCCAAGTTACGCACTTCGTCTGCCACTACGGCAAAACCTCGCCCTGCCTCACCGGCGCGCGCCGCCTCAATGGCCGCGTTCAGTGCCAGCAAGTTAGTTTGTTCAGCCACGGTTTTAATCACTTCCAAAACGCCGCCGATGCTGTCACTTTGTTGCGCCAGCGCTTCCATCGCCGCAGAAGTTTGGTCAATCACCCGACTCAGCTCTTGCACCCCTTGCATGGCCGATTCCACACAGAGGGAGCCGTCTTTGGTCACTTGTTCTGCCGAGGTTGTAGCCTCAGACGCCTGTTCCGCGTTGCTGGCCACATCATGCACTGTGGTAGTCATCTCGTTCATGGCTGCAGCGACTTGTTCGATTTCAACATGCTGCTGACGCATCCCTACGCGGTTTTGTTCGGTCACCGCCGACAGCTGAGTTGCCGCCGCCGCTAACTCAGAAATTCCAGAAGATACGTTGCCGCATAACTCTTTCAAGGCGGTGTTCATTTCAGCCATAGCGCTCTGCAACACACCCACTTCATCTTTACGAGTAATGTTAGTAAAGTGCTGGCTCAAATCGCCTTTCGCGATTTTTAACGCCAACTCAGCGGTTTCATGCAATGGTTTAGCGATCAGCGCGGTAATACGTTGTGTCAACACTATACCCACCAGGATCGCAATGACAGACACGATAATTAACATCATTTGTGCCTGACTACTGAAACCGCGTTGGCGTTCGGTTTGGAACTGCTCTAAGGCATCAATGCTGTTACGTACCGTTACGGCAACGCTGGCAAACTCATCAGTGAGCTGCACTACGCTGACATCAATCTGCACCAGTTGTTGGTAAACTGATTGCAACTGATTCAATGCTTCCACTGTGCTGCGGCTGTTGACGCTGGCATCGCGCTGACTCACAGCTGCCAAGTCAGTCATTGCGTTGGCTAATTTGGATTGAACCTGCGAGTAGATCTGTGGATCTTTCGCACCCCCCAGCAACCAATGATTGGCAATATTCTTCAATTGCTCCAACTGCACGCTGATCGCATTCAACTCAGCCATAGTTTGCCAATGGCTTGCTGGGTCAGCGCTGGCGTCCAACTGATTCACTAACTGTGCTTGTAAGCGAATCGCATCATCCGCCATTTGCAATGCCGAGGCTGACTTACTCGCTTTGTTATCCACCACAGCTGCGAGCCGTTGGAATACACCTTGATAGCTATTCATAGCACTCAAGGCTTGCTCAATCTTAATGATCGCTGCTTCTGATTGGTATTTTAGTTTTTGGGTGTTTAGCGCGGTGATGATTTCTTGAATGTTATCGGCAAGCTGTTGTTTGTGATCGGCGCTCATGCTGCGCAGGTAGTTTTCGCGTGCGGCTTTGGTGTCTGAAATAACTTTATTAACATGCTGAATCGCGTAAAGCTTCTTTCCCCCATCAATCACATTATCAAGGCCCGTCCACCCAGTAAGTGACAAAACTAAGCTACAAACAATGAGAATACCAAAGCCGATTCCTAGCTTTGCTGCAATCGAAATATTTTCCATGTGCGTCATAGTCCTAAAATGGGTGCGCTAAAGGTAATTACGCACCAACAACTGGTTATTTTTATACTGAACGCAAGGTGTGACGACCTCACAGGTGGACTTACCTGCATTCAATCGGACAACATTTTTAGTTAATATTGGGCTGAACTTAGCGGCAATCGGCCAGTAACCCCAAATTGAGAAATTTTCTTACGAATTTGAATCATGCCTAGTTTTCTAGGGATGAGTAGGTTTACATCATATTTTATCTTCATCATGCTCTTCCTTGCGCTGATAATGGGTTAACCCACTTAAATTAAATACGATTTTTTACGCCTTACCACTTAGTTACGCCCTAGATCCTCCGTATATCGTATACGTTTTTCAAGTAAATTAATTTAAGTCTAAATTAAGTTTCACAATTTGTAATTTAACTAGATCTAGATCACACAAAATGTCAGCGAAGATGGTCATTTTGCACCACGTTAATCACGGATTTATTGGCGATTTCTGTGATGCTAGCTGAGAAGATGTTGCACCGTGGTTCAGGATGTAGGCGTTGCGCTGTACCACCTGCAGCAGCGGTACAACGCTATCCGTTAAGGCAAGACAGGGACTATTGCGCCGCTATTCCAGGCGCGTCTGGCAGCATGATCAGCAACTCGCGTTTTGGAAAGTCCAGCGCGAAACCGATGAAGTTATTCAGCAAATCACTGCCGAGGGTAATACGTGCGGCTTGGCCATCATCTTGGGTGGTAAAGCGCACCGGTACATCACGCATTTTCAGTGGCCCAAAAGCAAAGGTGCTAATCGCCGCTTTTTTAATGGCGCTGGTATGGGCGGTAGAGCCACGAATCGCGCCATCATCTTGTAATTCTGGCGAATCCGTTTGCCAACCGAGCGCTTGCATGGCGGCATAGTTGCCAATAGTGGCCGCTGCGCCGGTATCAATCAGCGCCGGGATCTCCACCCCATTTAAACTCACCATCACGCTGATCAGTAAACTTTGGTTATCAATCGCCTTTACCGTGGCGTAATGGCCTTTCACTGCGCCAGAGGTTTCAGTACGCAGTTGACCATTAGCGATATCAAACACTAAGGCTTTATCGGCAAAAAGATCCATCCCGACAATGCCTGCCGCAGGGGTTGAACCCGGATTAGGTAATTCAAGTAAACCAATCTGCTGTTCATGGAAGATGGCGCTGCTGAACTCATCAATAGGGTACATCTTGGCTTGCATTTTACCAGTTGCACCGCGGATCACTAGGCCACTATCCATCGGCTGTACGCCAAGAATATCGCCCAGCGCTGGCACAATCAGGCTCGATTCGGCACCGGTATCGACCACCATAAAGTAAGGGCCTTTACCATTGACTTGGGTTTCAATCACCGGCCGACCACGGTTTTCATAACGCAGTTGCGCGGCAGCAGGTGCTTGCTCGGCGATAGCTGCAGCCGCCATTGAAACAGGAGCAACAGGAGCAACAGGCGCTGGCGGCGCAGCCGTTACCGCAGCAGCAGCGGCGGTGGTGAGAGATAAAGCGGTCATCAGGGCGGTAAGCATAGTGTGGCTCACATAAAAATCGTCATGATTTTACGCTACCAACAATTGCTTACCGCTAACTGACAAGATCAACGCGGTTGTGACAGCTTGACGACTGCTTGCTGTAGCAGCTGCTTTGCTTGTTGCGCTTGTGCAGGCAACGCCGCCATGCCTTGCTGCAGTAACGCAGCCGCGGAGTCGGATGATGCCGCTGAGCTTGGCGCCAGTGCTAACTGCTGTGCGGTGACAATCAGCAAGCTGCTCCAAAGGTCAGCATTGAGCTCTGATTTGTTAGCCTGAGTACGGCCAGCAATCGCCAGCAGCATCTCGCTTAACTGACGCGCATCCACTTGCGCGGCATACTGCTGCAGCCACGGCGTCAGCACTGTGTCGTCGACACGCCCACGCACGTTGCCAAACAGGGTGACAGCTAACTGCGCCTTGTCACGATCATAATTAGACCAGCCCTGCTCGGCGGGTGCTTGATAACTCAGCACTCGTTGTAACAAGGGTTGTGCTTGTTCAGTTTGACCTGCGGCTAAATACACCTGCGACACCGTTAACACCAAGCTTAGCGGCGCATCGGCATTGGCCGCCGCGGCGATAATCTCAGGGAACTGTTGCTGCAATAGCTCAGCCCCCTGTTGACCAGCCACTTGTGCGATCGCACTGGCAACAAAGCTTTGCCACAACTGCTGCGGCGCGGGTTTGAGCGGCTTACCGGCAATCATGGTAGCGAGCACGCGTGGCAACGTTTGGATCGCTGCAGTGCGATTCGGCCATGCAGCCAACAACTGAATAATGTCTTGCATGCAAGGCGCTGTGGGTTGCATCGCTGCCATGCGATTAGCTTGGGTCATCGCCGGATAGTTCAACTGCCATACTGCCGCTTGCAGCATCTCGCCAGCCGCACTGTTATCACTAGATCTCGCCAAAATACGAGCGAAGTCCATACGCTCGGTTGCAGGCATGATGACGATATTGCCACTGGCTTGCGTGAGCAATTGCAGTTGTGCCGCAGTTAACGGCGTATCGGTTTGCTGCAATGCCGCCAGCAACAGCTGGAGCTGATGCGCACTCAGTGCGCCTTGGTTCGCTTGTTGCCACAATTCGGCGACCTTGCTGTTCAATAGCGATTGTTGCTGCCAACCGCTGACGATCAATTGATACAAACGCTGTTGAGTTTGCCGCTGTTCATCTGGCAATGCCCGCAGCCAAGCATCAAACATCTCGGTTGCCGCAGGCAATGCGGCCATCACCGACAGTAAATCTGCCGTTGCTGGCGTCGCTTGCAACAACTCAGCAGGGTTGGTCGCTGGCGCCGTTGATAGCACATTACCGTCGAGGTCATAGCGATATTGCAGCAGATCATCACGGCTCAGATTGACGCTACCAAACTGTTTGCGTCCCGCCATGGCATTGCGCCACATGGTGCCCAATACAGCCACGGCCGCTTGTGGATCTTGCTGATACAGCTTGGCTAACCGCTGTAAATTGGCGCTGCTGGCCTGGCTTGGCGCCATCATCTGCTCGGCACCTTGACGTTGTTGCAGCTGCTGAACCAGCGCGAGTTGCGGATAAGTAGCCGCAAACTGCTGCAGCACACTGGCGTACAAACTGGTTAAGCCCACCGCGTTTTGCCCGGCTTTATTAAGCCACGCAACTACGTCATCAACATTGGCGCTAATGGCGCTGGCAACGGCTTGATTAGGCGCAGCAACCGCTTGGGCAAAGCTGAGCAGCAGTTGGCTATCGTCACTTGGCTGCGCGGTTAACCATGTCTGCAGTAACTGACAAAACGCCGCGTAGTCGGATTGCTGCCAGTAACTTTTCAACAATTCGCTGAGGTATAGCGGATTGCTTGGCTGCAACGTTTGCAGCTGCTGTAAATAGCGCTGTTGCAGCTGCGGATTGCTCTCAGCCACCACGATGGTTTGATAAAAGGCGTCGGCCGCATCGCTGCTCACCGCGGTTTGCGCCATAAACTGAGTGATGGCTTGTTGTCGCTGCGGTTGCAGATATTGCTGCACAATTGGTTGGGTAAAGTCATAGCCCAAACCACGGCCAAGCTGTTGGCGCATCTGCATCAAGCTGGCGTAGGCCGCAGTCAAATCGCCGCTAAAATACTGTTGCAGAAACGGCAGCAACAGTTGGCAATCCGGCCGTTGTTGCACAATGGCGTTAGCAACATTCAGCAGCAATGGCTGATTGGTTTTGGCGCTATCGAGCTGCAGCATCGCGGCCACAATTGCGGCAGCCGGGCTTTGACCGATAGGAGAATAGAGCGCGCCTTGCAGCAACAGCGGTTGCAGCGCAGTTTGCTGTTCAGCGCTGAGCGACCGGCGCAATAAGGCTTCCAGCAATTTAGGTTGCAACGGCAATTGGCGACGCTGCTGTTCATATAGCTGTTGCAGTTGACCATAGAGATCGATCAACTCAGCGGTTGATAACTGTTTAATTAACAGTTGGTTAAATTCAGTATCACTGCCGTTGGCGTTTAATCCATACGGCAATGGCGCATTGCTGTTAGCCAGCAACATCTGCACCACGCGCTGATTGCTTAGAATGGGTTTACCCAACTGCTGCTGAATTGCGTTATACATACTCGGTTGATAGCGCAGCAGTTGGAAGCACACCAATTCGGCATTATCAACCTGCAGCAACAGTGGCCAGAATTCGCT